>JBOHHF010000239.1:0-40049 GCA_050700495.1 Pseudonocardiaceae bacterium
CGACCGCCGGGCGCACCACGTTGGTCGGTGAGGGATTGCAGCACAACGACGGGCACTCGCACCTGCTCGCCGCGTCCAACCCGGCCGTGGTGGCCTACGACCCGGCGTGGGGCTTCGAGATCGCCCATATCGTCCGCGACGGGTTGCGCCGGATGTACGGCGACGACGCAGAGTCCGATCCGAACGTCTTCTACTACCTCACCATCTACAACGAGCCTTACCGCCAGCCGGCCGAACCTGAAAACCTCGACGTCGAGGCGCTGCTGCGCGGCCTGTACCGCTACGCACCAGCGCCGGCACCGGGCCCCGACAAACCTGCGGTGCAGCTCGCCGCCTCCGGAGTGGCGCTGCCGTGGGCGCTGCGAGCCCAGGAGATGCTGGCCCAGGAGTGGAGCGTGCAGGCTGACGTGTGGTCAGCGACGTCGTGGACGGAGCTGCGCCGCGAGGCCGTCGAGATCGACCGGCACAACCTGCTGCATCCCGAGGCCGAACCCCGGGTGCCACACGTGACGGCAGCGTTGCAGGGCGCAGCGGGCCCCCTGGTCGCGGTGTCGGACTGGATGCGCGCGGTGCCCGACCTCATCCGTCCCTGGGTGCCCACCGACCTGGTCACCCTCGGCACCGACGGCTTCGGCTTCTCCGATACCCGCCCGGCGGCGCGGCGACATTTCCTCGTCGACGCCGAATCGATCACGGTGGCGGCGCTGGCCGCGCTGGCCCGCCGCGGCGAGGTGGAGCAGTCCGTCGTCGTCGAGGCAGGTCGGCACTACCGCATCGACGACCCGCAGGCCGCGGGCCCGCAGACGTCCGACCCGGGGGTGGCCTAGCTAGTTGACGAGCCGCGCGGCCATCTCCCAGACCAGGACCTCGGCGCCGTCGGCTCCGGCGGTGACCCGCTGGCCGCCGGCTGCGGTCATCCGGGCCGCGTCGCCGGTGCCCAGTGGGCCGGTACCCTCCAGATCCGCCGCGCCGCGCGCGACGAACAGGTGCACGAACGCTGCGGCCGGCAAGTCGACGCCGGCGCCCGGTTGCAGCCGCGCGGCGTGCAGCGCCGCATGCTGTTGCCGGATGAAGATCGCTCGGCGGTCGCGATGGGCATCCATCCCGGACGCCACCACCACGAGCTCATTCGATCCCGCGTCGACGGGGCCCAGTTCGCGGTTGATGTCCAGCTGCTCATAACCGGGATCGGTCGAGCGGGTGTCCGGCGGCATCCACATCTGCACGAAGTGCACGTCCTGGTCGTGCGGCTCGCCGTCCAACCGCCAGGTGTCGTTCTTCTCGGAATGCCGGATCCCCGTGCCGGCGCTCATCCGTTGGGCCAACCCAGGGTAGATCACCCCGGTGTTGCCCTTGGAATCCTCGTGGACCAGGGAGCCGTCCAGCACCCAGGTGACGATCTCCATATCGCGGTGCGGGTGGGTCTCGAACCCCATCCCGGGCTTCACAACGTCGTCGTTGCTCACCAGCAACAGACCGAAGTGGGTGTTCGCAGGATCGTAATGGCGCCCGAAGGAGAAGCTGTGTCGGGAGTCCAGCCAGTCGAGCGCGGTGTGCTTACGCTGCCCCGCCCGACGCACGTCGACCTTCGCTACGAGCTTCGGTGCCGAGCTGACCATCGTCTCTCTCCCCGGGCTTGGTGCTGTTCACTGCGTTAAACACTACCCAGGTACCCGCCGCAGCGCCGTGCGATGCTGACCTGCATGACCATCCAGGCGGGAGCCCATCCGCTGCCGGCCAGCACGCTTCGCCGACTGGGACGGGCCTCCGGTGGGCTCGCCACCGCCAGCGTGGCCGAGATGGAGCACCGCTATCCCTGGTTTCGCCGGCTGCCGGCCGACCAGCGGGCCGGGGTACTGCTGGTCACCCAGACCAGCGTGGCGAACTTCGTCGAGTGGCTCAAGGACCCGCAGCACTCGATCAAGCTCACTGTCGACGCGTTCCGTGCCGCGCCGCGTGATCTGGCCCGCTGGGTCAGCCTGCGCCAGACCGTCGAGCTGGTCCGGGTCGCCACCCTGGTGTTCGAGCAACAGTTGCCCGAACTGGCCGCCGACGACGCCGAGCGCGCCGTGCTCACTGAGGCCTCGCTGCGCTATGGCCGCGAGGTCGCCTTCGCCGCGGCCAGCACCTACGCCGGTGCCGCCGAGGCCCGGGGCGCCTGGGACGCCCGGCTGGAAGCACTGGTGGTGGACGGCATCATGCGTGGGGACGGCGAGGAGTGGCTGCTGTCCCGCGCCGCGGCGTTGGGTTTGGAACCAGCGGCCCCGGCCACGGTGGTGGTGGGTAACCCGCCTCCGGACGAGCCGCCGGAGCTGCTGTCCGACATCCGCGGTATCGCCATCCGCACCGGACGGGGGATGCTCGTCGGCGTGCAGGGGTCCCGCCTGGTCCTGGTCGTCAGCGGTCGCCCCGATCTACCCGAGGATCGCGATCTGATGATGGAGGCCTTCGGCGAAGGTCCGGTGGTCATCGGGCCAACGGTGCCCTCACTGGCCGAGGCGCACCGCAGCGCCGCCGACGCCCTGTCCGGGCTGCGCGCCGTAGCGGCCTGGCCCGCAGCACCCCGCCCGGTACCGGCCGCTGAGCTGCTTCCCGAGCGCTCGCTGGCCGGAGACCCGGAGGCCGAACGGCTGCTGGTCGACCAGGTGATGCGTCCGCTGGCGGCGGCCAGCGGCAGCCTGATCGAGACACTCGACGCCTTCTTCGACGCCGGAGGAGTGCTCGAGACCTCCGCCCGGCGGCTGTTCGTCCACCCCAACACGGTCCGATACCGGTTGCGCCGGATCGCCGACATCACCGGGCGGGTGCCGGGTAACCCGCGGGATGCGTTGGTGCTGAGGGTCGGACTGGCGGTCGGACGGTTGGCCCGTTCTCGCGGCCTGTGGTGACTGTGGTGATGACGAACAACCAGAAACCGTCTAATCGGGCCTGGTCGCGCCAACCTGTTGTAGACACTCCACAAGAATGACGGGCCGGACTTCGTCGCCGTCGGCATCACGCAGCTGCCGTGCCTGGGTGTTCAGTAGTCGGGTGATCGCGCTGCTTGCTCCCGGGCAAGGTGCTCAGTCCCCGGGCATGCTCGGGCCGTGGCTGGCGTTGGAGGGCGCCCAGGCCCGAGTTGCGGCATGGTCGACCGCGACCGGACTCGATCTAGCACGGTTGGGCACCACGGCGGATGCCGAGGAGATCAAAGACACCGCAGTGACCCAGCCGCTGGTGGTGGTGCTGTCGCTGCTCGCCGCCGAGGAGCTGGCCCGCAGAATGGATCTGCCGGCCGACGCGCCGGTCGTCGGGCACTCGGTCGGGGAACTCGCCGCGGCGGCGGTAGCCGGAGTACTCACTGTCGATGAAGCGGTTGCGCTCGCCGCCGTCCGCGGTCGCGAGATGGCTGCGGCCTGTGCGCTGGAATCCACCGGGATGTCCGCGGTACTCGGGGGCGACCCCGATGAGGTCACTGCGGTTCTGACCCGTTTGGGGTTGGACGCTGCCAACCGCAACAGCGCCGGGCAGGTCGTCGCCGCGGGCCCACACGACGCCCTGACGGCGCTGGCGCAGGCAAAACCCGACCGGACACGGGTATTGCCCCTGCGTGTTGCGGGAGCATTCCATACCCGCTTCATGGCACCGGCCGAGCAGGCCCTTGCCGAGTACGCCGCCGCGCTCACCGGGAAGGATCCGTCGCGCCCGCTGCTGTCCAACGCCGACGGCGAGGTGGTGAGCGAGGGCGCGGACATGATGCGCCGGCTGGTCGCGCAGGTGACCAAACCGATCCGCTGGGATTCCTGCATGGCCACGCTGGGTACCCTCGGTGTCACCGCCACCGTCGAGCTTCCGCCCGCGGGCACCCTTTCCAACCTGGTCAAACGCGAGCTGAAGGGCACCATCACCCTGGCGCTGAAGGATCCCGAGGACCTCGACCGCGTCGCGGGTCTGATCTCCGACCACTCCGGCAGACCGGCATGAGGCATGAGGCATGAGGCATGAGAGGGAACTCGGCATGAGGCCTCGCCTGCAGCAGCTGTCCCCGGGCAGCGGCGCGCGCATCCTCGGCTTGGGTAGCAGGCAACCCGAGCAGATCGTGACCAACGCCGACATCGCCGCCCGTGGGGTCGAGACCACCGACCGGTGGATCCGCGACCGGGTGGGCATCGTGGAACGGCGCTTCGCGCGCAAGAACGAGTCAGTAGTCGATATGGCCGCCGATGCCGGTGCCAAGGCGCTCGCCGACGCCGGGCTGGCCCCGTCGGACATCGACGCGGTGCTGGTCGCGACCTGCACCATGCCCTCGTACATACCCAACGCCGCCGGCCAGACCGCAGATCGGATTGGGGTGCGCGCTGCCGCTGCCTTCGACCTCAACGCCGCCTGCGCGGGCTTCTGTTACGGGCTGGGAATGGCATCCGACATGATTCGCGCCGGTTCCGCCCGGCACGTGCTGGTGATCGGCGCGGAGAAGCTGTCCGACTGGGTGGATCCGATGGACCGCTCCACCTGCATCATCTTCGCCGACGGCGCGGGCGCGGTGGTAGTCGGCCAGGCCGGCCAGGACCGGCCTGGGATCGGCCCGATCGCTGCCGGTAGCGCCGGGGACCTGGTGGACACCATCGTGGTGGCCGACCGCAACTCCTTCATCCGCCAGGAAGGCCAGGAGGTGTACCGCTGGGCGATCACGGAGATCGCGCCGGTGGCGCTGCGAGCGCTGGAGCTGGCCGGGCTGGCTCCGGCCGACGTCGACGTGCTGGTGCCGCATCAAGCGAACCTGCGCATCGTCGAGGCCATCGCCAAGCGCCTGCGAGCAGCCGGCGCCCGCGAGGACATGGTGGTGGCCGATGACATCGTCCATTCCGGCAACACGTCCTCGGCGTCGATACCGCTGGCACTCGACCACATGCGCGCAGAAGGCCGGGTCCGCTCCGGAGACCTCGCGCTGCTGGTCGGATTCGGCGCCGGACTCTCCTACGCGGGGCTGGCGGTGGTCCTGCCCTGAACCTCAGGCTCGCCAGTGAGCGAATACCAGGGGGCGAACATCCAGTGGGCGAGTTCATGGTGCGGGACCGTCGGTCCCCGATCGCCCACGACCGAAAGAAGGGAATTATGGAGTGACGAACGAAGAGATTCTCGGTGGCCTCGCCGAGATCGTGAACGAAGTGGCGGGCGTGGAGACCAGCGAGATCACCTCGGAGAAGTCCTTCGTGGACGATCTGGACATCGACTCGCTGTCCATGGTGGAGATTGCCGTGCAGGTGGAGGACCGCTTCGGGGTCAAGGTGCCCGACGATGTCCTGGGAAACCTCAAGACCGTCGGTGACGCGGTGGACTACGTCGTCAAGACCGCATGACTCCTCCTGGCGTTGTCGTCACGGGATTCGGCGCGACCACCCCGCTTGGCGGGGATGCCGCGTCGACCTGGGATGCGCTGCGGTCCGGCAAGAGCGGGGTCATCGCGCTGAAAGAGGACTGGGTGGATCGCTTCGACCTGCCTGTGCGGATCGCCGCGAAGCTGGCCGTGGAACCGGTCGACGAACTCAAGCGGGTGGAGGCCCGCCGCTGGGACCGGTGCGAGCAAGTCGCGGTGGTCGCTGCGCGGGAAGCGTGGCACCATGCCGGCGCGCCGGAGGTCGAGCCGGAGCGGCTCGCGGTGGTGATCGGCACCGGTATCGGCGGGGCACTGACCCTGCTCGGGCAGGATGATCTGCTCGAGAACGCGGGGATGCGCAAGGTGTCACCACTGACCATCCCGATGCTCATGCCCAACGGGCCGGCCGCACATGTCGGTCTGGACCTCGGCGCTCGTGGCGGCGTGCACGCCCCGGTCGCTGCCTGCGCTTCCGGTGCCGAGGCACTGGCCATCGCCTGGCGGATGCTGCGGGCCGGTGAGGTCGACGTCGTGGTAGCCGGTGGGGCCGAAGCATGCATCATTCCCATCACGCTGGCCGGATTCGCCCAGATGCGGGCCATGAGCACCCGCAACGACGAGCCCGAACGGGCGTCGCGTCCCTTCGATATCGCGCGGGACGGGTTCGTGCTCGGCGAGGGTTCCGGGGTGATGGTGCTCGAGCGCGAAGAGTTCGCCGCAGCGCGTGGGGCTTTCGTGCACGGGCGGCTGGCCGGGGTAGGCACCAGCTCCGACGGTCATCACATCACCGCGCCCGAGCCGGAGGGCATCGGAGCCGGCCGAGCGATCTCAGCGGCGCTGCGCACCGCGGGGCTGGACAAGGCCGACATCGGGCACGTCAACGCGCACGCCACCGCTACCCTGGTCGGTGACGTCTCCGAGGCGGCCGCAATCCGGACCGCTATCGGCACCCACCCGGTGATCACCGCACCTAAGGGGGCGTTGGGCCACCTGCTCGGCGCTGCCGGCGCGGTCGAGGGCATGGCCTGCCTACTGGCGATACGTGACGGTGTCGTGCCCCCGACGCTGAATCTGGAAGATCCCGACCCGGGTGTGCAGCTCGACGTGGTCGTCGGGTCCGCCCGCGGGGTGGAGTTGCACGCCGCCGTCAACGACTCGTTCGGGTTTGGTGGGCACAACGTTGCGCTCGTCTTCACCTCGGTTTGACCGGCCCCGTCTGATCGGCCCCCGTCTGACCGACGACAGCTTGACCGGCCGCAGCACCGCGACGCCAGCGGGGCGTTCGCCGCCCGTGGCCGCGCTTGGCCGCAGCACCGGCGAGCCACGGCGCACACGGCAACATCCCGCTGTAGCCACCAACCTCAGCAGGGCACCCGCAGGTTGGCGTTCGGCGAACCCGGGCTCAGTCGCAGCTCATTCCTCTCGCCGGTCAGCGGGTAGGACACCCACCACCGCAGGCACCTCACCGGCAGCTCGGGCGGCGCATCGGCGGGATTCTGCAGGCTGGTGAATGACAGCAGCGCGACCAGTCCACCACCAGCTTGGGGCTCCAGCCGGTGCAGCAGGATGCTGCCGTCGAGGGTGGATCGGAACTGTTCGCGCCAGGCTGCTTCCCCGGTGTCACGGGCCTGCTGTGGGACAACAGTGCTGCGCCACAGCTTGTAATTGCCTGCGTTGATCGCGTCGAAGTACTTCTGCAGCACAGTGCGCACCCGGGCGGCATCCGGATGCCCCGCGACGTCCTCGGCGAGCGCGATGGTGGTCGGCCCGGGCTCAGGCCCGCGGGGCGGTGCGTTGGTAGCGATCGAGCCGCCGCCACCCGCCCCAGCGGCGGGCTGCAGCTCACGAACCAGCAACCCGGCGCCCACCGCGGCGGCGAGCACCACCGCCGTCACCACGAGCAGACGCTGCAGCATCAGGGCAGCCTACGGACGCCCTAATGCTGCGCGTGAGGGCGTTGAGTGCTATAGCGCCAACGCCCACTCACGAGCTCGTCAGCCCACGTGATGCAGCCAGGTCACCGGCGCACCGTCGGCAGCGCGGCGGAAGGGCTCCAGTGCGTCGTCCCACGCCGCGCCGAGAAGCTCATCGAGCTGGTGGGCGAAGGTCTCCCGGCTGCGGGCGCTGGCCGCCAGTGCCCTTAACTGGTCCTCGCCGACCACGATGTCGCCGTTGGCGCTGGTGCGGGCGCGCCACAGCCCAAGTCCGGGTACGAAGCAGAACCGCTCTCCGTCCAGCCCGGGGCTGGGTTGCTCGGTCACTTCGAAGCGCAGCATCGGCCACGCCCGTAGCCCGCTGACCACGGCCGCTGCGACACCGGGTTGGCCGGACCAGTCGCATTCGGCGCGCAACTGCCCAGGCGCCGCTGCCTGAGCAGTCCACTGCAAATCCACCCTGGTCTGCAGGGCAGCCGCAATCGCCCACTCGACGTGCGGACATACCGCGGACGGCGACGAGTGGACATAGATCGTCCCACTGGTGCTCATCTGGTGACCTCCGCTGATCGACGAGGAGCGTCTTCCCCTACGTCCTCGTGATCTTGCAGGCACCTGATCAACTGGACACCATCACTCATTGTGCCCTTGCGGGGGCCGATACGCCAGCGACCCACCGTAGCCGCGGCTCAGGGAGCATGGGCCCCCAGCGCTTTCGCCGCAGCCACCACGTCGACCAGGCCGGTGCCCTTGTCGAAGGATGTGAGGTACCCGCCCACCTTCTGGTACGCCGCGCCGTCGGAATACTGGAAGGCGGTCGATTTCAGCGCGTCCTCGATCTCGGCCGGCGTCGCGGTCGGGTTGGTCTGGAAGAGCAACGCCACGATCCCGGCGATCTGCGGCGCCGCCATCGACGTGCCGCTGAGCGTGTTGTAGGTGCCCACATCGAGCATTCCGGGGCCGTTCTGTGGTGTGAGACCGGTGGAGCAGATCGGTTGGTAGGCACGACAGGCGGCGACGATGTTCTCGCCCGGTGCTGAGATATCGGGCCAGGTCGACGAATCGGTCTTGGCGCCCCGGGAGGAGAACGCGGATATCGGACCGCTGCGGGTTTCGGCGCCCTCGTCGTTGTAGGAAGCCACCGAGATGATGCCGCCGGTCGGGTCCTGACCGGGCGGGTTGGTAAGGCTCTTCAAACCGTCTCCAGAGTCATTGCCGGCGGCCCAGACGGTGACCACTCCCTCCGACGCGAGCTGGCGCTGGATCTTGACGGTGGCCGACTTCGGGTCGAATTCGCCGCCACCCGGCGAGCCGTAGGAGTTGTTGACCACCTTGATCGCCGGGCATTGCGCGGCGGGCACTGCCGCTCCGCACGGCGCGGCGTGATTCTCCAGCACCCAGTTCAGCGCCGTGTCGGCACTGATGACCGCCACGGCCGCGCCGGTGGACAACGAGACGATCTTGGCTTCGGGGGCGGCTCCGGACACCGTGCTGCCGTCGCTGAGGGTGACACTGCGGCCTGCCGCGATACTGGAGACGTGGGTGCCGTGCCCGCCGAGAGACAGCGTGTCGGTATCAACAGCGGTGGGCAGCGCCATGACGCACTTGGTATCGGTGCTGGCCTCGTCCAGGCACACGCTCTTCAGGTTCTGCACGACCTTGCCGCCGGCGAATGCGGGATGTGTGGGGTCGATCCCGGAATCGATCACCGCGATGCTGACGCCGGTGCCGTCCAGCGATGAGCCGTTCGCGCCGACCAGGGTCTGGCGGGCCTCCAAACCGCGAGTCGCCACCTGAGAGGCGGCAGCGGCATGGGAGGCGATGGGCCGGTCGCCCTCGAGGTAGCTCACGCCGGGTTGGGTGCGCGCCGCCTCGATCTGTGGCCTGGTCGCCCATGCGGTCACCACTCCGATCTTGCGAAAGGTGGTGACCCGCTGCATCCCGGTGGCAGCGACCGCCCGCTCGGCGTCTGCGAGCGTCGCTCCATGCACCATCACCGGCATCCGACCGGTGGTCATGGCGACCAGCTGGGAGACCAGCGACGGCGACAGCGGCACGGGTGCCGGTTGCGCAGCCGCCGGCACGGCGGCCAGCGAACCCCCAGCGAGCAGACCGGTGACCAGCAGACCGGTCAGCAAACCCCGTCGAGTCATGAACCCTCCTCTTTCCTCGCGCACTCCACGCACCCTGTGAGTGAACACGTAGCGCACACAAACGTCAACGCAACGTGGTCAATTGAGCGGATGTGGCGTTCCGTGCCACGATCGGTAGCCATCAGCGAGACGTCTCCGCGCCGGATCGGTTGCTTCTGGCACGTTGCCGTACCCGTGCGCAGGATCTGTCAGGCCCGTAGCCAGGTATCAATCCGTTCAGGGGCGCCGGGTACACCGAACAGCGACCCTTGACCGGCGTCACACCCCAGCATCCGGAAGCGGTCGCGCTGGACGTCGGTCTCCACTCCCTCGGCGGTCACGGTCAGATCCAAGGCGTGCGCCAGGCTTACCAAGGTCGCCACGATCTGCTCATCGACGGGGTCGGAGTCGGAGGGTCGCAGGCTCACGGCGAACGAACCGGCCAGTTTGAGCTCATGCATCGGTAGCCGGCGCAAATAGGAGAAGTTGGAGTAACCGGTACCGAAGTCGTCGATGGCGATGCGCACACCCATGCGGTACAGCTTCGTCAGCGCTTTGAGCGGACCTGGCTCGTCGCCCATCAGGGACTGCTCGGTGAGTTCGAGTTGCAGGCTGGCCGGATCGAGCCCGTTGTCAGCCAGGATCGTCGCGACCTCGGCCACCAGGGTGGGTTCGTGCAGTTGCCGGGGCGCGAGGTTGACGCTGACCACCGGCGCGGCATCGCCGAAGACATCTCGCCATCGGCGGGCCTGCTCGCAGGCCCGGGTGAGCACCCAGTGCCCGAGCTGCACGATCGACCCGGTCTCCTCGGCCAGCTCGATGAACCGTTCGGGCCCGAGCACGCCCAGTGTCGGGTGACGCCAGCGCACCAGCGCCTCGACCCCGCGCAGCACCTCGTCCTTCAACCCGACCAGGGGCTGGTAGTCGATGAAGAACTCGCCGCGGTCGATCGCGGCCAGCAGCGTGGCGGACAGCGTGAAACGGGCTACCTCGCTGTCGTTGCGGTGCTGGTCGAACATCGCATAGCGCGCCTTGCCGTCGGCTTTAGCCCGGTAGAGGGTGATGTCGGCGGCCTGCATGAGATCCGCCGGGTTGGTGTCGGCCACCGGCCGCTCGATGACGCCGATACTTGTCGTGACGGTCAGCGCATGATCACCGACCTGGATCGGCGCGGACATCGCGGCCAGGATCTCTTCGGCCAGCGCGGCCACGTCGGGCTCTCCGGCAGTATCCTCGACAATGATCACAAACTCGTCGCCACCCATCCGGGCCACCAACGGCCCTGAACCGCAGCAGCGGGTCAATCGGGACGCCACGGCTTTCAGCAGCTCATCGCCGATATCGTGGCCCAGGCTGTCATTGACTACCTTGAACCCATCGAGGTCCAGGAAGCACAACCCAACCCGACGCTGGCCCGCCGGTCCGGCGAATACCCGCCCCAGCCGATCGGTGACCCTCGCCCGGTTGGCCAGCCCGGTCAGCGGGTCGTGGTAGGCTTGGTATTCCAACTTGGCCTGCAGACGATGCCGTTCGGACACATCCTCCAGCAGCGCCACCTGATAAAGGGGCGTTCCGGCCTCGTCGCGCACCAGCGACACCGTCAGGTCGACACTGATCTCACCACCGTTGGAACGGTAGAATCGCTTCTCGATGCGGAAGTGATCCCGGTCACCGCGGACCAGCTCGCCGTGGATCTCCCAGATGCTGGGGGCGTCCTGCGGGTGGACCATAGCGCTGACGTTGAGCTCGGTGAATTCTTCCAGCGTGTAGCCGAACATTCGCTGCAGCGCCGGATTGGCGTCGGTGATGTTGCCCGCCAGGTCACTGATCCCGATCCCGATTCCGGCCTCGGTGAACATCGCGCGGAACTTCGCTTCGCTGGCCGCCAGCGCGTGCTCGGCCTGCCGGCGCGCGCGCAGCCCGGCACGATAGATCGCGTCCTGTTCATCCAGGCTGCGCTCGCGCAACGTATTGGCGTACCCGGCGGCCAGGCTGCCGGTCAGCTGGGCGACTCGACCGGCGACGTCGACGTCGAGCGGGGCAGAGCCCAGCAGAACCGGCAAGCCCTCGGCGATCAGGGCCAGGGTCTTGCTGAGCGTCTCGGTGCCGGTAAAATGTGCCGTAACCATCTCGACACCGACTCGGTGCCCGACCGACGGATCGAACTCGGCGGCCAGGGCCGCATCGACCAATTGGTGGGTGAGCCCGAGGAGGTGTTTGGCCAGCCCGCCACGTCCCATCGACACGTAGCTCGTGCCGACGATCGCCTCGGCCCAACTCCGGGCGAACGCCTCTCGATCCGCGTGTGCGGTCATCTTCGCCGACTCACCACCGCGTAGACACCCGGGCCTCGGCGCGCACCGAACGACGCAGAAACGCCCGGTCGGCCTGCATGATCAGCGGCAGCTCCGGCCACAGCTCGATCGCCCGACGAGGCATCCGCCGGTCCACGGCGAAGCCACCCGACACCCAGCTCGGTCGGTCCACCGATCACCCTCCCACTGATGTCGACGACAAAATGCTGAACAGCCCCGAACTGCAGATCCTGACCCCAAAAAACAGGCTCGAGACACCTCGTGCAAGGCTGGAAGTCAGCGCTGCCAGCAGTTTCCTCGTTGTTCGCTTGATACTAGCTCTATATCTAGCCAGTGACGTGCCGCCCGGTATGTTCGTTTTACGGTCGGCAGCGAGTCGACGCCGACGATCATCTCGGCCAGCCTCGGCCGACCACCTCTTGATCAGCACAGGTCATCCCCGCCGCCCTACCGCCGCGTAGCCGAACCGCTCGGGATGGTCACCGACGTCGGCCGGCGAGTCCGGACGCCACAGCGGCATGGACACCGCTCCGGGTGCCACTAGGTCGAACCCGTCGAGCAACGCCTCGATCTCCAGGGGCGTGCGCATCGTCAACGGAGCGGTGGTGCGCCGGTAGTGGTCGACGACAGGCCCGACCTCATCGGGTGGGCCGCCGTAGCCGGCGTGCGAGACGACGAGATGGCTGCCGGGCGCCATCATTGAGCGGTACTGCGCGACGATGCCCGCCGGGTCCTGCTCATCTGGGAAGAAGTGCAGGATGAACACCATGAGCACGCCGATCGGCTGAGTCCGGTCGATCAGCTGCTTGGTCCGGGGGTCGTCGAGGATCGCCGCCACGTTGCGCAGATCGGCTTGGACGACGTCTGCGTGCTGATTTCCGTCCAGGATGGCCCGGCTGTGCGCGACGGCCACCGGGTCGATGTCCACGTACACCACCCGGGCCTCGGGCGAGGCAACCTGGGCGACCTGGTGCACATTGCCCTCGGTGGGGATGCCGGAGCCGATATCCAGGAATTGGGTGATGCCCTGCCTGATCAGGTAACGCACCGAGCGACGCAGAAATGCCCGATTGACCTGCATGATCAGGGGCAGCTCCGGCCACAGCTCGATCGCCTGACGAGCCATCCGCCGGTCTACGGCGAAGTTGTGCGAGCCACCGAGGAAGTAGTCATACACTCGGGCTATGCTGGGATGCTCAAGATCCACATCGCCCGTCGCCCAGATCGGTCGGTCCAATCAGTCATCCTCCCTTGATCGATGATGTCTGGGTGCTGAACAGCCGCGAACCGCAGACGCCCAGACCTACACTGTCGATAACAGACTCGAAACACTCCGTGCAAGGCCCGAAGACCGGCACTGTCGACTCTTCTCCTCTTGTTTGCTTAATAGTAGCTCCGTGTCTAGCGAGGGATGTAGCGTGCAGCACGGTTCATGGAAGGTAGTTAGCGAGTCGACGGTGCGGCGGGCGGCGGTGCTGGGTCGCCCGATCCGGCACTCACTGTCACCGGTGCTACACGGCGCTGCCTACACGGCCCTGGGCCTTACCGGTTGGCGCTACGAGGCGTTCGAGTGTGACGAAGCGGCGCTACCCATTTTTGTCGAGCGGCTCGGGCCGCAGTGGGCTGGTCTATCGCTGACGATGCCGCTCAAACGGGCGGCGTTGACCGTGGCCGATGAGATCTCCCCGCTGGCCAGCGCGGTCGGCGCGGCCAACACCCTGCTGCTCGGGCCGCTGGGCGGCCGCAGTAAGGCCGAGAACACCGACGTGGCCGGCATCCTCGCCGCGCTGCGCGAAGCGGGGCTCGACCGGGTCAGCGCAGCGGTGATCCTGGGGGCCGGCGGTACCGCCCAGGCCGCGCTCGCCGCGCTACGCGAGCTCGGGGAGACGGCACCGACTGTTCTCGTGCGCGATCCAGCCAGAACAGCGGACCTCCGCGCATCAGCCGA
The DNA here is from genome assembly GCA_050700495.1 of Pseudonocardiaceae bacterium. Lineage (GTDB taxonomy): Bacteria > Actinomycetota > Actinomycetes > Mycobacteriales > Pseudonocardiaceae. The sequence continues at coordinate 13,686 of JBOHHF010000239.1, forward strand.
CCGGCTCGGTGTGCAGCCGACGATCTCCGGCGGACTACCCGGCTGCGCCGTTCCCGAGGCCGATGTCGTCATCTCCACCCTGCCTCCCGGCGCCGCCGACGTACTGAGCCCGCAGCTCTGGTCCACCAGACCGATGGTGCTTGATGTCGTCTACACGCCGTGGCCCACACCGTTGGCCGCGTCCGCGCTCGGCGCAGGCTGCCGGGTCGTCAGTGGTCTGGCAGTGCTGCTGCATCAGGCGGTCGCGCAGGTTGAGCTGATGACCGGCCGCTGCGCTCCGGTCGCCCCGATGCGTGACGCGCTGGACGCCGCCGTCCGGGCCCGCTCAGCCGCTCGCTAGCTGGCCTTCCGTAAACAGCGTATCCCGGACGTGGTTGGGCTAGTTGGGCCGTTGTGCCCGACTCGTTTGTTCACCTGCATGTGCACACCGAGTACTCGATGCTCGACGGTGCGGCCAAGATCAGTCCGCTGTTCACCGAAGCGCAGCGGCTGGGGATGCCCGCGGTGGCGATGACTGACCACGGCAACATGTACGGGTCCGCTGAGTTCTTCCGTCAGTCGAAGAAATGTGGCGTCAAGCCGATCATCGGCATCGAGGCGTACCTTGCGCCGGCCAGCCGCTACTACAAAAAGCCGATCTTCTGGGGACAGGCCAACCAGCGCGGCAGCGACGAATTCGGCGAGGGCGGCGACGTCTCGGGCAGTGGCGCCTACACGCACATGACAATGCTCGCCGCCAACGCAACGGGCCTACGCAACTTGTTCAAGCTGTCCAGCCTCGCCTCATTCGAAGGCTTCTACCGCAAGCCCCGCATGGACCGGGACCTCATCGCCGAGCATGCCCAGGGAATCATCGCCACGACCGGCTGCCCCTCGGGAGAGGTGCAGACCCGGCTGCGGCTGCACCAGCGCACCGAAGCAATTCAGGCTGCATCGGATTACCGGGACATCTTCGGCCCGGACAACTTCTTCCTCGAGCTCATGGACCACGGTCTACCCATCGAGCGATCAGTGCGTGAGGGCCTGTTGGAGATCGGCCGGGTGCTCGATCTGAGGCCATTGGCCACCAATGACAGCCACTACGTCACCCAGGACCAGGCCGATGCACACGCTGTACTGTTGTGCGTGCAGTCGGGCAAGACGATCGACGACCCGAACCGGTTCAAGTTCGAGGGCGACGGCTACTACCTCAAGTCGGCCGCTGAGATGCGAGCCTACTGGGACAATCAGGTCCCCGGTGCAGCGGACAACACACTGTTGATTGCCGAACGGGTCGAGCCGTACGACGAGGTGTACGCCGAAGTCAACCGGATGCCTCGATTTCCCCTGTCCGAGGGCGAGACCGAGGATCTACTGCTGCGCCGTGACGTCGAGCGATACACGCTGTCACGCTTCCCGGACGGGCTCACCCCGGAGCACCAGGAGCGCATCGAGATCGAACTCGGCGTGATCTCCCAGATGGGCTTTCCCGGCTACTTCCTCGTGGTCGGCGACCTGGTGCGATGGGCCAAATCCCAGAAGATCGCGGTCGGCCCCGGCCGCGGTTCAGCGACCGGGTCGCTGGTGGCCTACATCCTGCACATCACCGACCTCGACCCGATCGAGCACGCACTGATCTTCGAGCGGTTCCTCAACCCGGAGCGAGTCAGCCCGCCCGACATCGACCTCGACTTCGACGAGCGTCGCCGCGGCGAGGTCATGGAATACACGGTCAACAAATGGGGTGCGGAGAACGTCGCCCAGGTCATCACCTTTGGAACGATCAAAACCAAGGCGGCCCTGAAGGACGCCGCCCGTGTGTTGCACGGCCAATCGGGCTTCTCCATCGCCGACCGCATCTCCAAGGCCCTGCCCCCACCCGTCGCTGCCAGGGACATCCCACTCGCGGGCATCTTCGATCGGCAACACGAGCGCTACCCCGAGGCCACCGAGATCCGCGCACTGGTCGAGTCCGACCAGCAGGTTGCCAAGATCATGGAAACCGCCCGCGGTCTGGAAGGATTAACCCGCAACGCCGGCGTTCACGCCTGCGCGGTCATCCTGTCCGCGCAACCCCTGCTCGACGTGATCCCGTTGTGGAAGCGCGACGACGGCTCGGTCATCACCGGCTGGGACTTTCCCGCGTGCGAAGAAGTCGGCCTGCTGAAGATGGACTTCCTTGGCCTGCGCACGCTGACCGTCATCGACGACACCCTCAAAGAGGTCCGCACCAACCACGGTGTGGACATCGACCTGGCCACGCTGACCCTGGACGACCCGGCCACCTACGAGCTGCTGGGCCGCGGTGACACGCTCGGAGTGTTCCAGCTCGACGGCGGCGCCATGCGCGACCTGCTGCGCAGGATGCAGCCCAAGAAGTTCGGTGACATCGCCGCCGTGCTCGCCCTCTACCGGCCCGGCCCCATGGCCGCCAACGCCCACAATGACTACGCCGAACGTTCCAACGGCCGCCAGAAAGTCAAGCCGATACACCCTGAGTTGAAAGACGCGCTTGAACCGATACTCGGGGACACCTATCACCTACTCGTCTACCAAGAGCAGGTGATGGCTATCGCCCAGCAGCTCGCCGGCTACAGCCTGGGCGGAGCAGATCTGCTGCGCCGGGCGATGGGCAAGAAGAAGAAGGAGATCATCGAGAAGGAATTCGAGCGTTTCCGCGCCGGGATGACCGGCAAGGGTTTCTCACCGGAGGCCACCCAGATCCTGTGGGATGTAATGCTCCCCTTCGCCGGGTACGCGTTCAACAAATCTCACACCGCCGGCTACGGGCTCGTCTCGTACTGGACGGCCTACCTGAAGGCCAACTACCGGGCCGAGTTCATGGCCGCCCAGCTCACCTCGATCGGCGACAACAAGGACAAGTCCGCGATTTACCTGGCGGAATGCCGCCGCATGGGCATCAAGGTACTGCCCCCGGACGCCAATGAGTCCAACCTGTATTTCGCCGCCGCCGGACGAGACATCCGGTTCGGTCTCGGCGCAATCCGCAACGTCGGTGCAAATGTCGTGCAGTCGGTCATCACCACCCGCGAGAAGAAGGGCCGGTTCACCTCGTTCGCTGACTTCTTGGAGAAGGTCGAGCTGGTGTGCTGCAACAAGCGCACCATTGAATCGCTGATCAAGGCCGGTGCATTCGACTCGTTCGACCACACCCGCCTGTCGCTGCACCAGGTGCACGAGGAAGCTGTCGATGCGGTGACTGGACTGAAACGGCAGGAGGCGATAGGACAGTTCGACCTGTTCGGCTCCTGCAACGGTTCCGCATCGGAGGCCGACAACTCGCCGCTGGCGCACCTGGTGCTGCGGACGGAGGAATGGCCGCGCAAGGAACTCCTCGCCCACGAGAGAGAAATGCTCGGCCTTTACGTGTCTGCTCACCCGCTGGACGGAGCCGAGCGGATCTTGCGCAAGTACGCACCCAAACCGATCGCGGCTGTGCTCGACGAGGCGCCCAAGGAGGGCGAGGTCGTGATGTCCGGCATGATCACGACCATCGACCGTCGGGTGAACAAGCAGGGCGAACCGTGGGCGATCGTGACGTTGGAAGATCTGGACGCCTCGATCGAGGTGCTGTTCTTCGCCAAGTCCTACTCGGTGCAACACGAAGCGCTCGTGGCCGACACCGCTGTGGCCGTCAAGGGCCGGGTGAACTGGCGGGAGGACAAGATGTCGGTCTTCGGGTCGGAAGTGGTTCCGCTTGACATCAGTGACGCCGAGCACAATCCGAACACACCACCCGCCTTCGTGCTCCGCGCCGAGGTCAGCAAGCTCGACCACGACGTGGCCATGGAATTACGCAGCACGCTGCTCGCGCACAAGGGCAACACGCCCGTACACATCGTGCTGCGCCGCGAGGGCAGGGAGACACCGCTGGTGCTCGCGATCGACAACTACTCGGTGACCGTGGGCTCGGCGCTGGTCAGCGAACTGAAGGCCATCTCCGGCATCACGGTGACTAGGTGAGCGGGTTAATCCCACCTATGATGGCCGTAGTGACACCGCCACCCTCGACCTACCGGCTGCAGTTCGGTCCGGGTCTGACCTTCGCCGATGCCATCGCGGTGGTGCCCTATCTGACGTCGCTGGGCGTCGGCGCGGTATATGCCTCGCCGGTGCTGCAGGCGATGCCGGGATCCCAGCACGGTTACGACGTGGCCGATCCCCGTCGGGTATCGGAGGTGATCGGCGGGGAGCCTGGCCGGCGTGCGCTGGTGGCCGCCGTTCGCGAGCACGGGTTGGCGCTGGTGGTCGACATCGTGCCCAACCACCTCGGCGTCGCCGATCCGCAGGCCAACCCGGCGTGGTGGGATCTGCTACGGCGCGGTCCGTCGTCGCCCTTCGCGCGGTGGTTCGACATCACCGGCTGGCCGCTGCGCCTGCCCGTCCTGGCCGATTCCCCGGACGCGCTGGCCGACCTGCAGGTGGACGGTGACCTGCTGCGCTACCACGAGCGCGCCTTCCCGTTGGCTTCTGGCACGGCCGGCAGCCCGCAGCGCGTGCACCAGGCGCAGCACTACCGGCTGGTCTCCTGGCGGGCAGACGTCGGTTACCGGCGGTTCTTCGCGGTCAGCGAGCTCGCCGCGGTCCGCGTGGAGGACCCCGAGGTCTTCGCTGCCACCCACAGCGAGGTGCTGCGCTGGGTCGCCGAGGGCGACGTCGACGGTCTACGGATCGATCACCCCGATGGCCTCACCGACCCGGCGGGTTACCTGCACCGGCTGCGCGAGCACGCCCCGGGCGCCTGGATCGTGGTGGAGAAGATCCTCGAACCCGGTGAGGAGCTGCCCGGCTCGTGGCCGGTGGAGGGCACTACCGGCTACGACGCGCTCGCCGAAGTCGACGGGGTCCTGGTCGACCCGGCCGGGGAAGCGGCGTTCACCGCGCTGGACACTTCGCTGACCGGTGTGCAGACAGCCTGGACGCGATTGGTGCACGACTGCAAGCTCGACGTCGCCACTGACATGCTCGGTTCCGAGCTGCGCCGCCTGACCGCGCTAGCCTCCGGCACCTCAGACGGCACCGAGATCGCGGACGTCACTGCCGCACTGGCCGAGGTACTGGCGTGTTTCCCGGTCTATCGGTCCTATCTGACCGACGGGGTCGAACATCTGGATCAGGCGCTGGCCGCCGCCCGGCACCGGCGTCCCGACCTGGACGCAACGCTGGACGCGCTCTCGACCCGGCTGCGGGATCCGGGCGACGAGCTCGCGGTCCGATTCCAGCAGACCTCCGGCGCAGTGATGGCCAAGGGGGTGGAGGACACCGCCTACTACCGCTGGACCCGGTTCATCGCGCTCAACGAGGTGGGTGGGGATCCGGCTCGATTCGGACTCGACGTCGACGACTTCCACGCCGCCTTGGCACGCCGCGAGGAATGTGCTCCGCACGGGATGACCACGCTGTCCACCCATGACACCAAGCGTTCCGGCGACGTGCGGGCGCGGCTGGTGGTGCTCTCCGAGCTCCCGGCGCTGTGGGCGGATGCTGTGCAGGAGTTCACCGAGCTGGCTGCCGTGGCCGGTGCCACCGTGCCCGACCCGGCACTGGGTCACCTGCTCTGGCAGACCCTGGTCGGGGCGTGGCCGCTGCCGCCGGACCGCCTGCACTCCTACCTGGACAAGGCGATGCGGGAGGCGAAGACCCGCACCACCTGGACCGACCCGGACGAGGCATTCGAAACCGCCATGCATGCCGTCGCCGACGCCGCACTGGAGAATCCCGCGTTGCGCGCCGCTGTGGCCAAGGTAGCGGCGCAGATCATCCCAGCCGGCCGATCGAACTCGCTGTCCGCGGTGCTGCTGCAACTGGCAATGCCCGGCACGCCGGACACCTACCAGGGCGGCGAGCTGTGGGACCTCTCCCTGGTGGACCCGGACAACCGCCGCCCAGTCGACTTCACCGCACGGGCCAACCTGCTGGCGCGGATAGACCACGGCTGGCTGCCCGACGTGGACGAGTCAGGGGCGGCCAAGTTACTCGTGGTGTCGCGGACCCTGCGCGCTCGCCGCGACCATCCGGAGCGGTTCACCGGCTACAGCTGCCTGCGCGCGGACGGCGTGGCTGCAGCGCACGCCGTCGCGTTCGCCCGCAGCGGGATTGTCGCGGTTGCCACCCGGCTGCCGGTCGGGCTGGCCGACCGCGGTGGCTGGGGCGAGACCGCGCTGCCCCTGCCCGAGGGTTCCTGGACTGACGCGTTCACCGGTTTCTCGGTGTCGGATTCGGCGCCGCTGGGAGACCTGCTCGCCCGCTACCCCGTCGCCCTGCTGCTCTCCGACTGAGCCGCCAGGAATTTCTCGATCTTTCTCAACCGCAGCGCCCCCAGCATTCCCATGACACCGAGCCCGAAAAAGATGACGGCGCCGACGATTCCCGACCCGATACCAAGGACCACCGCAACGAAGGACAGTGGCGCCAGCGTCACGACGGCCACACTGAGCGGCATCAGGACCCGCTTGGCCCGCGCGATCCCGAACACGTGAACCTGATCTTCGGCAATCGAGGAGCGAGCTCGCGCGAGCGCCCACACCTGCACGGCGAACACCATGATCGCCAGACACCCGATGGAGACCGCTGAGCGCACGTCCTGGGCCGCCGGCTCGTAGGCGAGCAACACCAGACTCAACAGTGGGATACCGAATCCCAAAGGAATGATCAGCAGGACGGCGAAAAGCAGCAGCCTGACCCGCTCGTGCCGTCCCACGCCGGGCGGAAGAGCAACGTACTCTGTCGCATTACCCAGTGGGACGGCCAATTCGCTTCCAGACATAGGGGTCTCAGTCCGCCTTCCACTCACCCGCAGCGGTGGCAGCCGGCCAGTTGTTGCCGTCGAAGTCCGTGTTGAACTGCCTCTCCTCGCGCACACTGCTGGCAGCCTGTTTGATGCCCTGGAACTCGACGAACACCGCCCAGGCGACCGACGTGATAGTGACCAGGGCGGCTCCAATCCCGGCGACCACCGCAAGCGGCGCCGCGGGGGCTCCGACCACAGAGGAACAAGCCACGATCGCAGCGATGATCGCCACCGCTACCCCGGCAAGCGCGAGACCAACGGCAATCCAGAACTTGATGATCCCCCACGCCGCTGTGTGCAGGAATTCTTTGACCTTCCTGGCCAGTGCGGCCATGGCTGCGAACGCGGGCTGCTGCTCCCCCAAGGTATCCTTGTACGCGTCGGCGGCGGACCCTTTCCAGTAGTCATCGACATGGAGGCGGCTCGCGCTGACCTCGGCCTCAGACATCGCCGAAGGCTGCGCCACCTGTGCGAGCCAGCGATCACCCGCTTCGAAAAGCGCCGGCGGCCATCCCGGCGACGCAAAGAACTCCTGGACCTTGCTGACCAACTTGGTGAAAACTTCGTCCATCTTCCGTATGCCGGTCTTGATCTTGTCGACGATAAAATCCGGGACAAGAAAGGACGGGATGCTCTGCAGTATGCCATTGATCTTGTCTACGAGTTTTTGCATCTTGCTACGTATGCGATCAAGGAGTCGTTGCGCTTTATTGAGGAGCTCCTGAATATCTTCGCCACTCCCGACGCCGACGGGTGTACTCATCATTTTCCTCCCGGCGTGAGTCCGTTGAAGTTCCCGGCCCCGGTGGCGTCGTCGTCGCGGTAGGTGGCGGCCGTGTCGGTCAGGGCATCCGCCATGGAACCGAGATTGTTGTGCGCTCCTTCAAGCAGGCCCGCCGCCCATTGCTGCACATCCCGATAGGCGTCCGTAAGACCTGTCATCTCAGCAAAGTGTGACAGGGCATGACCGTTGAGCTGTAGTTGTCGTGCCGCAGCCGCGGCGTCGCCCATCCGGTCAGCCGTGACGCGCCAGGTCTGGGCGTCGCGGCGCATCGCCTCGAGGTCGACATCAATACTGTCACCAGTGTCGGGCGGTAACGGTTGAACCAACCGAAGTCACCTCCTGCGATCGTCGATGCCCGATGCCCGGGACTGCGCGTTCCCGACCGCGTCGCTCGAGTCGAGGCCGAGCCTGCCGAGCAGCCCAGCGGGATCCTGGCCGAGGGCGTGCAGCCTGGCCAGGGGCCCGTCGCCGAGCAGACCCTGCAGGCCCAGCGAGCCGACCCGCCCGTACGCGGTCTGGAAGGCACTGCGCAGTTCCCGGGCGATGCCTGCGTCGTCGGTCCGCTTCAGGAACCGCGGTTGAAGGCTGACATCGGTCACCTGACCACCCCCCGTCACGGTCACCTTCACCAGATGGTTGGGGCTCACTCCGGCCACGTTCTGCGCCAGTCGACGGTCGGTACGTCGTTCCAGGTCGTCGAGTTCGGCCTCGACCCCCTGCAACAGCGACACCAGTTCCTGGACGGCCTGCCGTGTCTGTCCGCCGTCGGCAGCCATCACCGGTCGGACTGCCATCGCTGAGCTGTTCTCGCGCAGAGCAGGATCCCGTGGGAGGTGAAGCCCGTGCCCATCCGCTGCGACGGCTGCAACGTCGGCACCCCACGCCGCCAACCGCTGCATGCCCGCGTCGGCGACGGCTTCGAGCACGGCGGCTCCCAGCGCCTGCTCACCGACGGCCTGGCGCCAGGACCGCTCCAGACGAACGTCGGTGACCCGCCCCTCGCTGTCGACGGTGACCGCGACCGATCCGCTCCCGTCGCTACCTCGGTACAGCGCAGCCGGATCGATCGCTAGGCACCGCTGCAGGTCTTCCGCTTCCCTGCGTAGTTCCCCGAGGTCATGGAACATCGATCCGGGTGCTCCCGGCGCGGTGGACCCAGTCCCTACGCCAGGCTCGGCACGTTGCTGCCCGCCGGAATCGCGCAGCCGCTGACCCGCCTGCTCCTCGTAGCGGGGTATGTGCATCCGCCGGAGGAAGTCATCCACGCTGTCGCTCACCCGGTGGTCCTCCTCCAGGGTCGGTCACGGGCCGCCGGGACAGCACCAGCAAGCCGGTGCGCCCGCAGTTGCGGCCGCACCGTAGCAGCCTGGGTTTACAGGGCCCCCGCCCGCGAGCGGGTCGACAACGTCCCCAACGACGTCTTGGCCGGCACCGTTGAGGAGATCATGGCTACCGCGCCGGGCGACCAGCACATCGGGTTGCAGCGCGGTCCGTCGGCTGCCGCGCCACTCGAACGGGGCGATCACCACGTGCAACTCCGGCGGGCACGCCGCATGCAGCGCCCGGGCGAGCGCAAACGCCACTTCCTGATGCCACACTCCCGGTGCCGGACTCACCAGGAGCATCCCGTCCAACAACTCGTAGCGAAGCCCGTCATCAGGCATCCGCTCGAGATCCTCCACGGTGAACTCCTCCGCAGGGCCGAACCCGTCCAGCCCAGTGGCCATGCCCCCATGGTGCCCCCTCGCTGTGGTCATGGCCAGACAATGCCACCCGACCCTGACAAGATCGGGCTCATGGACTTCTCGGTGTGGGCCCCGAAACCCCAGCGGGTCCGAGTCGTGGTGGATGGCGCCGAGCACGAGCTGGCCCAGACGATCGGGGGCTGGTGGAGCGGTACCGTCGCCGACGCCGGATCAGGCAGCGACTACGCGTTCCAGCTGGACGACGACATCCCGCTACCCGATCCCCGATCGCGGTGGCAGCCCAACGGGGTGCACGCGCCGTCGCGGGCCTATGACCACAGCGACTTCACCTGGACCGATCAGAGTTGGACCGGGCGGGCGCTGGCGGGCAGCGTGCTCTACGAGCTGCATATCGGAACGTTCACCCCGGACGGCACCTTCGACTCCGCGATCGAGCGCCTCGACCACCTGGTCGAGCTGGGCATCGACCTGGTCGAGGTGATGCCGGTCAACGCCGTCGACGGGCCGCGCAACTGGGGCTACGACGGGGTGGGCTGGTATGCGGTCACCGAGAACTACGGCGGGCCCGACGCCTTCAAGCGCTTCGTGGACGCCTGCCATGGCCGCGGGCTGGGCGTGGTTCTCGACGTGGTGCACAACCACCTCGGCCCGTCGGGCGCCTACCTGGACCGCTTCGGGCCCTACTTCGCCGGGAGCAACATCTGGGGCCCATCACTGAACCTGGACGGACCGCATTCCGACCAGGTGCGTCGCTACGTCATCGACAACGCCTTGGAGTGGCTGCGCAACTATCACCTCGACGGGCTGCGGTTGGACGCCGTGCACGCCCTGCGCGACACCCGGGCCACCCACTTGCTGGAGGAGCTGGCCATCGAGGTGGACGCCCTGGCCAGCCATCTACGACGGCCGCTGTCGCTGATCGCCGAGTCCGACCTCAACGACCCGCGGCTGGTCACCCCGCGCGCGGCCGGGGGCTACGGGCTGGCCGCGCAGTGGGACGACGACATTCACCACTGCCTGCATTCCACGCTGACCGGTGAGCAGCAGGGCTATTACGCCGACTTCGGCGCACTAGTTGACCTAGCCCGCACCCTGCGCGGCGCATTCTTCCATGACGGGCGTTGGTCGATCTTCCGCCAGCGCAGCCACGGCCGGCCGGTGGACACGGCGCGGCTGCCCGGCTGGAAGTTCCTCGCCTACCTGCAGAATCACGACCAAGTGGGCAACCGCGCTGCTGGCGACCGGATCTCGGCGACCCTGTCCCCCGGCCTACTGGCCTGCGGTGCGGCGCTGGTGCTGTGCTCCCCGTACACGCCGATGATCTTCATGGGCGAGGAGTGGGGTGCAGCCACCCCGTTCCAGTTCTTCTCGTTCATGCCCGACGCGGCGCTGCGCGAGGCGATCCGCCGCGGTCGTTACGAGGAGTTCGCCGAGCACGGATGGGACGATGTGGACGTTCCCGACCCGAACGACGAGCAGACCTTCTTGCGCTCCCGGCTGGACTGGTCCGAGCCCGGCTCCGAGCCCCATGCCACCCTGCTGCGCCTCTACCGGGGCTTGATCGCGCTGCGTAAGTCCTGCCCGGAGTTGTCCGACCCCAGACTGGATCGGCTGGCCGTCGATGTGGACGCCGACACCCGCACGCTGGTGCTACACCGCGGCGCGCTGCGGGTGGCGGTGAACCTGAGCGCGCAACCAGCCACTATCGCGCTGGACGGCCAGCCCACCCAGGTTCTTCTCGCCTCGGGAAAAGCCACCGTCGCGCAAGACCAAGACAGAGTGCGGCTGGACAGCGAGTCCTTCGCCGTGGTGGCGCTCGAGGCTCAGCGGAAGAGCTTGCGCAACAACACCAGCACGATGAGCGCACCGACGCCCATCAGCGAGTAGCGCACCCTCGGGTCGGCCATGGTGGCCTCCACCTGCTCCTTGCCCGCCTCGATCGCGCGCTTGGGGTTAGCCCGGGTGCCGAGCTCCTCCAGCGTCGCGCCCAGCGCATCACGGGCCTGCTCGATGTCACGTTCGATGGTGTCGGCGTCCCGGGCCATAAAGTCCTCCTCGCGCGGGTATGCGTGCGGCATACCGTAGCCGGGTGCCGAAGCCACCCCATCCGGACGGTACCGTCGGACCTCGTGACCGACAACGTCCGGCTGTCCCCCGGCGACCCCGCCCCGGATTTCACCCTGCCCAACGCCGACGGCAAGCCCGTCTCGCTGTCGGACTACCGCGGCCGATCTGTGGTGGTCTACTTCTACCCGGCCGCTGCCACCCCGGGTTGCACCAAACAGGCCTGCGACTTCCGCGACAACCTCGCCGAGCTGGACACGGCCGGTTTCGCAGTACTCGGCATCTCGCCGGATCCCCCGGCCAAGCTGGCGACGTTCCGAGACGCCCAGGGCCTGCACTTCCCGCTGCTGTCCGATGTGGACCGCTCGGCGCTCGCAGCCTATGGCGCCTACGGCGAGAAGCAGATGTACGGCAAGACGGTCACCGGCGTGATCCGGTCCACCTTCGTGATCGACGCGCAGGGCCGCATCGACAAGGCGCTGTACAACGTGCGCGCCACCGGCCACGTCGCCAAGCTCCGCAAAGACCTCGGAGTCTGATCGCGTACCCTGTGGCCTGGTCGCGCTCCAGCGCCCCGGGAGATTCGCAAGGCCGGCGTAGCCCAATGGCAGAGGCCCGGGTTTTAGGAACCCGCCAGTGTGGGTTCGAATCCCACCGCCGGCACAGCAACCACGAGGGGAGAGTCACATGCTGAGCGTGCAACCAGAACTCGTCTGGGAAGGTCGAATTCATCTGGGTGACGAGCCGGGCGTATACGGTGATGCTGCGTATTCCGGGATCGCCCTGGAATTTCCGTTGACGCTGCGGAAGACTGACGCCACTGGCCTAGACACCACCACGCTTGTTCTGCAAACCCAGGACGTACAGACCTTTGCCGGGTATCCGGGTCACCTCATCACCGTGACCGCCTACCAACTGGCTCCTCAGGATCCCACACACACCATCGAGACCCCGCTCGCCACAGCGACGCTCAGCAGCGCGGACAACAACCGCAAGGAGGTGCCCGTCGACCTCTCCGGCTTGACCTCCCCAGTGTTCGTCAGCGTCCGGGTCCGCGTGGACACCGAGGTACCGCCGGGTTTATACGACGACTTCGTGGTCACCAGACTGCTAAACAAGTCAGCCAACTTCATCTTCGTAGCATCGTTCGGCTTCAGCGCCTGACCCGCGCGACGCTACCGAATAATCTTAGCCAGCTCACGCGCTACTTACTTCGGTTGCTCTACCCATTCCCGCACCTCCTCTAACCTCAGCTCTCGCCCCACACTCCCGAGCAACTGCCACCACACCACGTCCAAGGCTTGCCCGACGACAAGATCGATACTTCGCAACACCGGGCACCGTGGCCGCCGATACCAAACCCTCCACCTCCAAGTCGGCCAGTCACAAAACCTGCATCGTCCTCGCTTGTTCACCCCATGTTGCCGCAGCAACAGTACGGCCATCGCCAAGAGCCGCACCGCCAGCTCTTTGACTTCCTCTGGCTCTATTGGCTTCTCACTACTGAGTCTCTCCACCCAATGCTCAAGCCATTCACAAAGCAACCGGCACCGTGCCTCCTGCACATGACTCACGGCTCCCAGTCAGGTTCCATAGTATGCGCCGGAAGAGAGAGTGATCGAGCAAGTGATCCGTCAACGACAACCTCCCCCTCAACGATCGCTCCGCCCATCCCAGCCGCTCGCCGCTGCAACCGTTCGCCTGCGGCAATCAGGCCCTGCGCGTAGTTCTGCTGTTCGACCACACTGGCGCTGCCGTCCATGATGCGCATGGCCAGTGGTGCCATGGCAGTGTTGAGCCGTGCCAGCTCAGCCAGTAGCTCCCGGTCCTCTCGAATCACGGGGCGTCACCCTGATCACCGCTCGGCGCGAGATCAGCACTCCCGACGGCCCCTGCCAACTCCCCGCCTCAGTGATACGGCGTCGGACGGACTGAGATACACAGTCGGTCCGTCTTGCGAGCCCTGGAAAAACAAGGACCCGTCACCCATGTCGGCCACGAGCAGGGTGGGCGGCACGGCCGTACCCGGCCGGATGCTGCGCCTGCTGCCAAGCTGGTGCTCAACCTGACCATCACCGTGACGCTGGTTGTCGGTGCCCTTGTGTGGATGGTTGCCCTCATGCTTCACGTGCTCTAAGCCCGTCTGTGTGGTGTCCTTGCTTCGATGACACCCAGGACCGGGGAGCGCCGGACTGGCGGAAACGGGGCATCCCGGATGAGGGACGCACCAACAGGAGCGCTCAGCCCGGCCCTGGGGCCAGGGGCAAGCTACGGGCCAGGGCGGTAATCGAGGCCGTACAAACTGTCTAGCGTTGTACCGGGCTGGCTCTGGCGGTCCCGTTAGGCTGGTCAGGCGAACCGACACAGACACCGAGAGGCGATGGGGTATGACCGACCCTGACCACGCGCAGCGCCAGGAGACCGCCGCCGTGGTGCTGTACTGGATGCAGCGGCGCGGCATGACCCGCCAGATTTTCGCCGACCGCATGGGCAAGTCGCTGAGCTGGCTGGACAAGATCCGGGCCGGAGATCGCCAGCTCGACCGCCTGTCGGTACTACGTCAGATTGCCAATGTACTGGATATTCCCCTTGCCGTACTAGTTGATCCCGAAGAAGCCGAACGCCAGCATACCTGCCCGGATAACCGCGAGATTAATGCCATCCACCACGCTCTGCGTCGCTACGATGCCATCACCAATGTATTTCGGCCTAACGGCGATGTATTGCCGGAACCAAACCTAGCCAAGCTGGAGCGCACCGTAAGGTTCGGTTGGATGGCGTTTCAGGCCTCCAACTACCAAGTCATCGGGCGGCTACTGGCCGACCTCATCCATGACGCCCAGGCGGCGGTCTGGCAGCTAGAAAATGACGAACGGCGGCAAGCGCAAGCTTGGCTGGCATGGACGTACCAGCTGACGGCTGCAACCGCCTTCAAGCTTGGCGATGCCCAACTCGGCTGGGTAGCCGCAGACCGGAGCATCCAGATTGCCGAACAGACCGGCGACCTGACGCTCATCGGCTCTGCCGCTCGGCGGGTCGCTCATGCTCTCAGTGCGACCCATCAAAGTGACGATGCGGTGCAGTTGGTCAAGTCAGCCGCCAGCCAGCTTGAACCGCACCTACGCAACGCTGGCCCGGCGTTTGCCTCAGCCTATGGCATGCTGCTCCTCAAGGGCAGCATCGCTGCTGCCCGGCTCGACCAAGCCGCCGATGTGCGCGACCTTAAAAACGAAGCGCTGGCCGTGGCTGCCCGTCTGGGAACTGACCGCAACGAACATTGGTCGGCGTTCGGGACCACCAACGTTTTGGTGCACCGCGTGTCGGCGTTAGCGGATATGCAAAGTGGCGGCCGGGTCATCGAGGCCGCTGCCGACATTTCCTACGGTGACCTCATGCACCTACCCCGTGAGCGCCGGGCCAGCCACTTGCTCGATGTGACGCGTGGGCATCTCCAGGCCGGACAGCGCGACCAGGCCTCCGCCACCCTCCTTGATGCTGACCAGCTTGCCCCTGAAGAGGTGCGCTGCCGCGACCTAACCAAGCGGATTATTACCGATCTCGTGCGTAGTTACCCGCGTGGCTTAACCCCGATGGTTAGCGTCACGAAGCTGGCGCGAGCCGTTGGGGTGACGGTGTGAGCGATCCACAAGAACCGTCGCAGCGGGTGCTCTACATCGTCACCTGCGCGACACCCGCAGCTCGCGACATCGGCACACTAATCACCCTGGCGCAAGCATCAGACTGGAAGCCGTTCGTGATCGCGACACCATCGGCGTTACGCTTCATCGACCAACCTGAACTCGAAGCCCAGACCGGCTATCCAGTCCGCTCAGACTACAAACAGCCGGGCTCGCCGGACATATTGCCGCCAGCTGACGCCATCGTCGTCGGTGGCGCGAGCTTCAATACCATCAACAAATGGGCAGCCGGGATCTCCGACACGCTGGCGCTGGGACTGCTGACTGAGGGCATCGGCCTTGGTCTGCCCCTTGCAGCACTACCTTTCCTGAACGCGGCCCAGGCGGCACACCCCGCCTTCGGCCGCAGCGTTAGGGAATTGCGGGACGCTGGCGTAAAAATCCTGCTAGGATCGGAAGGCTACGAACCGCACGTGCCCCACCAGGGCTCGAAGTACCTGGCAAGGTACCCGTGGCACGTTGTCTTGGCGGCTGTGGAAACTGGCCAAGGGTAGCCCTGTGGCTAGCAAGGAGATTCCCGCTAACCTCTCCAGCTTGGCCTCCCCAGCGTTCGCCAGCGTCCGGGTCCAGGTGGACACCAAGGTACCGCCGGGTTTATACGACGACTTCGTGGTTACCAGACTGCTGAACAAGGCAGCCAACTTCACCTTCGCAGCATCGTTCGGCTTCGGCGCCTGACCCGCGCGACGCTACCCAGCTTCCGCTGCTCTACCCACTTCTGCACCTTTTCTAGCCTCTCCTCTCGCCCTATGCTCCCAAGCAACTGCCACCACACGACATCCAAGCTTTGTC
Source organism: Pseudonocardiaceae bacterium (assembly GCA_050700495.1). Classification (GTDB taxonomy): domain Bacteria; phylum Actinomycetota; class Actinomycetes; order Mycobacteriales; family Pseudonocardiaceae. The sequence continues at coordinate 29,520 of JBOHHF010000239.1, forward strand.
TGAAAGCAAGATTGACGCTGTGAAACACCGTGCACCGTGGCGACTGAAACCAAAACTGCCACCTCCAAGTGGACCAGCCACAAGACCTGCATCGTCCTCGCTTGTTCACGACATGCTGCCGCAGCAACATTACGGCCATTGCTAAGAGCCGCACCGCCAGCTCTTTGACTACCTCGGCTCAACTGGCTTCTCACCACTGAGCTCCTCTACCCACTGTTCCAGCTGTTCAAAGAACAACCGGTGCTGCATCTCCTGCACACCACTCACGATCTCCAGTCAAGCTCCAAAGTATGCTTGGTGTCAAGTAGTGAGTGCACCACCAGCTTCAACCAGCCTCGACCAGGAATTTGTTGATGACTTCGGTCGGTTCTTCCAGTTGAGTGTCTGTCGTGGACGGTTGTTGAGTTCGTCGGCGACGGCGTCGAGTTCAGATTGCGTGTAGCCTGACAGGTCGGTTCCTTTGGGGAAGTACTGGCGCAGGAGCCCGTTGGTGTTCTCATTGCTACCCCGTTGCCGGGGTGAGTGCGGATCGCAGAAATAGACGTCGATTCCGGTCTTGATGGTGAAGCTCGCGTGGTCGGCCATCTCTTTGCCTTGGTCCCAGGTCACACTTTTGCGCCGCCGTTGCTGCTCCACCACCGACTCCAGCTCGCGGACACGCGCGCCCAACCGCTCGACCAACGCCTCCAACAACCCGGAATCCAACACACCAAGATCATCCCAGGCTACGACCTCAGCACTGGTAGCGACACGCCACGACCATCAACCAGCTGAACAGCTACACTGACAGCACAGTGCCAGGAGCTGTTTCGTGACCTTGCTCAGTTTGACCTTGTGAACGCTGCCAGCACGTGGCACCCTTCGGCTTGCGAATTGGTTGGTTGGCAGGTTCAACGGGCGCCATCCGCCTCACGGCCTTGCCAATAGCGCCTGTCGCGGCGGTGCGTGACATAGCCATGGACGCCGTAACTGCTAACCTACGAGGGGAGGCGCCTGCCCGCCCGGCAGAAATCTTCTGGCCACACGTTAGCATCGCCTACTGCAACACAACTCAGCCAGCCGCGCCGGTGATGGCTCAGAACGAAGTCTTGTGACACCTGCCACCGGCAGAAGTACCCGTCACGAGCGTGGCACTGGTTGAGCTGCGGCGTGAGGGCCGGGCGTATCGGTGGGAGGTGTTGGAAAGGGTAGGGTAGGGTTAGGTGTAGCCGGCTGGACAAGATCACAGTAACGGAGGATTGTCTGCTGGACCCACTGGTACTTGCTGTCCGAGTACATTCTGTCATGAGATAATGGTAGCGCGGAGACACAATGCAACATCTGATTGGCGCAGTACCGCTCGACTGGGCTACGGCAGTACGGAGTGATCCTGCGACACGCGCCCAACCCGGAAGAGCATCCCGGCCGTCGCTGGATGCTGGTGGCTGGTCTTGGTCCGGTCGCCACGCCTGGGGCTGGCTGGTACCTCTCGCAGCGTTGGCATGCACTTGCCCGACAGGTGCCCGTCAGCCTAGACTTCATCGCTGTTATCTCGGTCGGCTCCTACACCGACCGGGCGCCGCGACTGGAGGAAGTGCTAGTAGATGAACCGCCCGCAGGCGAAGCCTAGGGCGCTGTTTGTCGGCCTGTGCACCGTCGACGTCATACAACTCGTCAATCATGTCCCAATTGCCAACGAGAAAATAACCGCGCTGCGGCAAACCATCGCCGCCGGAGGGCCGGCAGCCAATGCCGCAGCCACGTGCAGCCATCTCGGCGGCAACGCCACGCTGCTAACCGGCATCGGCTCACACCCACTCACCGCAGATATCCATAGTGACCTTGGGGATCTGGGCGTGCGAATCGTCGATCTCGACGAGAACTGGACCGGCCCACCTACAGTCTCCTCGATCATGGTGACGGCCGGGACGGGTGAACGCGCCGTAGTGTCGACCAATGCCGTCGGTCGCATCCTCGTGGCACCGGACTACCTTGCCGCGTTGGTTGAAGACGCGGATGTGGTGCAGCTGGATGGACACCACATAGACCTGGCCAGAGCCGCGGCCAAACACGCCACCCGGGCCGGTCGGATAACGGTTCTCGACGGTGGAAGCTGGAAAGCCGGCACCACCGAATTGCTCCCACTCCTCGATGTCGCAGTGTGCTCGGCCGACTTCCACCCACCGGGCACATCCACACCCCAGGAGACACTGGAGTTCCTGGGCCGCAGCGGCGTACGCTTCGCCGCGGTCACCCGTGGACCCAACCCGATCCAGTGGCAGGGGCCCAAGTCCAGTGGCGAGATAGACACACTATCTGGCGAGATCGCCGACACCCTCGGAGCCGGGGATGTCTTCCACGGCGCACTGACCTATGTACTGGCCAGCGATCGAAAGTTGACCACCGACAGTTTCATCGAAGCACTCAGTCTGGCCGCCGGTGTGGCAACGACGTCATGCACGTCCTTTGGAACACGCACGTGGATGCTCACTGGGGAAGACCCCGCGATGCATGCCTAACTGTGCGGGTGCAGTTGTCCCGGGACTCCTTGACGACCTCACCGTTGAGGCGATCGTTGCTGGCCACCCACGCCCATGCATCGTTGTGGCTCAGACCCGACATCATTTGCCGCTCGGCCAAGCACGTTTCACGCACGTCGTCGGGCACATCGAGGTACCAAAGCTCATCCACCATTTCGCGCACGTCCCGCCAACCCACCCCGTCACAGGCCAGGTAGTTCCCCTCTGTCACGATCAGCCGGACTTCGGGCTGCACCACCAGACACGCGGCCACCGGCTCGTGCAGACCCCGGTCGTAATCGGGGATATAGACCGGATAAGCGGTGCCGGTCCGCAGCCTGCGCAGCAGCGCAAGATAACCACGCACATCGAATGTGTCAGGTGTGCCCTTACGGTGCCGCAGACCCAATCCCTCCAACTGCACGTTGGACAAATGAAACCCATCCAACGGCACATACGCCGCAGTACCGGCGTCCAACCGCTCATTAACCCCGTCAACGAACAACCGTGCCAACGTCGACTTCCCCGCGCCAGGGGCACCCACGAGAGCCAGCACCCGCCGGCCAGCCCCACTTGATCCCAATTGGTCGAAGCAATTGATCTTGGTGTAGATCGTCGGCGTCATCGTCGACGAGGAGCACCGGGTGAGCTGCCAGCGCAGGATGTTGACCGAGGCCGATCGGGAGAAGATCTCCCGCGGGATCGCCGAGGAGCTCGAGGGCAAGGTGATCGCCGAACGGATCGGGCGGTGCCCGAGTGTGGTGTCGCGCGACATTGCCCGGCACGGCGGGCGGGCCGGTTATCGGGCCGTGGTCGCCCGCAGGGTGGCCGCGGAGCAGCGCCGCAGGCCCAAGCCCCGCAAGCTCGATGCTGACCCGCAGCTGCGCCAGGAGGTGGTGGCCCGATTGCGGGCGGGGCATTCCCCGGATCAGGTGGCCGGCCGGTTGCGTTATGAGCACCCCGGTCTGAAGGCTCGCTGGGTGTCTCACGAGGCGATGGTGCGCCACGAGGCGCCAGGGAATCGAGTGGAGGTGGGAGACCTTCGTCGTCGAGTCGTCGCAGCGGTCCGAGAGAAGCTGGGGCAGTCGGATCCGGGGAACGCCGGGGATGGTGGCAAGCGGTCCTGACAACGACGGGACGGATCGGCGCTGCCAGACGGTCTGGGTCTGGCGAGCAGGACCAGAAGGTGCAACGGAAGTGAACCAGTGGCTGAAGTCTCGTATGCGTGCGGCCGGCTCAAGTCTGGTGGATCTGGGCTGCTGCGCCACGAGGTGCTCTGTCGTATTCCCGATGTAGTCGGGAGGAACTTGGAAGGATGTTTCTGGGTCTGATGCCTTACCTGGCTCCGAAAGGATATAGGGAACAACAGCATGGTGCGCCACGAGGCGTCCTGTCGTATCCCCGGCGTAGCCGGGAGGAATTCGGAGGTACGTTCCTGGGTCTGATGCCTTACCCGGAGTCGAAAGACATACGGGAACAGCAGCATGGCAGCAAATCGGTGGTCGTGTCCAGGCGTATGGAGCGATGCACCGAGGGGCCCGTGTGATATTGGTGAAAGCTGGACTGCTTGAAGCCCAATCTCCAGAAGATGCAACGGTCCATCCATCGGAAAGACGCCTGAAACCGGTGCCTCGTCCTGCATCCGCATGACATGCTGGCGGACGCAACCTCCGGGACGGGGGCCGGAAACAGGGCGAAGGGGGAACAGGTGACTGGACGCCAACGGATCGAAAGGTATGCGAAAAGCAAAACGCCGAAACGGTACTGGGCGTCCTCCGTGAACGCGGTAGGCGTGGCCTGCCGTGCAACGAACTGTATCGACAGTTGTTCAACCCGCAGTTGTATCTTTTGGCTTACGGGCGCATCTACTCCAACAAGGTGGCGATGACACCAGGGGCCACCGGGGAAACCGTGGACGGCATGTCACAAGGAAAGATTGACCGTATCATCGATGCGATGCGCCACGAGCGCTACCGTTTCAGTCCGGTGCGACGTATCTATATCCCGAAAAAAAGAATGGGAACCTGCGTCCACTCGGCTTGCCGTCCTGGTCAGACAAGCTGGTCGGTGAAGTAGTACGCTTGCTCCTTGAGGCGTACTATGAACCACAGGGCTCCGATCGCTCGTACGGTTTCCGTCCCGGTCGAGGATGCCATACCGCCTTGCGTGATGTGGCAGAAACCTGGACCGGGACGACCTGGTTTATTGAAGCGGACATCTCTGACTGTTTCGGGTCGCTTGATCACCAGATCATGATCGACACGCTGACGGAGAACATCCACGATAACAGGTTCCGGCAGCTCATGCGCAACATGCTTAGAGCCGGATACTTGGAGGATTGGGTTTGGGGTTCCACGCTCAGCGGTGTGCCGCAAGGTGGTGTGGCGTCCCCGATCTTATCTAACATTTACCTGCATCGGTTGGACACATTCATTGAGACAGTTCTGATACCGCAATACACCCGAGGTGCACTCCGAGCATCCAACTGGGAGTACAAGCGGGTGGCGTCGGCGATCGCGCGAGCCAGGAAGCGCGGTGACCGCACTCACGTGCGAGAGCTGCGTAAACGGCTACACAGCCTGCCTAGCCAGGATCCGCAGGATCCGAGATATCGGCGGTTGCGTTATGCGAGATATGCTGATGATCACTTGCTCGGGTTCGTCGGACCGAAGGCCGAAGCCGAACAGATCAAACAACGCCTCGCGGAGTTCCTCCGTGATGACCTCACACTGGAACTCTCGCAGGAGAAAACGCTGATCACCCACGCCCGCACAGGCGCGGCTAAATTCCTCGGCTACAAGATCACCATCCAGCACAGTGACCACAGACTCACCCGAGGCCGTCGATCGGTCAACGGTGTGTCAGGTTACGAGTGCCCACGGAGGTGATCAAGGCTAAATGCGCCCCCTACCTGGAACGCGGCAAACCCGCGACCAGGGGACCGCAGGTGAACACCGGCGCGTTCGATATCGTCGCCACCTACGGCCACGCATACAGGGGGATCATCCAGTACTACCTGCTGGCCGGAGATGTCTACCGACTGAACCGGCTGGAAGGGGTTATGAAGACCTCGATGCTGAAGACGCTGGCATGCAAGCACGACTCGACTGTGCGGAAGATGGCGGCGAGATACAAAGCCAAGATCGAGACACCGCACGGTCTGCGCACGTGCTTCCAAGTCGTCGTCGAACGCGAAGGCAGGAAACCACTGGTCGCACGGTTCGGCGGGATACCGCTGAAGCGGCAGAAGAAAGCGGTCCTCCACGACCGCATTCCGGAACGGGTCACCTACCCTCGCAAGGAGCTGCCTCTCCGGCTGCTCGCGGGGAAATACGAGATCTGCGAGCAAACGGGCAACGTCGTGGTTCACCACGTCCGCAAGCTCGCCGACCTCGGCCAACCCGGACCGTCACAACTCGCGTGGGCCAAGCTCATGGCGAAACGGCGACGCAAGACCCTGGTGGTCTGCGTAACCTGCCATGACACCATCCACACGGAAAACCTCACCGCGTCACTCACAGCATAGTCACTGGAGAGCCCGTTACGGGGAAACTCGTACGGCAGGTTCGGAGAGGGGCCACACGGAAAAGGTCCTGAAATGACAGGAACCTCGCCTTGTGGCCTACCCTACGCAGCAAATCAACGGTCGTGTCCAGGCGTAGGGAGCGATGCGTTGAGGGACCCGCACGACATGGTGAAAGCTGTATTGCCTGAAGTCGAATCTCCAGAAGATGCAATATCCCGTCCGTCGGAAAGACACCCGAAACCGACGCCGTGCTCTGCCTTGGTATCCCAGCCCTACCCAGGCAACTTCCAGAGCGCGGAGCGATGCCCAGTGAGGGCATTTAAGGAGATGAGTCGACCACCTAAATCGTGCTATTACGTACGACGGAGACGAACGTGGGATCACCTAAGGGGCGCGAGCCCTAAGGTGACAGAGTGCTCGTAGTAGTCGCAGAGGTAACGGCCTGCCAAGGAGGACGGGAAAACCGTTCCGCAGGGCGAAGGAGCACAGGTGATCGGATACCGAGGAACCGGGAGGTTTGCGAAATGCAAAACGCCGAAACGGTGCTGGGTGTCCTCCGCGAACGCGGGAGGCGTGGCCTGCCGTGCACCGAACTGTACCGACAGTTGTTCAATCCGCATTTGTATCTGCTGGCCTGCGGGCGGTTGTATTCCAACCACGGAGCGATGACGCCCGGGGTCGATGGGGAGACCGTGGACGGCATGTCACTGGGCAAGATCGAGCGTATCACTTGATACAGCGAGGAACCCTTCTCATGTGCGAGATTTCCGGATTCGATCTAACATCTCGGAGTGACTGCCGCTGTTAACAAGGCCATGCACGCGGTGGCGGTCCATTGCGCTATCCAGGAAATCGGAGGAGCGGCATGACTTTTAGTGACCGGCGCGACCGGGAACGTAGGTCGCTGCGTGGTGGACCGGCTGGTGGGCGCCGGCCAGCGGGTGCGGGCCATGACCCGCGATCCGCGGGCCGCGCACCTCGCGGTGGGGGTCGAGGTGGTCCAGGGGGACTTCGAGCGGCCGGAGACCTGGCTGGACGTGATGGACGGAGTCGAACGCGTCTACCTGTTCCCCTTCGCCTACGTCGTTCCGGAGTCCGGGGCTGGGTTCGTCGACCAGGCGGTGAAGGCAGGCATCCGCAGGTTCGTGGTCCACTCCGCCGCCGCTGCCGGGTTCGACTCTGACGATGATTCAGGCGACCGGAGCCTTAGCCCGCTGCGGCGGCACCTCGCCGAGGAACGGCAGGCTCACCGGGAGCTGGAATTGATGGTGGAGGCCACCGATGCCGACATCGCCTGCCGACATCGCCGAAGTGGCGGTCGCGGCGCTGCTGACCGACTCCCACGTCGGCGCCGCGTACACATTCACCGGCCCGGCGAAGGTCTCGCAGGTCGAGCAGGTGAAGGCGATCGGCGTGGGCGATGGGGGAAGAGATTCGCTTCGAGGAGCTGACGCCGGCTCAGGCGCGCGAGCAGTGGCTCCAGGACGGCTACCCGGAGGAGGTCGCGGACTGGCGGATCGAGTTGCTGGCCGTCTCGGTCGACGGGCCGGGATCACTCCCGCCGACCGCTACCTTCCAGCAGATCACCGGACGGCCGCCGCGCACCTTCGCGCAGTGGAACCCTCGACCATGCCGACGACTTCCGCCCGCTCGCACGTACGGAGGAGGCGACATGACGATCCTGGCCACGCAGATCGAGCATGCTGTCCACTCACGAGCCCGTCGGGACCCGCCCAAGTGCGGAAAAGGGGGTGACGAGGCCGTCGCGGATCACCTGCACCGTTTGCCGGCGGCGGCGGATGAGCTGTCCGATCGCCAGCGCGATATAGACCGCGGACAACACGATGATCACTATCTCGTTCACTGCCGGTGACGCCGTGATGCTCGCGACGAACTGCATGCTGAACAGCGACAACAAAGCCACTGCACCGTATATCGTCAGGCTCAGATTCACCAGGATCGCCACCGCGAACAGTGACTGCGCGGCGGTGAGCAGCAGTTCGAAACGCTGCTGGGTGTCAATCGGCAGGCCGTCAGTAGTCCCCGCGGACAGCGCGAACACCACCGGGATGGTGCCGACGAGCAGTGTCCACTGGTTGACCTTGCTGGACAGCAGGGTGCCCAGCGAGTTGGACGCCATCAGCCGCCAGGCGTACAGGCACGCAATGATCAGTTCGGGAGATTCGCTGGCCAGCGGGGCGACCCACTGCACGAGCAGGAACTGTTCGACCCCCAGTTGCTGCCCGGTGGACACCAGCCCTTCGGAGAAGTGCTCGGCGGTCGCCAGGATCATCAGCCCCGCCACGGCGAAGAGCGTGATGACGAGCGTGCGGCGGCGTAGGCGGGGCTGCTCACCGGCCCACGCAGCCACCCCGACCAGTTCGGGTTTCTCAGAGGGCGCCTTCGACAGCCGCCATGTGTAGAGCGCGAAAATCGTGACCAGCACGCCAGCGTCGACCAGGGTGAGGGTGCTGCGCAGTGGCAAGGTCAGCGAGTATAGCGTGGCGATACCGAGGAAGACGACGTCGGCCGACATTGTGGGAACCAGCCTCACCTCACCAGGCAGGGTGTCGTCATCCGGCGCGCCGCCGGCCCTGCGGTTACGTAGCGCCGCCCAGGTCGCGACCAGCACCACCAGCGGCCAGCCCACACCGACCAGCACACGGTTGGCGCCGGTCATGTTCGCCAGCGCCAGCGAGCACGGGTTGGCGCCGCCCTCGTTGGGCACGCACGCTCCGTTCTGCTCGTAGACCTGTCCGGCCTGGTAGGTGAAAACGAAGTCGACCGCGTACTCCGGCAGCACTGCCAGCAACGCCAGCACGGACAGTGCCAACCCGGCGCTGATATCGACCTGTGCAGCCTCGGCGGCCCAGGAGAGCACGAACGCGGCACCGATGATTGCTATGCCGAAGACCGCTGCAGCGACCAGCGGTGGCATCTCGAGGTGCGGTAGACCCAGATAGTCGGCGGCGCCCAGGTAAGCGCCGGGAAGGCTGACCAGAAACGCGAGGATCAGTTGCGGCGGTAGCCGCCGCGGGCTCCCCGATGGTTCTGCCGTCACACAGGTAGGGTGGCATGAACAGTCCGGACGTCTCCAGCTGGCAGGGCAAGGACCTTCTAGCTTTCCCGGCGCTATAGGGTCGCGTTCGACTCGGGCCGGTAGCATTGCCATCCGCACCCGTGTCCCGGTGCCCGGAGGACCATGACCGCGCCCCGAATCCGTCTACTGGTAGCCGGGCTGCTGCTCGTCGCGGTGGTCGTCGTCGCGCTGGTGCTGCCAGTGCCCAACGCCCTGCAGATGCGGGCCTGGGCGCAATCGGTCGGCATCGCCGCACCGATGCTGTTCCTGGTCGGGCAGACCCTGGTGACTGTCGCACCGATCCCCCGTACCGCGTTCACGCTCGCCGCGGGGTTGCTGTTCGGTCCCGTGCTGGGAGTGGTTCTGTCGCTCACAGGGACCACGTTGTCCGCGGTGCTGGCTTTCGTCGCGGTCCGCTGGCTCATGCGCGATCTGGTGGAACCCCACCTCGACCGCAGGATGCTACGTGCGGTCGACGCGCGGCTGCGCCGTCGTGGCTGGCTCGCCGTGGCGTCCCTGAGAATGATCCCGGCCATACCGTTCTCGGTGCTCAACTATTGCAGCGCGGTGTCGTCGATCCGGTTTCGCGACTACCTCGTGGGCACCGTGGGTGTGATACCCGGCTCAGTGGCGCTCGTCGTGCTCGGCGACGCATTGACCGGGACCACCTCACCGGCGTTGCTCGCGGTCTCGCTCGGTGGGGCCGCCATCGGGATCGCCGGGCTCATCATCCAGGCTCGCCATGCCCCGCTGGAGTCCCGATGAGTTCCGCAGACCGCGAGCGCGCCGTCGTGGACGCCGTACCCACCGAGCTGTTCATCAACGGTCGGTGGCGACCAGGCAGCAGCGGGAAGACCTTCGATGTCGAGGACCCCTCCACCGGCAAGGTGCTGCGCGCGGTCGCCGATGCCGCTCCCGAGGACGGGACGGCCGCGCTGGACGCCGCGGTCGCAGCGCAGGCCGGCTGGGCGAAGCACCCGCCCCGGGAGCGGGGCGAGATCCTCCGCCGCGCCTATGAGCTGATGATGCAGCGCCAGGACGATCTCGCCCTGCTGATGACGTTGGAGATGGGCAAGCCGCTGGCTGAGTCCCGGGCCGAGATCGCTTATGCCGCCGAGTTCTTCCGCTGGTTTGCTGAGGAGGCCGTACGGATCGCCGGGGGATTCGCCACCGCGCCCGACGGCTCGGGGCGATTCCTCGTGATGCGCCAGCCAGTCGGGCCGTCGCTGCTGATCACACCGTGGAACTTCCCGGCGGCGATGGGCACCCGCAAGATCGGTCCAGCGGTGGCGGCGGGCTGCACGATGGTGCTCAAGCCGGCCAGCCTGACCCCGCTGTCGATGCTCGCGCTGACCGGCATCCTGGCCGAGTGCGGGCTGCCCGACGGGGTGCTCAACGTCGTGCCCACCGCCAGCTCGGGCCAGCTG
>JBOHHF010000240.1:0-1252 GCA_050700495.1 Pseudonocardiaceae bacterium
CAGGACACCCGGTCATCCCAGACCCTCCCGTCCAGCCACCCAGCGCAGCACGATCAAGTCATACCGCTAACACACCGCGCTGACCTGCACGAACGACTTTGCGTGTCACCCTGGCCCGAGTTCCGCACCGATAGCCACGCGCCACACGGCGACATTGGTGGGTCCGAAGTGCTGGCGCAACCCATTGCACTCACCGGTGAGCACCGCAATCCGGCCGGCCTCACCGAGATGGTCCGAAGCAGTAGCGGCGTCGCTGTTCCGGGCCGCAAAATGGGCCCCCATGAGATGGAGCAGCCCGACAGTCTCGGCGCCCAGAGTGTCGCCGTTCCGGATCGCGGTCAGCTGCTGCGCGTCAGCCAGCGCACGATCCAGCATCCGCACCGCCCGGCGCCGTCCACTGGTGCGCGCCACTGACGGTGCCATCGCGAACATCGCGAACGCCTCCAGTTCAGGACTCTCCGCCACCCTGGCCGCCTCCACGGCACGCACTGCCGCTTGTTGCGCAAGATGCATATAACCAAACGTGGTCGCTAGCACGAACGCGTGATAGGCGGCGTGGGTGAGCAACTCGGCGGCGCGTTGCCGCGCGGGGCCGTCGCTGGTCGCCACGTGCACGTGAAGGTCGATCAGCGCGGCGTCGATGTCCTCGCCCGAGGGCTGATAGCGGGCGTTGTCCCGCAGCTCGGCGGCGAACGCAACCCAGCCGCCCAGCGCATCCAGCGATCGGGGCCGCAAATCCGGTACATCATCGAGAGTGGCCTCGTTGAGCCCGCGTTCGATCTGGATCATGACCTTTGTCGCCCGCGCGCTCGCCCGATCCGGCGGTAGATACGGCTGCCCGGTCAGGTCCACCACAGAGCAACACAGCGCGTCCGCGAGATCCTCGACCAGGCCACGCCGGTTGAACCCGCGCAGGCCACGCTCCAGCATCGACAGATACTGCGCCGTGATACCGGCCAGCCCGGCCACCACTTCCAGACTCAGCCCGCGACGACGGCGGATCATGCGAGCCCGCGCACCGATCGTCGACGCCTCGTCAGCGTCCACCTCGTCAACGTCCACCAGAGACCTCTCCTCACCGTTTTCTCACCGATGCCCCGGGGCGACGGCCCGGGGCATCGGTGAGGAGGTGGCTTAAAGGCTACGCGGCGTGGTGGTGCGGAACACTTCACACCGTGGACCGCGACGGCACGATCAAGCTGCTGGCCGTGATCCTCGCCGACCTCCCGAAGCTGGACGGGGCTGCCTGCCG
>JBOHHF010000241.1:0-9099 GCA_050700495.1 Pseudonocardiaceae bacterium
GCGATCCCGCGTGCACAACGACAGTCAAATCGGTCGGTCGCAGGGGTTTGTGCCTCTGCTGACTGATCGTCGGTGAAGCAGGAGTTGAACGCTATGTTGCTGCACGATGTGCTTGCCCGGTCCCGAATGCGAGAGGACCAACGCCGGGCCAGCCAGGAGCGGTTGGTACGGCGGCTGGTGGTGGCTCGTCGGTGGCGCCGCCTGGCTCGCTACGCAGACCAGCGCGCTCGTCGCGCCGCTAGCCGCGTGTAGGGTCGCGGCACAAGCGCCGGTGGAGAGTTCGGATCAGCCGGCGAAACCCGGTTGCCAGCGTTGAGTGATCCCACGTAGCGGCACGGTGGCGTCAAGCTGGCACAGCACGCCGAATGTTCCGGTGCTCACCCGGTGGATCAGCAGGTAACTGGGTGGCAGGTTGAGCGCTCGTCCGGTCCGGAAGTCAGGGCCGGAGAAGTCGCCGACGCGCTCGGCTTGAGCCTGCATCCAGGCCCGGGTGAAGTGGAAGGTCTCGTCGCGTACGGGGTCGGCGAAGGGGCCGAGGTAGGCCAGCACGTCCTCGGCCCGTAGTGGCATGCCTGGCCGGACGAAGCCCTCCGAGCGCAGCAGCTCCAGCAACTCGTCGGAACGTTCCTCAACAGCCAGCCGGGTCGCGATCCCTAAGGTGCGCGGGGTTCCGCCGGGCAGCTTCGCCGCGGCGCCGAAGTCGAGCACGCACAACCGCCCGTCGTCCAGACGCAGGAAGTTTCCCGGATGCGGGTCGGCGTGCAGCAATCCGGTGAGGGCGGGGGAGGAGGAATGGAACTCGGAGAGCTTGCGACCGATGTCGTCGCGCTCGGACCGCGACCCACCGCGGATGATCTGTGCCATCGGCGTCCCGGCGACCCACTGCGACACCATCACCTTCGGCGCACTGGCGATGATGGCTGGGACGGCGATCTCGGGATGGCCGCTGAACGCGGCGGCGAACGCACGCTGGTTATCGGCCTCGTCGCGGTAGTCGAGTTCCTCGACCATCCGATCCCGCAACTCGATGAGCAGCGGCTTGACCTCCATGCCGGGCACGATCGCCTGAAACAGCCGGCTGAACCTCTGCAGCTGCCGCAAATCGGAGCGTAGCGCCTCGTCGGCGCCCGGGTACTGCACTTTGACGGCGACCTCACGACCGTCATGCCACACCGCCTGATGCACCTGCCCGATGCTGGCGGCTGCTGCAGGTTCATCGGAGAAGTCGGCGAAGCGGCGGCGCCACCCTAAGCCGAGCTGTTCATCGAGCACCCGCTGTACCGACCGCGGGGACATCGGCGGTGCCGCAGACTGCAGTTTGGTCAGTGCCTCACGGTACGGCGCAGCGAGCGCATCGGGGATCGCCGCCTCGAACACGCTCAGCGCCTGGCCGAACTTCATCGCGCCGCCCTTGAGCTCACCGAGCACCGCGAAGAGTTGTTCGGCGGTGCGTGCGCTGAGCTCGGCGTTGACGTCGCTGGCATCGTGCCCGGCGAGCCGCTTTCCCCAGCCCGCGGCTATCCGGCCGGCCACCCCGAGCGGGAGGCTCGCGAGCCGGGCAGTTCGCGCCGCGGCCTTGCGCGGGATGTCGGTCACGGAGTGATTGTCTCCCGGCGCCGCCCCCCATAGTAGTGGCGTTACAGCGTAGTGGCGTTGAGGTGTCATCGGGCGCCGCAGCCACAGCGCGGATGGGTTGGCCGGGGGTGGCGACACAACGTGCCCCGCACTGGGTCCAGTTCCAGCGCAGCGCCCCACGTTGGTGGGACCGGCAGACCGGTAGCTGGCCCGGCTAGCACGGCGAGCACCTGTTCGGCGGTCAGCGCGGCGGCGATCTGGGTGCAGGCCAAGCCGGCGGCCGGCACCTTTCCGACCAGCTGTGCAGCCAGTTTAGGCCAGGCCACGTCGAGGTCTGCGCGGTGCAGCTCGGCGCAACGCAGGCAGCTGCTGCGACCCGGCCACACCAGCGGGCCCACCACCGCCGTCCCCTCGTGGGCGAAGCTGATCAGATGTGGAATCCCGGTTCCGAGCAGCTCGGCCACCAGGACCGGCTCCGGGACCACCACGTCGCAAAGCACGATCAGGTCCGGCCGGCGGCGGATGGCAACGGTCACGTCGGGCGCGCACCGGCGCACGGCATCCGCCGCTGCTGCCGCCCGGGGCCTACCGAGATCGTCTGGAAGATAGCCGGTGCCGACGTCTGTGGTGGCGACTGTCCCGGCGGCTTCCACCCCGACCTGGCCCACCCCGGCCGAGGCAAGCAGGGTGGCCAGCGCCACCGCCACCCGGCCGGATCCGATCACGCGCACCGCGGACGCGTGCCGCTGGTCCACTACGTTTCGCGTTGCGCAGGTGGTGTGCACCGACCAGTTGGTCGCCTCGGTGGCCAGCGCGACGCGGTGCCAGCCAGGTCGGCCTGCGTCGGCAGTCGTAGCGTCGGCCACCAGGCCGCTACGGTGCAGCTCGGCGAGCATCGCGAGGGCGTCGCCAGCTGCTGAGCCGGCCGTCTCCGCCTCCGCGACCAGCTCAGCCGTGCTGCGGGTGCCGTCCATACGCATGAGCAGCGCCGCGAGCGGTTCTGGCAGGCAGTCGAGGACCATGGCACGTTGCGGGTCCAACCCGAGCTGCAGGCAGGTGGGGGAACGCCAGACAGCGGCGCGGCCCGGCGCAAGCCGAAGCCGCTGAGGGAGATTGGACGGTCGTGCTTCGGGCAGTGTCGTAGTGGCGCTCGGCAGGCTCATGTCCGCCAATCCTGGGCCGTCGAGCGTTTCGACTCAACTGACTGTCCACAGGTCTGTCCCGTTGTCCACAGTTTACCCACAACCACGCACAGGCGAGCGGCCTGCGTCGTCACCGAAGTTGGTCGTCACCGAAGTTGGTCGTCACCGCGATCCCCAGGCTCGTCGGGCGGCTGCTCGCGTGGGGCGTCGGCCGCGGAGCGCTCCAGCGCGGCGATCGGGTCGTCCAGCTCCGCGGCCTGCGTCGCGGCCCGATTGACGAACTTCGCCGGATCATCCAGGTCTTCGGCGGTGGGCAGCAGATCCGGATGACTCCACAGGGCATCCCGGCTTTCGATCCCCTGCTGCTCGGTGAGTTCTCGCCACAACTCGGCGGCAGCCCGCAGCTTGCGCGGACGCAGCTCCAAGCCGACCAGCGTGGCGAACGTCTGCTCGGCGGGCCCCCCGGAGGCGCGCCGCCGTCGCAGTGTCTCGCGCAGCGCGTCGGCACCGGGTAGCCGCTCGCCCAAGGCGTCCGCGACGACGACGTCGACCCAGCCTTCGACCAGCGCAAGCAGTGCCTCCAACCGGGTCAGGGCGGCTTTCTGCTCCGGACTGGTCCGTTGCTCCAGCAGACCGGACGTCATCAGCTGATCCATGCTCTGCGGGTCGGCCGGATCGATCTGGCGGGCGATCTCCTGCAGCGCGTCGGTGTCCACCTGGATGCCACGAGCGAACTCCTCGACGGTGCCCAACAGCCGCTGGCGAAGCCACGACACGTGGGCGAACAGGCGATGGTGCGCGGCTTCCCGGGCGGCGAGAAACACGATCACCTCGGAGCTCTTGCGCTCCAAACCGGTGGCGAACCGCTCGATTCCAGCCGGCAACAGCGCCGCTACGCCCAGCGGCCCCAGCGGGAGCCCGATGTCGGTCGAGGTGAGCACCTCGCCACCGAGCTGGGCCAGCGCCGAACCCAGCTGTGAGCCGAAGGCCATGCCACCCATCTGCTCGACCATCGCCACCAGGGGACCGGCTGTCTGGCGTACTTCGCTGGGCAGCGCATCGATCCACGAGCCGGCCATCCGGCGGGCCACCGGGTCGCACAGCCGCTGCCACGTGGGCAGGGTGCGCTCGACCCAGTCCCGCGGTGCCCACGCGGCACTGTTCTGTGTCCCGGTGGGCAACGCGGTCGCCGGGTCCAGCCACAGCTCGGCCAGTCGGACTGCATCGGTGATCGCGGCGGCCTGCTGCGCCGAGGGCAACCCGCTCGTGGACAGCTTCTGCATGGCAATCTGCTTGGCTAGGTCGTAGTTCACCGGCCCGCCACCGCCACTGGCTGCGCCCTGGCTGAGCATCTGGCCCAGCTGGGTGAGCATCTGACCCAAGGCGCCGACGTCGAATCCGCCGGCTCCGAAGGGGTTGGCTGGGTCGGGATGGCCGCCGTGGCCGTCTTCGGGAGGGTTCCTCCGATCAGGGTCCCGGGGGTCTCTCGGGTCCTCGGAGCCGAAACCGAAGGGCAGGTCGCTCATGGACCCCACGTTACGCGGACCCGGGGCACGTACGCTGACCGCCCGTGAGCCGCCGAACCTGGACCCTGCTGGTCAGCCTTGGTTTCGCCATGGCGCTCGGATTGTTGGGTGGGCTGGCACCGGTGCCCTACGTCGCACTTGGTCCCGGACCCACGTTCGACACCCTGGGGGAGGTGGCGGGCAAGACGGTGGTGGAGATCAAGGGCGTCCAGACCTATCCCACCAGCGGTCACCTCAACATGACGACGGTCTCGGTGGTGGACAACGTGTCGCTGTACGGGGCGCTTGGTCTGTGGATATCCGGACGTAGTGTGCTGGTTCCCCGCGATGAGATCTTCCCGCCGGGGCTGTCCGAGCGGCAGGTCGAGAAGCAGAACCAGCAGCTGTTCCAGGACTCGGAGTCCAAGGCCGAAACCGCTGCTCTGCGCTACCTGGGTTATCCGACCCAGGTCGTGGCCGATTCGGTGGCCGCTGACGGCGCCGCGAACGGGAAGTTGACCTCCGGGGACCGGCTGCTGGCCGTCGACGGTCAGCAGCCGCGCACCGGCCAGCAGGTCGTGGACATGCTCGCCGGTAGCCGTCCGGGGCAGCTGGTGCAGGTCCGCTTCCAGCGTCCGGGGTCCGCGCCGCAGGAGGTGGCGATCACGCTCGGGGCAGGAGAGCAGCCGGGTCGCGGCTACCTCGGCGTCGGGGTGTCCGATCGGCCTGACGTGAATTTCGACATCATCATCAGCCTGGCCGACGTCGGTGGCCCCTCGGCAGGTCTGATGTTCGCGCTGGCCATCGTGGACAAGTTGACGCCGGGGGCGCTGGTCGGGAACTCCTTTGTGGCGGGCACCGGCGAGATTGCCACCAGCGGCGAGGTGGGTCCGATCGGCGGTATCCCGCTCAAGATGATCCGCGCTCGCGAGGCCGGCGCGTCGGTGTTCCTGGTACCCGCGGGAAACTGCGCCGAGGCGGTGCGGCGTGCCCCGGAGGGGCTACGGCTGGTGCGGGTGAGCACCCTGGCTGAGGCGGTACAGGCGCTGGATGACCTGCGAGCCGCCCGGCAACCTCCGGGCTGCGCCTCGTGAGCGTCAACGCAACGTTTCCAGCAGCGCGCGGAGCAGGTTCGGGGCGAGCTGGGGATCCTCCATCAACTCTTCGTGCCCCTGGTCGTTTCCGGAGTCGGCCCGCAGTCGCAGTACGCAGGCCCCGGCACCGTCCCGAAGCACCGCCGCGACCAACCTGCCTTCTCGGCGCTGCGGGTGCTCGGCGGCGGCGCGGCGAGCCTGTACCGGGTCTTCCGGCAACTCACCGAGACCGGCCTGCGCCGCCGGCGGGAGCACCACGATCTCCTGGGCCAACGCGCAGCCGGCGACCGCATCAGGCCATTCGATGCCGGCCAGCGCCGCGTCCAGCTCACCCTCAGGAAGGGTCTCCTGGGCCACTGGGGTGAGCGCGGCGGCAGTATCCAGCTGATCGGCCAGTTCAGGCTGATTGGCCAGCAGGGTTGGGGTGGCTACCAGGGCGAACAGTTGCGGCTGCTGATCCCAACCCGCGGCCGCGACGAACTGCTCGACCTCCCGCGCAGTGGCTGCCAGGGCATGGGACGCCAGGATCGGGTACGGCTTCGGCTCGTTCACCCGGCCATCGTCGCACCGGTGACGGGCACCGGCTGCAGTGGTGCGACCACCAAAATTCGGAACCTCAGGACACTCCGTAGAGTTGGACAGGAGGGACTCAACCCGGCGTGGACGAACAAAGGCTGCGGCGAGCGGGTCCGTACCGCACCACTGCCGTCGTCGGAGGAGTGTGCCTGTGGCCAGTCGGCCCCCCGTCGGAGTTCCCACCCTTTCCCGTCGTGCCCGGATCCTGATCATCGTCGGCACTGTTGTGCTGGTGGTGCTGATTGTCGGATCGCGCCTGGTGGATACCTATGTGGACTGGTTGTGGTTCGGCGAGGTGGGCTTCCGCTCGGTGTTCTCCACCGTCCTGCTCACCCGTATCGTCCAGTTCCTCGTCGTCGGGGTGCTGGTCGGTGGGCTGCTCGCGCTGAATATCGTGATCGCCTACCGCAGCCGGCCGGTGTTCGTGCCGGTGGCGGGACCTGACGATCCGGTGGCGCGGTACCGCACCGCGATAGTTCAGCGGCTGCGGGTGGTCGGCATCGGTGTGCCGGTACTGGTCGGCTTGTTCGCCGGTCTATCTGCGTTGGGCGACTGGCAGACGTTGCAGATGTACCTGCACGGTGCCAGTTTCGGCGTGACCGATCCTCAGTTCAACAACGACGTCAGTTTCTACGCCTTCGAGCTGCCTTTCTACCGCAGGCTGCTGGCGTGGGCCTTCGTCGCTGTTGTGCTTTCCTTCCTCGGAGCGCTGATCACCCACTACCTGTTCGGCGGGCTGCGCCTGGCCGGCCGTGGTGGGCAGCTGTCCGGCCCGGCCCGGGTACAGCTCGCGGTGCTGGCCGGCGTCTTCGTGTTGCTCAAGGCGTTGGCCTACTTCCTGGACCGCTACGGGCTGTTGTTCTCGAACCGCAATCCGCTGTTCACCGGAGCCAGCTACACCGACCTCAACGCGGTGATGCCCGCCAAGATCATTCTGATGTGCATTGCGGTGATCTGTGCGGTTGCCTTCTTCGTCG
Organism: Pseudonocardiaceae bacterium; assembly: GCA_050700495.1. Lineage (GTDB taxonomy): Bacteria > Actinomycetota > Actinomycetes > Mycobacteriales > Pseudonocardiaceae. Next base: position 6,870 of record JBOHHF010000241.1, read on the forward strand.
GCGCGACGTTGCGCAACCTGCAGCTGCCGGCGATCGCCATCGCGCTTCTGGTGCTCTCCAGCATCCTGGTGGGAGCGGCGTGGCCGGCGATGCTCGAGCAGTTCGTGGTGCGTCCCAACGCCAACGAACGCGAAGCGCCGTCCATCGAGCGCAACATCATCGCGACTCGCGAGGCTTATGGCATTACTGACAAGCAGGTCACGTACTCCCAGTACTCGGGGCGTAGCGAAGCCTCGCCCGCCGACGTGCGGGCCGACACCGCCACCATCCCGAACATACGGCTGCTGGATCCCAACGTGCTGTCGCAGACCTTCACCCAGCTGCAGCAGCGGGAGAACTTCTACGGTTTTCCGGACAAGCTCGACGTCGACCGCTACACCGTCGAGGGTAAGAAGCAGGACTACGTCGTGGCGGTACGAGAGCTGGAGTCCGCGTCGCTGGCCGAAAACCAGCGCACTTGGATCAACCAGCACCTCACCTTCACCCATGGCAACGGCTTCGTCGCAGCCCCAGCCAATACCGTGAACTCGGCGCTGAACAACGACGGCTCGGGGGAGGGCGGTTACCCGGTGTTCACCGTGTCGGACACCACGGTGCAGGGTGACATCCCGGTGCAGCAGCCGCGGATCTATTTCGGCGAGCTGATCGACAACTATGTGATCGTCGGAGGAAACCCCGGCGCCCCCTCACGGGAGTACGACAGCCGTTCGGCGAACTACACCTACGAAGGCAAGGGTGGGGTACCGATCGGGTCCTGGTCGCGCCGGTTGCTGTTCGCCGCATACCACGGCGAGCGCAACATCCTGTTCAACCAGGCGATCGGGACTGATTCAAGGGTTATCTACAATCAGCACCCGCGGGATCGGTTGCAGAAGGTGGCTCCCTGGCTCACCGTCGATGGCGACCCGTATCCGGCCGTGGTGGGCGGTCGAGTTCAGTGGATCCTGGACGGTTACACGACCCTGGACAACTTCCCGTACGCGCAGCGCACCGTGCTGGGCAGAGCGACTGCGGACTCCCTGTCCGGAGTGTCCCGCTTGCCGAACGACGAGATCAGCTACATCCGCAACTCGGTCAAGGCCACTGTGGACGCCTACGACGGCACCGTGACGCTGTACGCGATGGACGAGAGCGATCCGGTACTGCGAACGTGGATGAACGTGTTTCCGGGTACCGTGCAGCCCACTAGCGCAATCGGAGCTGAGTTGCGGGAGCACTTCCGTTACCCGCAGGACTTGTTCAAGGTGCAGCGCGAGATGTTGGCTCGCTATCATGTCGACAACCCGGCGGTGTTCTTCACCAACGATGATTTCTGGAATGTTCCCACCGATCCGACGCAGAACCAGCAGGGCGTCGACCAGCCGCCATACTACGTACTGGCCGGACCGCCGAACGGGCAAGGACCCGCGGAGTACCAGCTCACCAGTGCGCTGGTGAGCCTGCGCCGACCATTCCTGGCTTCCTACGTTTCGGTTGGCTCCGACCCGGACGACTACGGCAAGATCCGGGTGCTCGAGCTGCCCGGCGAATCCCAGACGGAGGGTCCGGAGCAGGTGCAGAACCGGTTCGTGTCCTCCGCGGAGGTCAGCGCGGAACTCAACTTGCTGCGGCAGTCGGAAACCGACGTTCGTTACGGCAACCTGCTCACTCTGCCGGTCGGCGGTGGGCTGCTCTACGTTGAGCCTGTCTATATCGAGCGAGCCAACCGGCAAGCTACCTTCCCGCAACTGAACCGGGTACTGGTGGCCTACGGCGACCGGATCGGGTACGCCCCGACCCTGCGCCAGGCGCTCGACAAGGTCTTCGGTCCCGGGGCCGGGGATTCGACCATCTCGCCAGGCCAGACCCAGCCGCCCGCCCAGCAGGGTGCGACAACCCCATCTCCGGCTGCGGTTGGTGGCGACGTCAGCTCTGCGATGAGCCAGGCCGTCACCGACATCGCCAGTGCACTCAGGAGCCTTCGCCAGGCGCAGAGTGCGGGCGATTTCACTGCCCAGGGCAAGGCGTTGGCCGATCTGGACGCCGCGGCCAAGCGGTTCGACGCCGCCGCTGCAGCAGCTGGCGGCGGTGGTTGATCGCTGGCCAGGCGATTTGCTCCTGGTGGCTCCGCACGCGTAGAGTGGCGTCACCAACGCGGGGTGGAGCAGCTCGGTAGCTCGCTGGGCTCATAACCCAGAGGTCGTAGGTTCGAATCCTACCCCCGCTACTACCACAAAACAGGCCCGGCCTC
>JBOHHF010000242.1:0-27624 GCA_050700495.1 Pseudonocardiaceae bacterium
CCTGCCACCGGTCGAACTCGGCATGCGCGCGGAGGGCAGTGGCGCCGTTCTCCTGCCACCGCTGCCGCCGCCAGAAGCCACTCACCCCGAGAAAGGCGTAGCTGCCCTGGAGGAGGGCGCCGATCGGCCGCGGATCATCCCGCCACGGCGTGTACCAGCGCCGTCCGTCATCCGGCCGGGTCAACGCGACGATGTCGATCACTGCGGACAGCTTCGCATGCTGTACCTCGTGGCAGAGTGTGAGCGCGAACGACCGCGCATCGGACGGAACGGAGAGCGCGACAGCGCCGAATGTCTCCCGAGAGCTCGCGCCGACTTGGCCGTTCGGCGGCGAGGTGAGCGGAGTGATCACCCGGATTGCCGCAGCGATCTCCTCGGCCGCGGTCGGGTGGTACCGGACTAACAGCGCCCATGCTTCACATAAGGCTGCGCGCCACCACTCGATGTCTTCTGCGGGCAGCCGCGGGGCCGCATTCGCGATTGCTGGCATGCGGAAAGGGTCCAGGTCATCGATCAGCAGCCGAAGCCTCATTCCAGACGCCTCGGCGACGAGGCGAGGCAGTGGCCGCCAACCTGGCGCGCTCTCATCTGGGTCGCCGGGCACCAGGACGCGGTCGCCTGCGGCGAACACCGCTGCCCCGTCCGTGGCGCAGTGAACGACTGCTGCGCTGGTGTGTCCGGCTAAGGTGGCCATGCCCAGCGACGGGAGTGTGACCGCACCGTCTGTCGCCGGTACGTCCAGCGCGCACGGAGTTCTGGACCGAATCGCGGCGGCCGCTGCCAGAGTCGCAAACCGACCCGGCTCGGCGCCGACCATGGCTGCGCCGCCATACAACGCCCGCAGCGTCCGCCATGCCCATGCCCCCACCGCGGGGTGCCGTACTACGCTCTCCACGTCGCCGGGAGCCTGCTCCTGGATGTCGGCCAGCAGGTCGTAGGCGTGGCTAGCGTGCGCGGCCTGCGGATGTCCGGTGGCCACGGCCGTGTCCACGACACCTCGCAGGAGCAGCATGTGCTTGCTGTATTGCGCCGTGGCAAGGTGATGAAGGGCGCGAACCCCGCCACCGCCCGCGGCTAGCGTGCCGAACACGTCATCCGGCAGCCGGTGTGGGCGGAGATTCATTGTCATTGTGCGAGCCGTGCGGCGATGCCGGCTGCCATGGCTTGCCGAATATGAGTGATGAGGCGGAACAGGTCGGGGCAGTACACCGATGGATTGGCGAATCCACTGCCGGACCGGTACCGGTGCGGATAAAGACCGCCTCCGCAGACTTGGCGGATTCGGCACCCGCGGCATTCGTTGCACAGCGCCCTGGCGCCGATCTGCCGGGCCGCCATTGAGGGAAGGAGCAAGGCAGCGTCGAGCGGGTCGCGAGTGACGTGCAGGCCTGTCCACGGAGCACCGTGATAGGCCGATTTCAGCGTGTCAGACTGCTCGATACCGCCATCCGTCTCGATGACAATCACGCTCACCGGAGAGAGGCCCACCGCCTCGCTGGCGGAGGCCCCACCCAAAAGCAGGTGCATGATTTCTTCGAATAGCCGGATGCGGGTTTCCTGGCGGGGTGCGCCAAACCACCGGTCGAACACGGCGATCAGCCAGTCAGCATAAGGCGTGCTCAGCGAACGGGGGACCCGCTGCGGCGGCGGTGTCGTCCAGGTGCCGTGCGGCAGCAGCAGGTCAATCATCGGTGGGTTGAACTGCAGTAATGCTTCGTAGGTGGTCACCGGGTCGTTGCGTACGTCGATCGTGCAGAGCAGGCCGCCGAACACCTGCCGGTATGGCCCTGCGGTCAGCCGCTCCAGCGCCGCCACGACGGCCGCGTGGCTGCCTCGCCCGTTCCGGTACCGCCGGTGCCGGTCATGCGCTGCGGCGTCACCATCGAGGCTCACCCCCACCCGGATGTCCAGGTCGTCGAAGAGCCGCAGGTACTCGGCGTCCAAGCCGACTCCATTGGTCTGCAGGCTGACATCGACCCGTACCCGGGGACCGGCCGCGTCCCGGATGGCGGCGACCACATGGGCGATCAGGTCGGGTCCGGCGAGCAATGGCTCGCCGCCGTGCAGGATGAGCGTGATCCGCGTGAGGCCGTGGGTATGGATGTGCTCGCCGATCCGAGTCGCGGCTTGTTCCGCGATGGTCCGGGGCATCCGGCGTGGCCGGAGGCGCCACGTCTGGTCCGCCAGCTCGTACATGTAGCAGTAGTCGCACGCGAGATCACACCTGCTGTGGATCTTGAGTACGAACTCTCGGAACGGAGTGGGTTTCCAGCCGTCCGCGCGAAGCTTGTGGACGTCGAGCGTTAACGGCCATTCTGACTCGGGTCCCGGCAGCGGCGGCCCCAGATTCATGTCCCGCTCGTGGTTCGTCGACATGATTGATTAGCCCCGGTCGGGAGAACGGACACGACGTTGCGCCGACCTGCCACTTTACCGTGTAGAACGTCCCCGTGGTCCTCTGAAACTCTGTCCTCTGACACTCTGGGTCCTCACACGCTGGCCAGCCGAGCAGCGCGTGCTCCGGCTCGGCCCGCCGAAGGCAGCCGTATCGACATTGGGCGTTGTTGATGCCTTGGCACGTGTAGCGAGCGTGGCGCAGGGTAGACACTGGTCGGGGCGTTCGGGTGTTGCGGGTGCACCAGGTTGAGCAGTGCCCGCATGGTGTGTTCCGCGGGACCTTCGTAGGCCCAGACGACGACTTCGGGCGCGAACACGTCGAGCCGGCCCAGCTTCGGCAGCCTCGCTGCGGTGACCTGGTCCCAGCGTCGGATGGTGAGGTGATCGACGCAGTCCTCCCAATCGTAGGAGGCGGCCAGCGCAGTCGGTGCGGCTCGCGGCCCACAGCAGTACACCGTGAACCCGTCAGCGACGACGTCGAGCAGCAGCCGCTCCACCACCGGCGGCAGCTCCGTCATGCGCTCGGTGTTGAGCGGCGGTCACGCAGAGCGTCGACATGAACGAGCCCGCGCTGTACCGGCAGGTCGCCATCGGGTGCGGTGGGTGCCTCGGTATGCCAGTACCACCGCGCCGGCTCGGCGGGGTTGGGGTCGGTGCGCGGGCCACCGATGTGGATCGCCTCCCGTGCGGCGCCCCGCAACCGCCCGACCTGCAGCGCGGTCAAGCGCAGCAGACCGGGCGCGGTGGGGGTGATCGTCATTCCGGTCGGCGAGAGCCGGATAAGCAGCTGGGCTCGACGCCCGTCGACGTCCTGGCACGGCACTGTCCAGATGTCCGTGCAGCGTTGCCAGCCCAGCCGCGCCAGCAACTGGATCAACGGGGTACCTCGGTGGTGTTGACCGCTCACGTGATCACCGTCCTTGCTGGTGGACGGTGACCCCGGCCGATGCGGGGGGTTCAGGCCGGGGCCACCGTCGTCCTGGTGCGTGCTCAACCGTGGGCCCGCGGGAGCGTTTCACCAGGGGCCGATAGGCTTGCCGTCTTGCTTGCAGCTCGACGGTAGTACTCATGTAGTTTGACGGCAACTTTCACGATCTTGTAGTCCGTCGATCGGGTGATGGTGACCAGGAGGCCTCGTGGCGCAGCGCAAGACGATCCGGTCCCGCCGGTTGGGCAAGCAGATCCGGCGGCTCCGCGACGACGCCCAGCTCAGCCAGGAGAAGCTGGTCGAGCTGATGAACGCCGACCAGCCTCAGCAGCGCCGCGTCTCCGCTGCGCACCTGTCGCGGGTGGAATCCGGCGGTGCCCGGATCAACTCCGAGCACCTGGATCGGATCACCACGGTGCTCGACGTCGGCACCGAGCAGGCGCAGAAGCTCGACGCACTGCGGCTCCGGGCCGACGAACCGGGCTGGTGGCAGGAATACTCGGACATCGTTCCCGAGACCCTGGAGATGCTGGTCGAGATCGGCGAGGACGCCACCACCGCGCGCAGCTATGACAACGCGTTCGTCCAGGGTCTGTTGCAAACTCGGGCTTATGCCGAGGCAGTGATCGGCAGCGCCCGCGCCTTCGTCCCGCCGATCAACGTCGATCGGATGGCCGAGCTGCGGATGCGGCGCCAGCAGCGGCTCGGCGAGGACGACTTCCAGGGCCTGACCGCTGTCATGACCGAGGGCGTCATCCGTACGATAGTGGGCGGTCGAGACGTCATGCGTGAACAGCTACGACACTTGATCGAAGTGACTCAGGAGCACCCGGTGACGATCCACATCCTGCCCTTCACTGCTGGAGCGTTGCCCGGTTCCGACAACTTCGTGATCTTCGGGTTCCCGCATGACCTCGACGGCGACGTGGTGTATGTGGACAGCAGTACGGCGCAGCGCATCCATGAGGAGCGCGACATCGTTCGGCAGTGCACCTACACCTTCCACGCGGCTCTGGCCCAGGCTCTGCCGACCCGGCAGTCACAGGACCTGATCCGCGCAGTCATGGAGGAGCTGTGATCAAGTGACCCACACACCCAACCCCTACCCTTCACTCGATGACTCGCGTTACGAGGCCGTGGTCAACGGCCGGTACGTGAAATCAAGCTTCAGTGGTGGCAACGGTGGCTGCCTGTCGTTCACCGTGGCCGACGGTCTGATCGGCTTCCAGGACGACAAGCTGCCCCCGGCCGAGCGCAAGGTCCGCACCCTCGTCTTCGATCGGCACGAGATGGCCGCCTTCATCGCCGGCGCCAAGAACGGAGACTTCGACCACCTCCTCGACTAACCTCCCCAACCCGCAAGCAGCGCCCCCGTGCCCGCCGCGGGGGGCCTGCTGGCTGCACCAAGCCTTGGAGGACGTTCGTTGCAGATAAGGCGTCCACCCATGCCGCGTCGGCCAATCTATGACATGTACTGGCGTTTCGCCTCGGAGCGCCAGACCGTCTTCGACCGCCGGGTGGCTGGCGACCCATCCCCGTGGACCGAGGACCCCATCCTGCGGGAGTACAAGTTCTGCAATGTGTACCGCGCGGCCGACCGGGTCTCGCAGTACCTGATCCGAGACGTCTGCTACCACGACGAGCCGCGCGATCCCGAAGACCGGATCTTCCAGATAGTCGCCTTCCGCACTTTCAGCAAGATCGGTACATGGACGGCGGTCCGTGACTTCCTGGGCCACCACCCAACCCTCAACGACCTGAGCGATGAGGGTTTCCGCAAAGCCCTCGACCACGCCAGACTGCAGAACGGGCGGCTCTACACCGGCGCCTTCATCCTCTGCGCGAAAGATGCCTACGGGCAGCCCCGCAAGCATCTCAATCACGTGGAACTGTTCCGGCACATGTTCCTGCAGGACGCTCTCGGCGAACGAATTCTCGCGGCATCGTCGCTGCGCCAGATCTACGAGCTGCTCCACGGTTACCCACTCATGGGTGACTTCATGTCGTACCAGATTGCCATCGACCTGAACTATTCCGATCTCGTCGACTTCTCCGAGAACGAGTTCACCCAGGCTGGCCCCGGAGCGCTCCGCGGAATCAACAAGGTTTTCGAAACGCTGGGTGATCACACACCCGCTGACATCATCCACTGGATGGTCGACCATCAGGAGACTGCCTTCGAGAGCCTCGGTCTCCCGTTTCGCGGCCTGTGGGGACGACCCCTGCACGCGATCGACTGCCAGGGCCTTGTTCTGCGAGACAGACAAGTACTGCCGCGCAGCGGTACCCGCGCTGGCCAGCGCACGAAAGCGCATCAAGACGAGGTTCGCGGCCAACCCTGAGCCGATCGAGCTCTTCTTTCCACCAAAGTGGGATATTAACGACAAGCTGCCAGTCCCACCGATATGATCAACTTTCACTGTTCTCATTAGTTGCGCGGCCCGTTTACAATGTATGCACATCTTATCCGCCCAGTCACGGAGGAGCTGTGACACGATGACTTTCCCACCCAACCCCTACCCCTCGCTCGACGACGCTCAGTACGAGGCCGTGGTCAACGGCCAGTACGTGAAATCGACCTTCAGCAGCGGCAATGGTGGCTGCCTGTCCTTCGCCGTGGCCGACGGCCTGATCGGCTTCCAGGACGACAAACTCCCCCCAGCCGAACGCAAGGCCCGCACGCTGGTCTTCGACCAGCACGAGATGGCTGCCTTCATCGCCGGCGCCAAGAACGGAGACTTCGACCACCTACTCGACTAACCTCCGAGCCCGCATCCAGAGTCCCTGCGCCAGCCGCGGTGCCCCATTGAGATCCGAATGGCGGCAAGCGTCGAGTACCTCGAGGAGCATGGATTGAACCACAGGAGACGCGGGCCTGGGGCCGTGGCTCGGATCGTCCCGTCTGTGGCCGTCGGTCGTCAGCGCTGAGCCGTTACTCGTGTCTCAGGTGTCGACAGCTGTAGATTGTCGTACATACTTGTCAAAATCGCGGTTGTGCCGGCCGCCTAGATACCGTGAAGGGTGCACTGTGCTGATCCGGTTCGAGGTGTCGAACTTTCGTTCGATACGCGACCCTGTCGAGTTATCGATGGTCGCGGTCGACCACGACCGGGCCGAGGCGCGCCCGATACCCAGTCTGGGTGAGAGCCTGCTACCGCTTGCAGCCATCTACGGTCCAAACGCCTCTGGCAAGACGAATGTCGTTGCTGCGCTGAACTGGCTGCACACGGCCGTCCGGACCCAATGCCACGTAGCCTAAGTTGATCAGGATGTTGAGCTGGGGTTTCCTGGTTCGTGTCGGCGTGGCGCGCTGATCTATGCCGGGGTGCGTGGCACGTTCCGCGGATGGATCAAGGTGTGGTGGTTCGGCCGGATCTGGTGTCGTTGGGGGTGCTGGTCGCGGCTGTGCCCCGTGATGTGGTGGACGGCGCGGTCGCGGCGTGCGGGGTGGGGGCCAAGCGCTCGGACGGGAAGCTCCCGCCGCATGTGGCGGCGTATCTGACGATGGCGATGTGCCTGTTCGGCGAGGATGACTACGAGGAGGTCGCGACCAAGGTCACGGGCTCGTTGTCGGCGTGGGGGTGCTGGGACGCGTCATGGTCGGTGCCGACGGCCAGTGGGATCACCCAGGCCCGTAAACGGTTGGGTCCGGCGGTGCTGGCGAAGGTGTTTGAGCAGGTCGCGGGGCCGCAGGCGGGTCTGCTGACCCGGGGGGCGTGGCTGCGGGGGTGGCGGCTGGTGGCGATCGACGGGTTTGAGGTCGATGTGCCCGACACCGGGGGCAACGCCGCGGAGTTCGGCTACGCCGGGTCGGGGGACAATCGTTCAGCGTTCCCGAAGGCGCGGGTGGTGGCGCTGGCCGAGTGTGGCACGCATGCGTTCCTGGCCGCGGAGATCGGCGCCATCTCTGTCGGGGAGAAGACCTTGGCCAAGGGGCTCTACGGGCGGCTACGTAGTGATGAGTTGCTCACCGCGGACCGCAACTTCTACAGCTTCGAGGCGTGGGATCTGGCCACCCGGTCCGGGGCGGCGCTGCTGTGGCGGGCCCCGACCCAGCTGGAGCTACCCGTGGTGAAGGTACTGTCCGACGGCACCTACCTCTCAGTGTTGATCAACCCGGTGATCCGGGGTGCCCGGCGCCGGGCAGCGATCCTCGCCGTCGCCACACAGATCGCCGAGGGCGAGGGCGGTGAACTTGATCCTGCCGAGGCGCACCTGGTGCGGGTGGTGGAGTACGACGTGCCCGACCGCGCCGGCAACGGCTCCGGGGAGCTGATCGTGGTGCTGTCCACCATCTGCGACCCGGCCGCGGCGCGGGCAGACGAACTCGCCGCTGCCTACCATCAGCGGTGGGAGGAAGAGACCGCCAACGACCAGCTCAAGACCCACCTACGCGGACCGGGGAAGGTCCTGCGCTCGCGGCTACCGGAGCTGGTCCACCAGGAGATCTGGGCGTGGCTGCTGGTCCATCACGCGCTGACCGCGTTAATCACCCGAGCGGCCGAGGCCGCCGACCTCGATCCGGACCGGATTTCGTTCGTGCAGGTCCTGCGCATCGCCCGCCGCACCGCCACCGGTACGGCGGGCTTTTCCCCCTGAGGACTGGGACAACGCCATGCCCCACATCCTGGCCGGCATCACCCGCAAGATCCACCCGGACCGGCGGGAGCGGAGCTGCCCCCGCGCGGTCAAACGGGCCCGCCACAACAGCTACCGGGTCAAGAAACCTGCCGACCACAGCATCCGTCACACGGGCCCACCCACGATCCACATCCACACGCTGGCCCCACGAGCGGCATGATCAACTTAGGCTACGTGGCATTGCGTCCGGACCTCGCTGCGCTTCTGGGACGACGAGATCCCGATCGAGCCGTTCGCGTTCGCCGGCGGCCGGGGCAGTCCATCGAGTCCGTCATCTCAGGTGTGCGGTTCGAGTACGTTGTCGAGCTGGATCAGCAGGCGGTTCGCTACGAGGGTTTGTTTCACTATCCGGAGAAGAAGCGGCGCCGGATCTTCGAGCGCGAAGGCGCCGAGTTCAAGCTCCAACGCGGTCTCGGCAACCTCTCCGGTACTCGCGACCTGCTGACGCCGAGAACACTGGGATTGTCTATCGCCCGACGGTTCGATGAGCCTGTCGTCTCGGATTTCGCTCGTGACCTGCTCGCCGCTGAGACGCTCGGACTGCGGCCACCGAATCGATATCCCAATTTTGCCCGCCGCGGGTTTTCGACTCGTCATTGGCTCGAGATACCCTCCGATCAAGACCAATTAACATCGACGAGCATGGAGGACCCGGCCAGGCTCACCCAGGCGGATCGGACTCGAGCGCTCGCCTTGCTGCGGATGGCCGATCTCGGGATCGACGAGGTCGTGTTCGACGAGCAAGAAGTCACTTACGCGGCTAGCCCTGATTCTACGCAGACGCGAATGCAACGTAGGATGCGCCTTCTGCACCGAATCGGCGATGAGCGGGTACCGCTTGACCTCGACGCCGAGTCGGAGGGAACACTCACGTGGTATCGCCTCATCGGCCCTGTTCTGAGCGCGCTCAAGGCTGGTTCGCTGCTCCTGTTCGACGAGTTGGACGCCAGCCTGCATCCTACCTTGTCCATGCAATTGATACGTCTGTTTCACGATCCGGTGACAAACCCCCGTGGCGCACAGTTGATCTTCACTTCGCACGACACGAGCCTGCTCAATCATCTCAACCGTGACGAGGTTTGGTTGACCGAGAAGACAGCAGACGGTGCGACCCGGCTCGGAGCGCTGGCCGAGTTCGCCGGCGAACGTGTGCGGAAGTCCCAGAACCTGGAAAAAGCTTACCTACATGGCCGGTTCGGGGCGTTGCCGGACGTGGATCGGACCGACATGCTTCGCGCTCTCGGCCTGATCGGCTGACGGAACGATGCCGAGAAGAACGAAAGCGAAAAACCTCAAGCGGAAGACCGCCCACAGGCCAGAACGTAAGACCGTTGTCATCTTCTGCGAGGGCAAAGACTCCGAACCCGACTACATCAACGGTCTCAAGCGGCTCCCGAGCGTCCACAGCAACACTTCCATCAATATCGAGGTCGACCAACGCCGGGGGGTGCCGCTGACCTTAGTCAGGCTGGCCATCGATCGGGCAGCCGACGACGAGGTCGACGAATGCTGGTGTGTGTTCGATGTTGAGTGGCCCAAGAACCACCCCAATTTGAAGCAGGCCATTCAATTGGCTCATGATCATAACATCCGGATCGCCATATCGAACCCTTGCTTCGAGCTTTGGCTGATCTTGCATTTCGAAGACCAGACCGCCTTGCTCAACACCGACAAGGCCGAGAGTAGAAGCCGCAAACTCGATGGGCGTTCCGGCAAACGGATCAACGCTGATCAATACGTTCCGCACCGCCATGCGGCAGCGCGACGTGCATCGTCGTTGTCCTGTCGTCATGAACGGAATCAGACCTTATTTCCTCACGACAACCCCTCATCGACGATGAGTGATCTGCTCACGGCGATTTCGGCGATGGAGCCATGAGCCCAAGCATCCATCGACGTGTCACTGAAGTCGATCACAGGCTGTGGTCGAAGCGCTCGGATTAGTGCTGGTGAACGGATCCTCGGTGGCCCTTGTCTGAGGTCTACAGCGCGGCCTCGTCGTGCCCATTTTGCACGGTTTCGCGGTGGGGTCGGGCCAGCGCGCGCAGGCCGTTGGTGAAGGCTTCGGCGGTGACGGCGTTGTCGAGCAGCGCACGTTGGGACAGGAAAGCTGGGCCGAGGGCGGTGAGGACCTGGGCGAGGTCCCCTGGAGCCAAGTCGGGGTCGAGGGTGCCGGCACGTTGGCAGTGCTGGACCAGGGCGGTGAAGCGGTTGCGCAGCTCGCGGTAGTGCGCGGCTAGCCGGGTCTTGAGTGCGGGGTTGCGAGCGGTTTCGGCCCACACCTGCACGGCGAGGCGGCCGAGCTCGGAGCTGTGTTCGGGCCGGTCGAGTACCGCGAACATGTGCGTGATGGCGTCGTGCAGCACCGGCGGATCGCGGTGTTCGAGCGCGTCGATGCCGGCGGTGATCTCGGCGAGCACCTCGTCGACGATGGCGGCGACCAGGTCGTTCTTGCTGGGGAAGTAGCCGTAGACCGCGCCGGTGGACAGTCCGGCCCGGGCGCATACCTCCTGCATTGAGGTGGCCTCGAAGCCCTTGCCAGCGAAGCACGCACGCGCGGCGTCGACGACCTGGCGGCGACGGCCGTCGCGGTAGCGCTGGGACACCGGGGGCACGCGAACCAGGATACCCGAATGGTCCCTCTGTTTGACAGCACCCTCAGTAACTGCTAGACCTCACCAAACAGAACGTTGCTTCTTTTTGGAGGTGGGTTGTGAGTCGTCATTCCAGGCTTCCCGAGCAGCTTGGTGGCGTCGGAGCCACCTCGTTGGGCGTGGCGCGGCTCCGCGCCCAGGAGAGCCTTCGCCCAGATCACCTCATCGAAGACCCGTACGCCGGCTGCATCATGGAGGCCGCCGCCGGGTCGGACTGGGCGACGATGAAACCCGAGGCCGGGCCGGACTTCTTCGCACTGCTGGGCGATCAGGTCGCGGTCCGGACCCGGTTTTTCGACCAGGCCTTGCTGGAGGCCGCGGGGGGCCGGTGTGCTCAGGTGGTCCTGCTGGCGTGCGGGATGGACACCCGGGCGTTCCGGTTGAGGTGGCCCACGGGTACCCGAGTCTTCGAGGTCGACTTCGGTGAGGTGCTCGCCTTCCGGGACGCAGCGTTGAACGCTCACGACGTCACCCCGCGCTGCCAACGCACGGGCGTGGCGGCTGACCTGCGCCACGACTGGTCCTCGGTGTTGATCGAGGCCGGCTTCGACCCCGCCCGCCCGACCGCGTGGCTCCTCGAGGGCCTGCTCTACGCCCTGCCCGCCGAGGGCGCCGACGGGGTGCTCAAGACGGTCAGCGCTGTGTCGGCGCCGGGTAGTGTGCTCGCGCTGGACCACATCGAGGACTCGCCATTGCTGCGCGAGGCTCGCCGCGCCGTCTCGCCGGAGCTTGTCGCGCTGTGGCAGGGCGGGCCAAGCGCGGACCTCGTCGCCTGGCTGAGCCGCTTCGGCTGGGCGCCCACCGTGCACGACCTGCGCGACATCGCCGCCGCCTACCACCGCACCGTTCCAGACGAACTGGCCGCAGGAGACGCGCACGCCGGCCGCGCGTGGCTGGCCACCGCATCACGCTAAGCGAGGACCCACGAGACCGAGAACCGCCCTGCGCTCCCCCGGCCGACGAACTCCCCCATGCCGGAGCTGACGCTGTGCTGGATGGAGTACTGATGAGCACCACGCCGATCCGGCGCTCGGGTCCGACCGCCGAGGGCCAGGCAGACGCTGCTGAGGCCGATCAGGTGCCGGTGGCCATCGTCGGCGCCGGCCCGGTGGGCCTGTCGATGGCTCTCGGACTGGCTCGGGCTGGCATCCGCAGCGTGATTTTCGAGCGCAAGACCGATCTCGACCCACACTCGCGGGCGACCCTCATCCTTCCCCGAACGCTGGAGATATTGAGCCAGTGGAACGTCGTCGATCGGTTCTTGACCGAAGGGGACCGAGTCCCACACGTGCGCCAGCGTCAGCGTGATCCGCTGCGTTGCCTGCGACGCCACCTTCGCGTCCGCGCCCAGCTCGATCACCCAGAACCGCACCTTCGCGTTAGGCCCCGCTTCCCTGCTCACCGCAACGGTCAGCTCCAACTCCACCGGCCCGAGCTCAAACCGCAGGTCCTCACTCTCACCCGCCCGCATCGCCGCGGTCAAATCCTGCAGCAGCTGACCGATCACCTGCGCCAACTCCACCCGCTCTACCAACACGTCTCCAATCCATGACCCCAATCGATCCGACCCAGCGGCCGGTGCGAGCTCCCATCATTACTGATCTTCAGGTCCGGCGAGACACGCATGCCGTCTGGCCACCGCAATCTTCTGGTGCGGCGTATTTTGTCGTACCTGACCCGTAACATCCGCGGTGTGAAGCCCGACCTTCTCCTTGCTCCAATCCAACGCGGAGACATCACCCACCTGAACTACGACGACCTTGAGCGCCTCGCGCAGGAACTGCGCTTCCGGGAAGTCGGCGGTAGGGATAGTCACCGGGTCTTTGCGCACCCGGATCTGCCCGAACTAGTCAACCTTCAGGTCGGGCGCGGGCAGGCCAAGCGCTACAGCTCAGGCAGGTGGCGGCCCGGCACGCCGGTACGGTTTGTCGGCCGAGGCGGTCGCACTACGGCAGCAAGGAGGACGGCATGAGCACGCAGCCCGTACACCGGCACGAACTTGACATGCCCCGGATCCAGCACACCATTGGCGGCATCTCAGAGGCGCTGCACGGCAGCCGCCGGGCTCAGTTCTTCGCCGAGTTGCTGCAGGCACAGCAGGGTCAGGAGCTGGATGACGTCCTCAACGCCTGGTGGGGCCGGGCGATGCTCGACACCGACCCGGAACGGGACCGCATCCATGCAGCCGCGGTGGATGGCACCCTCCCCACCACGACCATCGACGAGGTCCGCCGCCGCCGGCAAGAGCGTAGCGCCAGTGAGCGATGACGAGGCCGACATCTGGCCGGTCCTCCTGTCGGAGATCGTCGGAGGCACCCTCTCCGATCCGGACGTCTCACCTGCGCTGTTCTCAGTGGTCGTCGCCCTCACGGTGGCCCTCTGCGAGAACCCATGGCTCGAAGGGAGCAATAGCCTGGAGGACGATCCAGACTGGCGTGAGATCCTCATCCCCGCCGGGCACGGCATCGCGGAATACCGGGTTAACCGAGTTGACCACGAGGTGATCTTGACCCGGATCGTGATCTTCTGATGACGCTGCCCGCATACACCCACTCAGGGGCTGACGAATGGGCCAGCGTGCCAGCTGGCTACGCCAGAGCACCTACCTCCGAGCGCTCCAGACGGTCCCAGGGTTGACGGTGCACTTGGGCCACTTCTTGACCTCGACCGTGCGCACGCCACTCGCCAGGCCTGTGCCCGGAGGTGCTCGAACCGTCGAGGTGGTCAAGACTGAGGAGAAGGGTTCTGATGTCAACCTGGCGACCTACCTGCTAGCCGACGCCTTCCGGGCGGACGTGGAGAGCTTGGTCGTGGTCAGCAACGACTCAGACCTGATGGAGCCGATCCGCCTGGTCATGGGGCCATCATCAAGCCCACGACCTGGTGATAAAGCAGAGGCCCCGCCGAAGCGAGGCATCGCGCCCAGCTACCGAAGCGCTTGGGGGGATACGCAAAAGCATACCCGAGCCACACGCTCAAGGGCGCTGCCCGACCACCGATCCGGCTACACCGTACCACCATCACCGGCGGCTCCCCCTCGTGCGGCGCGATGGTCAGCACCGCACGAGCCGAGGACGTGCGCCGCCGCGGACAGCTGAGGAGATTAGCCGGGTCCAGGAGTGACCGAACAGGACATCCCCTATCTTGGCCTACCCGGAGTAGGACGTCCTCGTGTGTGAACGGTATCGCGCTGAGGTGGTGGAGATGGTGTGAACGGCCCTGGTGGGGCTGCGCGGCCCTGGCACACTAGCGACACCAGGATGCTTGATCAACTTTCGATGATCTGCACCGTGGTGCATGTTCGCATTAGGCATAGCTAAGGAGCGCTAGTGAAGATAAAAGATATTCTGATCGCGGTAGTTGTCATTGGGATTGCATTGGCGCTAACTCCTCAATTCAGGAAGGCCGCGCCGCACGATAACGGAACTGGCAGTGTAACTACGTCACGGACGCCCTACCCTTGTGAATCCGACCGCTCGGTCAAATGTACCTGGGAACAGTACCGGCAGATAGCTGAGGAAGATTGCGCTAAGGATCGAGCGCAAGGTGGAAAATGCGAGATAGTCGCCAATGACCGGCCACCGCATGCGGTACACATTCCGTCCGACAGTGAACGCGCCGACATGCGTCGAAAAATCGATGACGGCGCCAGGCGTCTATGCGACAACCTCGCTGACGCCGGATACGAATGCCCACGCTAGTGGCAAGCTTGGCAGGCCCAGCCGGTGGTGGGAAGGGATGTTGCCTGGGGCACCGCGTGATCAGGCTATGCCAGGTCCACGATGTGCCGGGGTGGGCTTGCCTCTCAAGAGGGGCCCTAACGCTCTCCGGCCTGCTCAAGCCCCGAGATCAGGGGCTTACGCGCGTCCGTACCTGATCGGCTTCGAGCACGACAAGCTCCCCCAGCCGAGCACAAGGCCCGCACCCTCATCGAGCTGGCCGCGTTCATCACAGGCGCTGCGGCCCTCGGTTGTGAACTCGACGCTACCGACGTCGCCGATGAGCGGAAACGTCCGTGACGTCGAGTTCACGGGCTTCACCCTCGGTTGAGGGCTGGATCGTGGCGAGCTGGTGGTCGTGCATTCGAGAAAACAACAACTGCGCCAGTATCGCGCCGATCAGGCACAGGAACATGTCCCACTGGGTGTCCCAGACATCGCCCTGGGTGGCGAGGAACGCGTCGGCCGCCGAACCCAGCGCCAAGGCCGACCACCACTCGAGGAACTCGAAGAAGGCGCTGAATGCCAGGCAGACACTGCTCACCAGGATGAACACCCACCCACCCGGCCGCAGCGGAGTCCGGCGCAGCAGGATCTCGCGGATGAGGATCGCGGGTACAAAGCCTTGGACGACATGGCCGAGCCGGTCATAGTGGTTGCGAGACAGGGCGAAGGTGTCGCGGAACCAGTCACCCGGTGGCGTCTCGGCGTAGGTGTAGTGCCCGCCGTAGAGCAGCACGAACGCATGCAGCACCAGCAGCCAGCAGAGCAGCCGGGTGAGCGGAAACCGGCGCCATTCCCACAGCACCACGGGCAGCCCGATCAGCACCCACCCGACCTCCATCAGCCAGGTGAGGCGGCTGACCGGGGCGATACCCGACCAGACGAGGCCGACCAACACCATCCCGACGAGCACTCGCCCTTCAGAGCGTCCAGGCGTCATGCCCTCTCCGGGTCGGTTCGAGACAAGAAGCGGCAACCGCCCATGCTAGCCGCCGGCATCACTGTTGCCTGGGCACTGGCTTGCCTGGGCACTGGCTTGCCTGGGCGCTGGCCACCCTCCGGCGGGTTCCCGCGGCTGCGGCGTGGATGACAAACGCGCTGGCCGAGCTGAGTGGCAGCGTCCCGATCGACCGGCTGCGAGCAACGGCGCCGGACCTTCGACGTGGAAGTACCCGGCTGGCCGCCGACTCCGGAATAATCGGGGTGTCGCATGGCATGGTCGTCTGTCGACATACAGCGTTCGTGGGGAGTGATGCGTTGTGTGGCAGCGGTCGCCCATGCTTCACCAAACGATCGTCGTGGTAGACGTTGCACGCTTCACCGACCCTGCCAGGACCGCGCATCACCAGCTCGCTGTACGCGAGGGTCTGTACAACGTGCTGAAGGGCGCGTTCACCGAAGCTGGACTCGACCTGGGTGCCTGTACCGTAGAGGACCGCGGCGATGGCAAATTGATCTTGATGCCGCCCGAAATTGACAATGGTCGGCTGGCCGACCAGCTACCGGGCAGGTTGGTTGCGGGGCTGCGCCGGCACAACGCGGTTCACTCCGCCGAGGCGGCAATTAAACTCCGTGTCGCGTTGCATGCAGGCGAGGTGCGCCAGGACGGGCAAGGCGCGGTGGGTCAGGCGGTCAACGACGCATTTCGCATCCTGGAGGCTCCAGAAGCCAAATCGGCATTGAGGTCGTCGACTGGTGTGCTGGCGTTGATTGCCTCCGATGCCTTCTACCGCGATGTGATCGTTCAGGACCCGGCGACTGATCCACCCTCCTACCAGCGGGTCCTTGTTTCGGCCAACGAGACTTTGCTCGTAGCCTGGCTGCGCCTGCCCGACCACGTACCGGCGGATGACGATCAGCGCGTGCTTGACCTACTGCCCGCCGTGGAGCTGCAGCGCTTGCGTGAGTGGCTAGTCGAGATCACCATTCCGCAGCTCCGAACGATGGTGCATCGAGCCGCGAGCCCCGGCGTGCCCCCCGGTAGGAGGGTTGACAACGCCTGGGAAGCTTTTTCCCACCTGCTGGAATACAACGCCGGCTCCGATGGGTTGCCGCCGGCGCTGATATTTGTCGAACTTGTGGCCGGTCAGGTCGGTGGCGACATCAGCGCCACTCTGACGGGATGGAATGATGATCAGGCGCGGCGCCTCCGGCTCGAACCTCAGCTGCGGGCGCGACGGGCGGCAGGTGTTTCGACGATTCCGGTCGACTCCCGGCTGCACCTGATGATCGTCGTGGAGCCCGATGGGATCGACCCCAACCTCTACCTGGTGTCGCACTGGCGGCAAGACGATGCCGCGGTGTGGCCACCTGCCCGCGGCGAGACGCGGGCGGTCACCTTCGATGATCTCGAGCGGTGCGTCGACGACCTGGTGGTGAGGGCGGAGAAGGCGTGGTCCGGGCACCCGGGACCGGTGGCGTTGGAGTTTGTGTTGCCTCGCGGGTTGCTGAACCTGCCAGTCCATCACTGGCACAAGGAGCACGACTCAGGAGATCCACAGCCACTGTGCCTGGACTACCCGATCGTGGTGCGCTCGCTGGAGCGGATGCAGTCGTCGCATTGGCACCGCGTGTGGCATCAGCGCTGGCAGATAATGATGAACGATCCCGCGACGGCCCGAGTTCACTTCGTGCAGCCGGCGGACACCGGGGAGCATCACCGTATTGACGCCATCCTGCTGAGCGACCCGCGGTGGGTGCTGATGGTGCTCACCGCGCCACCACCCCGGCGGGCCCGGCCAGGCGCCGACGAGCTGACCGCAGCGTTGCGTTCCGGGCTGCCAGCACTACTATGGCATCCAGAGGTGTCGTCTGAGGTCCTTCGGGGGGTCGTCACGCGGCTTGTCGATGGCGACGGTTTGGGTGATCTGCCTGGGCGGGCACAGGCCTCGCGTCAAGCTAGTTTTCGAGAGCCAGCCGCACCGTTCGATGTGAGCGTCATACGCGATTTGGTGGTGCTATGGGACGACCCGCATCGTCTGGTGGTTCTCGATCAGCCGCCAGATCAGCCGCCATCACGAGGGGACATCGCGGATGAGCGTGGATGAGCCCCCTCCTGAGGTATCGCCGGATAAGCGTGCATCTCGCTTCGATACGCCTGACTGGTGGATCTACCGCGGCACCGGCCGGCCGTTGTATGACATTCCCCTGGCGGATCTTCTCCCGTCTCCGCCGCCATGGCGGAACTTTCGTGGCGGCCCCTTGCCTGAGCACGACGTACCTCCTGAGGACGACGGTGAGTCGGAACGTCGACTCGGATCGGAGTTTCACCTGTCCGAGCGTGACGTCGACCCGCATGAAGTGGACATGGTCAACGCCGCGCTGTACCTGCGCCGGCCGTTGCTGGTGACGGGGCGCCCGGGCACCGGCAAGTCGAGTCTGGCCTTCCGGATTGCCCGGGAATTGCGTTTAGGTCGCGTGCTGCGGTGGCCGATCACCAGTCACACCACGTTGAAGTCAGGCCTGTATGATTACGACGCTATTGGACGTGCGGTTGCCGCCGGAACACGACAGGCCGCGGCCGGGTGGGGCCGCGAAGTGGGCAGCAGGACAGCGGACTCAACCGCGGTTACCGATCCGGTGGATCAGGAGCCGCCGGTAGGTGAGTTCGTGCGGCTCGGCCCATTGGGAACGGCGTTCTTGCCCAGCAGATTGCCTCGAGTAGTACTCATCGACGAGCTGGATAAGAGTGAGGCGGACCTGCCGAACGATCTGCTGAGCATCTTCGAAGACGGGGAGTTCACCATCCCGGAGCTGGAGCGGATCCGCAACCGCTCACGTGAGATGTCGGTGTTCACGAACGATCCGCAGGCAACGGCCACCATTGTCGACGGTCGAGTACGATGCTACGCGTTCCCCATTATCGTGGTCACCAGTAACGGCGAACGGGATTTCCCCGCGGCCTTCCTGCGCCGGTGTCTCCGGCTGGAGACGCAGGCACCTAGTGCCGACCAGCTTGCCGCGATCGTGGCCGCCCACATGGTGAACTCGGATGGTGAGCACCGGCAGCGGCTTGTACAGCAGTTCGTGGAGCGAAGCGAGGTGAGTGGGGGTTTGCCTGCCGACAAGCTGTTGGACGCCGTGTATCTGGCGACCTCAGGTGCGTATCGCGAAGACGATGTGTCGTGGCCGCGACTGGTGAATGCTTTGTGGCGACAGTTGACGTCTTTGGTGGGATGACGTGGGCAGACCGGGCGGCGTTCCGGGGCCGGATCCCGACCGTGTGGCGGGACCCGGTGGTAGCGCGCCGACTGGGCAACCGGGGCATTCGGAGCAGCCGGAGAGCGAAAGCGTTCCGGGGCTCGGTGTCGATGACCTGACGTGGTCTGAAGTAGCAGACGCCGTCTGGCTGACTACGGTCACCCAGGAAGCTTGGCGGATACGCACCGCGCCTGAGGACACGCCGCAACCGCCCGCCAGGGCAGCGGTCCCTGACCTCGGGGTCAGTCCGGAAGGCAGATCCGAGGACCACCTCGAGCTGGGTGAGCTCTCGACCGACCAGTCCGCGGCGGGTGAGCCTTCCGCCCTGACTCCGATGGGTAGTTGGCTTGCCGAGCGCGATACCGGTGATCGCCATATCGACGAGGCGGGACGCTTGCCGCCAACCGGATTAGGTAGCGTGGCGCGGCCCGCGCCGATCCTTCCCGGCTCGGCGGACATTGTCCGTGCTCTGCGCCCGCTCAAACGAAAGGTTCTGTCCTGGCATGAGGATGAGGTCGTCCTCGATGAGGACGCCACCGCGGAACGGGCCGCCCAGGACGGGTTGTGGTTGCCGGTGACCATGCCGGGCTCAACGCGTTGGCTCGACCTGACCCTTGTGGTAGACGCCAGCCCGTCGATGGCATTGTGGCGATCCACTGTTACTGAGGTCATCGCGCTGTCGCACCGGCTCGGTGCGTTTCGCTCGGTCCAGTTACGGCTACTCGACACCCACGAACCGGTTGCGGGATCGCCGGCCATGCCAGTACTGCGCGGCGGTACTCCGGCAACGCCCAGCCGCAGTTTCGCCGAGCTGCTGGACTCCTCCGGTCGACGGATCCTGCTGGTATTGACGGACGGAGTCAGTCAGTGCTGGCGACAGAATGTGATCTCACCGTGGCTAGCCCGATGGGCCACGGCGATGCCAGTGGCCGTGGTCCATCTGTTGCCGCAACGTCTCTGGGCACGTGGTGGGTTAGCGCTGCATCGTGCTCGGTTGACCGTGCCCGGACCGTTGAGACCCAATCGGTGTTGGGGACTTGAATTGTCAGACGCCTGGTTGGCACCCGATCCGGGCGCGGCAATGCCGGCTGGAGTCGTACCGGTGCCTGTTCTGGAGTTGGAGGCGCGCTGGCTGGGCTGGTGGGCTCGGCTGATCAGCGGGGGCTACCAGGATCCGACCGATGCCACCGTACTGCTGGCCGGTGACCACGCCGGCCGGCCAGCGGTATCTCAGCGTGGTGCACCCGAGTCCAGCGCGTCGACCAGCGGCGAGCTATCGGCCCATGGGCGGGTGATGAACTTCTTCAGCGTGGCCTCACCTAAAGCATGCCGGCTCGCCACGCTACTTGCCGCCGTGCCGGTCAGCCTGCCGGTGGCCCGGCTCGTGCAAGCCGAACTCGTTCCCGAGTCCGGACCTGACCATTTGGCCGAAGTGCTCACCAGCGGACTCCTGCGACCACCCGCCACCACCGCCGGTGGACGTGCCTGGGACACGGTCACCTTCGACTTTCGCGATGCGGTGCGTGAGGTACTGCTCAGCGCGGCTCGGCGGGCGGAGACGGCCCATGTCGTGCGCCTGGTCACCGAGCATTTCGGTGATCAGCTCAGCCCGCTGCGCCATCTCCGGGACGCGCTGGAAGATCCCGACAGTACCGCCGACCCTGAGCTCAACGCCGAGACGGCGCACTTCGTTGCCATCGAGCGCGCAGTCCTGCGGGCGCTCAGTGGTCCGTACCTGTCTCGGGCCAATCGGATCCACTTCAGTGAGCGTGACCACGACCACCCACCTGGCCGTGTCGTAACGGCAAGTCCTTCTAGCGTCCAGTCGAGTGACACTGACACAATACCCGACATGACTGATCGCACGGATCTGGCGAGCGGGCGCGCTGACCTGCTGACATCTGCCTCCAGCTCACCAGAGACTGTAGCCGATCCCCCACGTGAGGTAATCCCGGCCGACACTACCGCGACGGCGCATCGAACTCCGCTCACTGAGCGTGCTCCGGTTGCCCAACACCCGAGGCAAGTGGCCGACGTCCCGCCGGTCTGGGGCAATGTCCCGCCACGCAATCCGAACTTCACCGGACGGGTGGAACTGCTCAGCCAGTTGGGTGAGCGCTTGACCGCCGGCGGTACCACCGCTGTCCTGCCGGCGGCATTACACGGCATGGGCGGTATCGGCAAGACTCAAATGGCCGTGGAGTACGTTTACAAGCACCTCCATGATTATGACCTCATCTGGTGGATCCAAGCCTCGCAGCAGGCCCAGATCCGGACCGGTTTCACCGAGCTGGCTCAGCGGCTGGGTCTGACGGGTAGTTCCGAGGCTCACACGGCCGTGCCCGCTGTGCGGGAAGCCCTGCGGCTCGGTCAGCCTTTCCGCAGGTGGCTCCTGGTCTTCGACTCCGCAGAGAGCCCGGAGACGGTGCGCCAGTTCTTCCCGAGCATCAACGGCCCCGGCCAGATCCTGGTCACTTCGCGGAACCCGGATTGGGCCGGAATCGCCCGTCCACTCGAGGTCGATGTGTTCAAACGGGAGGAGGCCAAGGAACTACTCAGGCGTCGCGGCCCGGAGATCGACGACGAGGAAGCCGACCGGTTGGCTGCGGCGTTGGGCGATCTGCCCCTCGCTATCGAACAAGCCGCTGCGTGGCGTGCCGAGACCGGGATGCCGGTGGGTGAGTATCTCCGTTTGTTCGACGAGAAAGTGGTGGAGATTCTCGACACATCGGCGCCCGTCGACTACGAAGTATCGGTAGCGGCGGCGTGGAATGTCTCGTTCGACGAGCTGCGTAAACACAATCTCGCCGCGCATCAACTTCTCCAAGTGTGCGCTTTCTTCGCGCCAGAACCGATCTCCAGGAGCCTGTTCGAGGGTATCCGTGGCGTGACGATCGCCCCGGAACTCGATGACGCACTACGGGATCCGATGCAGTTCAGCCGCACGATCCGGGATATCAATCGGTATGGTTTGGCGAAGATTGATCACCGTCACAACACCCTGCAGCTGCATCGGCTTGTGCAGTTGGTGCTTAGCAACCGTATGACGCCGCAGCGTGCGGCGGAGATGTGCCATGGTGCGCATCTCCTGCTCGCTAACCTCGACCCGAACAATCCAGTTCGCTCAGAACAGTGGCCGCGCTACCAGGACGTGCTGCCGCACGCCTATGCGGCAAAGGTGATCGAATGTGACGACCGTTGGGTACGGCACCTCGTCGTAAACCTGATGAGGTTCCTCTATTACTGGGGTGACCATGAGGAGGCTGTCGCGCTCGCCAAGCAGGCAGTCGATCTATGGTCAGAAAAGCTCGGCGCGGCCGACCCGCAGACGCTCCAAGCGGCCCGAAACTTGGGCTTCTACCTCTGGACGCTCGGCCGGTACGCCGAGGCGGCGGAGGTCAACCAGCGCACTGTGGAACTGCACCGCCAGTCGTCTGGTGAGAATAGCGAGGAGACAGTCGTCGCGGAAGTCGCTGTGGCGACCGACCTGAAAGGTCGGGGCGATTTTGTCGGCGCGCTGAAGCTCAACGAAGAAATCTACCAGAGAGCCAAGGGGTTGTTCGGCGATGATGACCCCACAACCCTGCTGACTGCCCATGACCTGGTTGTGAGTTTAGGGCTGGCTGGGCAATATCATAGGGGACGGGAGTTGTGCGAGGACGTCTACCGGCGGCGGGTAGATGTCCTCGGCTATGATAGCCCGAATACTACTAGCACGCTCAATGCATTGATCCTGGCCCGCCGTGAGGCAGGCGACTATGTATGGGCGCGCATTGAGCAGGAAAAGCTCGCTGAGCGGTCGAGTAAACTCTTTGGGGCGGATAAGGCCGCTACCCTGCGGCGTTTTCACCACCTCGCTGTAGCCAGGCGCAAGGACGGCGACCACGAAGGCGCCTTGGAGCTGTCCGCCCAAATCCTGAAGCGCTTCCGCGTGCGTTACGGCGACGATCACCCGAGCGCGATGGCCTGCGCTCTGGCCCAGGCAATCGACCTGAGACACGCGAGTGATTTCGGGCCAGCGCACGAGCTCGGTGAGCAGACGTTCATTCGGTATCGCGAGAGGCTGGGTGAGTACCATCCGCACACTCTGTCTGCACTGCTCGACCTGGCGGTGACGAAGCGCCTGTCCGGTGATCCCGCCGGGGCACGGCAACTCGACGAGCGGTCGCTTGAGCAGTTCCGAGCGAAACTCGGTGCGGATCATCCGTATGCCATCGTCAGCGCGATCAACCTCGCAAGCGACCTCGCAGCGCTGGGCGAGACCGAGGCAGCCCTGACACTCGACACCGAGGCGCTGGACCGAGCCGACCGCGTGCTGGGAACTGACCATCCCACGACGCTTGCGGCCCTCACGAATCTTGTCCTTGATCTGCGCACCCTTGGTCGTACAAAAGAAGCGGAGACGAAGTACGCGGAAGTACTGACCCTGTACCGTCGCCAGCTGGGCGATACCCATCCAGCCACCAAGGCGGCTGGAAGCGGGATACGGGCGGACTGTGACATCGACCCGTTGCCACTGTGATCGATCGTGACAATCACGGGATCGTGACAATCAAGGCACAGCTGCTCTCGTCAATACGTGGACCGGCCGATCCAGGCGGCCAGGTCTTCGGGGGTCGGCGCGGTTGCCATGTGAACCCGAATCCTGCGGTGCACAGCGCGAACTACTTCGGGATAGTGCAGTAGTGCCCGTGCGGCCGGGGCGACGCCCAGCCCCGACAGGGCGAGACCAAGGCCGACCCAGGAAGTGGGGCGGTCCGGCTCTGCAGCCAGTTCAGCGCGGTAGCCGCGGGCGGCGTCGGTGAATCGCCCGGTGACATACGCGAAGTCGGCTGCGGTGGCGCCGGGGACATCTCGCCATGTCTTGGACAGCATATTCATATTCCCGCTGTTCGTGGGATCGCCGACGCTGAGTCGGACCAGATCAGCTCGTGCGGACGACCAGGAACCGTCCGGCACAGGCGTGGGTGCTTGATCAGCGTCCAGTTGGGTGGCTATCGGACACGGGCCGCCGGCCATCCAGGTGTCCGCTAGGCCCGCCACCATTCCGGAATCCGGCCGTATATACCTGATCCGCCAGCCGGCGTAGTGATCGGCGCCCACTGCCGTGACCAGAGCGCCCAGGTCGGCAGGCACCGGCTCGTCTTGCCAGGGACCCAGCCGTTCGGCGATGCCGTTCACGAACCGGTGCCCGGCCGGACTGAGGACTGGATCATCCCGCAGCAGACGGAGAACATGCCACGTCTGTGCGCGCCAGTGAGCGAACTCGAAAGCGGCCCTCCGATCGGGTGTTCCGGCGCCGGTGCGGGTGAGCGCACGCCAGAACGCGGTGACTCCGAAGAAGGCGTACACGCCCTGAAGCACCCCGCTGATCGGACGCGGATCTTCTCGCCACGGTGTGTAGAACCGCTCGCGCTGGTCTTTCTCGTGTAGCCGGGTCAGGTGCAGCAGGCCGCCCAGGCGGATGTGTTGGAACTCGTGAACGAGCGTGGCCGCCAGCGAGGCGGCGTCTGGTGGTCGAGCGATGATCGCGCTACCAAAGGCCTCACCGGTGGAGGCACTCGGCATCCGGAACGGAACAGCCGGACGGGGCACCAGCGAGTCAAGCCCTGCAGGCAGGGCGTCGGCGATGTTGGGAAGATGGTGCACGATGAGGCGCCAGGCTTGATCGAGCAGCTCGCGCCACGCTGCTACCTCGGTGGTGTCAAGCCGTTGTGGCAGCACAGGTTCGTAGAGGTCCCGGTACGGGTCGAGGTCGTCAAGACGCACCGAGAGCACGTGCCCGCCGGCCCGCGCCGTGAGCCGCCGTATGCCCCTCCATCCCGCAGCGACCGCCGCGATATCGGAGGGCAGAGGCACCTGCCCGGTTTCGTTGCCGACCTCCACCTGACCGCGTTCGCTGCGCACCTCGGCAACTGACCACGCCGATTCGGCGGCCAACTGCGCCAAGCCGAGGGTAGGCAGCATCGCGCCGCCGTTCCAGACCGGTATGTGGGTGTGAAAGGTGAGCCCGGCGTGAATCGCGGCCGCGGCGGCCAGCGCATGCATATGCCCGACATGCATCCACATCGGGCACACTCCGGTGATCCGGCCGTGGAGCAGACGCGTGGTATAACCGGCCCAGGTACCGGTGTAGGGGTGGGCGAGTATCAGCTCCAGGGCACTGGGCGCTTTCTCCTGGACCCGGGCCAGCAGCTCCCAGGCATCCTCTGATGGGGGTAGCGGACCGAACAGCTCCGGAGTCTTGGAGGTCTCGTCCACGAGTGCCCTCAGCAGGAGCAGCCTCCTGCTTCGCTCCGCGCGCCGCAACCGCAGCACCACACCAGCTCCGTCCTCACCGCGAGCCAGGTGGTCGAAGTCGGGCCAGGACAGACGGTGGAGCGCGAAGCCATCGCTTTCGGTCGGGTCCTCTATAGGCACGGCAGACCTCGTGAACAATAGCGATGCGCAGCTACGGCAATCATGATCTGCGAGGCGCACGGGCATTACACCGTACAAGTGGTCAGTCGACCCGTTCTCCCTCACCGCTGCCGCCGCCGCCGCTGCCGCCGCCAACTGTCACGTGTGGGTGCGCAGCTTGTTCCATCACATGTCGCAGCGCCCGCCTGAACGCCGTGTCATCCACCTGCCGCAACGCCGTCATCGAAATTGCACCGAGGTCGATTAACTCGGATTCGATGTCCGGCTCTGTGTCGGCGGCTACGTCCAGCCACACCGTCTGCCCCTTCAGCCGCGTCGCCGGTGCAGTGGTTGCCCAGCCGGTATCAGCCACACGCTGCTCGTGCATCAGTCGCCGCAGCCGCTCAGGCGAGGCAGACGGCGGCGCGGTGAACGGGTAGGGCACCCCGACATGATCAGTCCTTCCAGAGCAAGACGCAGCCGTCGTACCGAGCTCGCGCAGTCCAAGATCGGATCACGGGAGTTTGGACTGCTGAGCGGCTGTCGACGGTCAGACCACGTTCATCATGATGCCCTATCCACAGGGAGTTCAGGAAGGCCTCGTGCGGGATACGGTGCCGGAGCGTCAGCGGGCGGACCACAGGAACCGATCCGGCGCAGCGCGTTGCACCGAATCGGCTGTCACCTCAGCGGCGGGCACCAGCGCGAGATATCTCCACCTGAGAGTTGTCACCGTGTGTCGCCGCGCTGACCCGGCCACCGACGCCTGAACTGTTTCTGACTGATGAAGCGTTCACGCCGCCGGACCGGGCGCCACGCCCGCTGGCTTCTTGCAGGGCTAGGCGCCACTCGTTCAGTTTCCGCCGTTCGGCTGCCAGACGTCGGCACCGTTGGTCTAGCCCCTGCACGGTCCAGGAGGCGCCGAGCAGCATGCCGAAGCACAGCATCACCAGCCCGAGGAAACCAGCAATCCAGACGCTGATCATCAAAATTCTCCCTTTCCGTGTGGAACAGAAGGTTCTCATCACCGTGCCGGATGGCGCGTATCATGGAAAGGGATTCTTACCGGTAGTGAACCGGTAGTTTTACACATTCAGCGGGCGCGCCGGCGGAGGCCTTCGATGTCGATCACGGTGACTGTGCGTCGCTGGGTTCGTACGTACCCGTCGGCACGAAGGGTCCGGAAGGCCTTGGTCACGGCTTCTCGTGACGCGCCGACCCAGCTGGCCAGTTCTTCCTGGGTGAGCGGCAAGGCGATCTTGATGCCGGATTCGGTCGGTTCGCCAAAGCGATCGACCAGCTCGACCAAGCGGCGGGCGACCCGGTTCAGGATGTCATAGACGCCGAACTCGCTTATTCTGCGGTCCGCGTTGCGTAATCGATCGGTGAGGATGCGCAGCAACAGCCACATTATTTGGGGATAGGCGTGCAGGAAGGCGGTGAATTCACGGAATCTCACGGTCAGAAAATCAACAGGTTCCAATGATCTGACTGACGCCGAGCGTGGCTGCCCGTCGATTGCTGTCAGCTCGCCAAGTATGGCCCCTGGCCCGCGCACCTCCAAGACCACTTCCGTGCCGTCCTCGGCGGAGGTGAAGACCTTGACCCGTCCTGAGATCAAAATGACCACTGCGTCGGAGTGGGTGCCTTCGACGAACAGCGGCGCGCCGGCTGGCAGCCGACGTCGGCGACCGTGCCGGACGAGATCGGCCCATTCTTGCTCGGTCAGCTCCGCACCGAACTCCCGCACCCGGCCAGCGTCTTGTTCCACCGGGTACCCCCCTCGGGTTACGCAGGGCTGCGATGTGTCCGAGTCCAGCTTGGCAGCGTCGCCGGAACCCCGCGCGCGGGTTGCACCCTGAAGCCTGCTGGCGGTGGTGGCGATGCGGACCGTCCGCCGCCAGCGGTAGCGGCGGGAACACCGGCGCCGTCCCCGCCGTTGGAGTGACCGGAAGATTGAGTGTGCCTGGCTCAAGGTCTGGGTTGACGGCTTAGTATAGTCGTCATCAACCTTGAGTCAGCATCAGTCAAGTTTGGAAAGGGTTGCTCACATGGCTCGTGCGGTCGGCATCGACCTAGGGACCACCAACTCCGTCGTGTCCGTCCTGGAGGGCGGCGAGCCCACGGTGGTGGCGAACTCGGAGGGTGCGCGTACCACGCCCTCGGTGGTCGCCTTCGCCAAGAATGGCGAGGTGCTCACCGGTCAGTCCGCCAAGAACCAGGCGGTCACCAACGTGGACCGCACCATCCGGTCGGTCAAGCGGCATATGGGGACCGACTGGTCGACCGAGATCGACAAGAAGAAGTACACCGCCCAGGAGATCAGCGCCCGGGTGCTGATGAAGCTCAAGCGCGACGCCGAGTCCTATCTCGGTGAGGACGTGACCGACGCGGTGATCACCGTACCGGCCTACTTCGAGGACGCCCAGCGTCAGGCCACCAAGGAGGCCGGCCAGATCGCCGGACTCAACGTGCTGCGGATCGTCAACGAGCCCACCGCGGCGGCGCTGGCCTACGGCCTGGACAAGCAGGAGGGCAAGAAGATCGCCGTCTACGACCTGGGCGGCGGCACCTTCGACGTCTCGATCCTCGACGTCGGCTCCGCCGGCGTCTTCCAGGTCCTCTCCACCCACGGCGACACCCACCTGGGGGGCGACGACTGGGACGAGGCCCTGATCCACCA
>JBOHHF010000243.1:0-8004 GCA_050700495.1 Pseudonocardiaceae bacterium
GCGCCCACCCGAGGCGGCAACCGGGCCCTAAACCTGACCGTACCCTGACAACAACATCAACAAGCAGGTTGAAGATCAACAACCGAGGACCGGCAAGACACCCTGCAATCCCCGTGAATGATCAAGGCTAGGTGTGCGGGGGGAGCGCGCGGCCAGAGTATTCAAGGGCGGGCGGTGTAGTTACCGATGTCGGATCTCGTTACAGGTCAACGCGATCATGGTCGTCTGTGGACAGTCGTCGCGCACCCCGTCGGTGTCCCGCACCGCCCGCCCCAGCAGGTGCTGCATCCCATCAGGCGCCGCGTCGCCGGCGTACTCGGCGATCATCCAGCAGTTCTTCCGCGGTAGGTCAGCCAACAACCCACGCAGAAACGCCCGAATCCGCCGGCGAGGCTCTACACCCCCTCTTGTTCTCCGACCGGCTCCCGCGCCGCCGTGCCAACCGTTCCAATACCGTTACCGGCAGTGAAATTGAACGCCAGAGGCTTTTCATATCTCAGGGTGGTGATCACGTCATTGAATTGACTTACCGGGAAATGAATCCTGGGAGGCGGGCCGCCTAGGTTTGCCGGTAGGGCGACACCGTCTTTGATGAAATGTAGAGTTCCGACGGTAGCACCCTCACCTATGCAGGTAATTGTCGCATCGACAGTTGGATGTTTGCTGAGATGGTTGACCACGTAAAAATCGAAGGATGCCATGCTGAGACCTCCATTACTGAGCCGTATGCGGCACTTCCGTCACACGGAGTGGCCAGTGGCGGCCACTACAGGAAAGGAGGGGAACGAACAACCGGCTAGTACGTCTTGCTTCTCACCCCATCGGGTGAACTCGTTGCGGCGAGCGGCAAGCTCTGAGCCGGTCCCGCAAAAGATGCGCGAACTCTGCGTCACTTTCGGGATCGTAGTCGTCCACGCTCAGTAGGAACCGGAGGTAGTCGACGGCAAGGAAAGCGCCGGACCGGAACGTCGTCGCCCCGCGGGCGGCGCCGCTCCAGCTCGACGCGCATCTGATTGATCGAGTCCTCGCCGAACTCCCCGAGCACGCGGTCGGCCACCTGAAGCCGGCTGGTCACGATCCTCGCCGGCCCCAGGCCCCACGTTACTCAGCAGCAGGCCCGCTTGCTCGCCCCGGTGGAACGTGTCGCCGATCTGCAGGACAGGACGGACGGACTTCCGGTTGTGGATCTGGGTCACCCGCGCCTGGACGATCGTCACGACGAGCGACAACATCGCGATGACCACCGCGCACGTGGCCACAAAAGTCCCCGGCTCCACCGCCGACCTCCGTCTGATCACGCGGTCACGAGCGGCCGGAATCCTATGACGCCGCTACGTCAGCGCCGACGACACCGCGGTGGTGGTCGCGCTGGACCGGCTGGGCCGCTCGCTGTCCGGTGTCATCCGCACCGTGGAGACGCTGACCGAGGCTTGGTGCTGCAACAGGCTGGACTTACTCAAGAGACACTCACCCCGCCGTGCGGTGGCGTGACTGCCCTTGGCGCCAAGGGCATGTCTCTCGATCCTGATCCTAATCAGTCACGATCTTGGTCAATGCGGACGGGTGCGCACACGCAGAGCACTCCCCTGCTGACGTCCAGGCACCTCCAAACTGGGCTCATGAGGCCATCTGAACAGCAGTTCAAAGACAATTTCATGGACAAAGATCACAATTTTCGATCTTGAAAAGGACATCATCGCTGGTAAACCGGTGGGGCGGGTGGGGATCGAACCCACGACCTGACGGATTATGAGTCCGCTGCTCTGACCTGCTGAGCTACCGCCCCGGATGGGTGCCGAGGCTAGCCCACCGCTGGCTTCGCTTCGCTGCGGGTACAGTCGATCACCCCCGTTCTGTGAAGCACCTGCTCCAGCGGTGATCTTCGTGGCGGAGCCGAGGCCCTGCGCAGCCTTGGTGATGGCTGTGGAAACAGCCGCTGAACAAGTCGCCGACGCCGCAAGCTGCGTGCTACCCCGCCTTACCGTGGAACCATGCACCATGCCGGCACGGTGATCTGTGGGTGGCACCGTAAGACACCTCGCCACACCGCAGCGGCGGTGATAAGAGGGGACTCGGCGGCATGTGTGGCGGTGGTCGCGGCTTGCGCCACTCGGCACCACGCGTGCCCTGCGGAGCATCCCCACCCGGGTCATGGAACTGCTGTTCCACAGCGGCCTGTTGATCGCCATCTCCCAGGCGTGATCACCGTCGAAGGTGTCCGATGAGCCACACCCAGCCCGACCAGGAGGAGCCACCCATGACCACGACCGCCGAGACGGTGCCCGCTCAGACCGCCCGCGCAGAATCCCTGACACTGGCCGAGCTCATTGCCCGCTCACTGTCTGCGACGCACCTGGTCGACGGCCACTTCGTTCGCATGGACGCCACCGTCGATGGCGGGTACATCGCGGTCGAATTCACCCGCATCGAGTTCCTGACCGAAGCCGATACCACGGTGCGGGTGCTGCTGCACCTGTCCGAGCCGATCGCGGTGGCACCGACTATCGCCGAGTCGGGGTTTAGATCCGGGGGATTGAACACG
Organism: Pseudonocardiaceae bacterium; assembly: GCA_050700495.1. Taxonomy (GTDB): domain Bacteria; phylum Actinomycetota; class Actinomycetes; order Mycobacteriales; family Pseudonocardiaceae. Next base: position 2,543 of record JBOHHF010000243.1, read on the forward strand.
CCCACATCCATACGATAGCGATCTCATATGGATGTGGCACTGGGCGGAGCTCAGGTCACACCCGGCTGTTGTGCAGCGCGACGAACCGCCCTCCGTCCGCGGTGCGGGTATCGACCAGAATCTGCCGGGCCAGCCGCCTCAGGCGCAGCGTGGAAACACCAGGCGACCAGACTGACGCGGTGGCGTGCACCAAGCGAACGTCGCCGCCGAGGTAGCGGATCGACTCGATCTTCCCGACCAGCGAGGAACCGGTAAGCACGCCGCGGAAACAGTCGATCGCGGGCCTGGACCATCGGCTCCCGCCCAGCGCGCCCGCATGCCGTCGAAGGACACGTAATCCGAGTCCGCAGTGACGCAGGCGCCGTAGGCCTGCGCGTCGCTGTCGACCCAGGCCCGGCACATCCGCTCGAACAGGGCGTTGAGCTGTTCGTCGTCAGTCATGGCGATCGCCTCGAGCTGCGCGGTGTCCGAAGCCTGCGACCAGCACTGTCGAGTCGCTCTGCCGCCCGGCGAAGACCTCGGCGATGCCCCCTGGCGCGGGACGCAGCAGCTGCCGGCGACCGTCATCCGGGTCGGATTGACGGCACAGGTAGCCGGCCCGCTCCAGCCTGGCGACGACGCCGGTGAGGGGCGGTTGAACACTCCTACGCACGACTGTCGGGAGGATTAGGTAGGGTGGCCAGCAGCGCCCGAAGGCGGATGACCAGAGGAGCATGATGGACGAGTCTATTTCTCAGACTTCCTGGATGCATGACATTCCCGATGACGCTCCAGTGACGACACTGAGCATTCCTGGAACGCATGATTCTTGCTGCGTCGACGGCCCCCTCGGATTTGGTAAAACCCAGAACCTGGACCTGACCGACCAGCTGAATTCGGGAATACGTTTCCTCGACATCAGGCTTGCGCACTACCAGGATAACCTTTTCGCCCATCACGATGTTGTGCACATGGGAAAGAGTTATGCTGATATTCTAAGCATTTGCATCAACTTTCTTGAGCGACATCCTTCCGAAACTATTCTAATGTCAGTCAAGGAAGAGGAGCGCTTCGATAGTCGCCTCGGCAGCTTTGCCCCTTCCGAAGCTTTTGGAAAGCCCAGGGCAGACCCGGCGAACTGGATTATCCGATCAAACACGTTTGAAGAAGCTTTCAAAGCGAGAACGTGGCAACACGTCGAGGACGCGTCGCTATTCTACAATTTTGACGTTCCCCTTCCTAACGGCGGTTCTATGACTACCAATCTTCCACTGACGCCCGAAACGACATTGGGAGAAGTTCGCGGTAAGATCGTCTTGCTACGCAGGTTCGAGGGCAGCCAGGACGTCGGATTTGACCTTACCTATTGGTCGGAAAATCAGCGCTTCAGAAGCGCGACAACTCTGACCTACGATGTCGAGGATCGCTATCAGGACCCCGGAGAAGATGACAAGTACAACTTCGTCATCGCCCATATGGAGGAGGCAAGATGTGGCGATTCCAGAGATCTGTACATTACTTTTTCGAGTGCCGTTAACCTGAAGGCGCGCGGCTACTCAAAAGTGATAAATCCACGCCTCAGTGAATATCTTGCAGGAGCCCCGCGAGAGCGCGTCGGGATTATCGTGATGGACTACTTCGAGGAACCTCGAGAATTGGTCTCCAATGTGATCAAAATGAACTTCACGGCGGGAGTGGCCAGCGGTCACGACGCTGGGTATGGTAGCCGTACCATCGATGATCAAGGATACCATTAAGGGACGGAACCTTTCCGAAAGCGCGAGTCCGTCAAGGAACTGGGCGAGAGAAGGCGCACAGGTGTCGAGAATATCGCGGAGTCGCTGCTCGGCAGCCACGTTCCTTGCTACCACTCTACCTGCGTTTCGGCTCCCCGAGTTGGACTCGAACCAACAACCCTGCGATTAACAGTCGCATGCTCTGCCAATTGAGCTATCGGGGAAGGTACCGGGTGCCCGAACCCAGTGGCGGGCCGGCCGATGACCACCTTACCGCACCACCTGCACCACCCGTGCGGCTGCCCCACCAGCTGGCAGGATGATCCGGAACACCAGGGTACGAGACGAGGAGGACGACATGCGTGGCTTTCTGCTGGGTGGCGCGATCGGCTACGTGCTCGGCTCCCGGGCCGGCCGTGAGCGCTATGAGCAGATTGAGCGCATATGCCGCCAGCTCATCGACCATCCCGCGGTGCAGGGTGCGGCCGGAGTGGTCAGCGCCAAGATCAGCGAAGTGTGCGGCCGGAATGTCCAGGAAGACCGGTAGCGAGCGGCGCCGGACCTGCCACGCGAGCTACCCGGCTTGTGCGACGGCGAAGATCCGGCGGAACGGGAACCAGGTCACCCCGTCGGCTCCCGCCGGGTAGGCAGCTCGCAGCCGTGGCGCGAGCTCCTGCCGGAACGCCATCCATTCGGCCGCTGACAGCGCGGCCCGGACCGGCCGCAGCGTGGTTCCGGTGATCCATTCGAGCACGGGGTCGGATCCGGTCAGCCGGTGCAGGTAGGTGGTCTCCCACACGTCCAACTCCTCGGCGCCCGGCGCCAACACCGCGGCGTAACCAGCAGGTTCGAGCACCGGACAGGCTGGCGTGAGGTCGAGCAGGCCGCGCCAGCGGGGCTCGGCAGCCAACCGGGCCGTCTCGGTGTGCGACGGCGCGCTGAAGTTCCCGGGCACCTGTAAGGCGAGCCATCCCCCCGGCAGCAACTCCCGCATCCACCGGCGCAGCAAGTCGGCGTGCCCGGGAACCCACTGCAGAACCGCGTTGCAGACGACCAGACCAGTACCGGGAGCGATCGACCAGCTCCGCACGTCGCACAGCTCGGCGGAGATGCCTCGTTCCCATGCGGCCTGCACCATCTCCGGTGAGCTGTCCACCGCCATCAGCTTGGCCCTGGGCCACCGCTTGGCGAGCAAGGGCGTCAGGGTGCCCGGCCCGCAACCCAGGTCCACCACCAGAGCCAGGTCGCGAGCACCCACCCGGGTGAGCAGGTCGTGAAAAGGCCGCGCCCGCTGGTCACCGAATTCGAGGTAGGCCTCCGGATCCCACACCAGTGACCTCCTCGTCGTTACGGAGCCGAAACTAACCGGGTGCAGCGGGCCGCGGCAAGCGCGACGCAACCTCACTGGCCATCATCTCCACCGCGCCGGGCTCAGTCCCCGGATCGGCCCGCACCTGCAGCACCACGCCGTCGCGTCCAGGGATCCGGCGCTGCACGAACCAGGCTCCGCCACCTGGGAGCTCGCAGTGCTGGCTGGACCGGATCGTGCTGATCACCCGCTCACGCACCTTCTCGGGGACCTGGCCTGGCGCAGCGAGCGCGAAACGGCGCGGCGGCAGATCGGACAGCAGTACGGCCTCGCCCGCGGTACCGGTGCTGACCGCCTCGGTGACGACCAGCGCGCTGCGGTCCCACACCGCCTTGCTCACCATGTGCCAGCCGATCCGGCGGGCCTCGGCACCCTCCGGCACCCACAGTCCCAGTTGGGTGAGCACCAGGTGCCCGCCACCGGCCAGCTCCCCCGTCGTGACGACCCGCTCGGCGGGCTCCAGGGTGCCGGTGAATCCGGTGGGCAGCTCAAAAGCTGCGGTCAAGTGCCGCAACAATCGTTTCCACGCACTCAATCATGCGCTCCCACGGCCTGCTCGCGAAGCGCCCGATGGTACTGCTCCAGGGCCACCAGGTCACCGAAGAGCCGGTCATAGGAGTCCTGGTCGTCCAGCCGTGAGATCCGTTGCAACCGCGACTTGATCTCGGCGACCTGCTGCCCGACGACAGTGGCCTGCAGGCGGGCGAGCAGGCTGCCGATGTAGCGCGCGTCGTCCTCGGCCTTGCCGTTGCCTCGCAACGTCTCCACGGCGAGCTCGGTGAGCAGTGACCGCTGCGGGTAGTGCACGGCGACGGCGTCGATCCACTCCGGACCGGACATCCCCGCCGCGGTACCACCGGCGGCCAGCACCGCTGCGTGCAGCTGGGCGTAGCTGGGGTGAGTGAACGCGTCGGTGGGCAGCGTGTCGTACACCGGGCCGGTCATCGCGGGTTCCTGCAGCACCGCCTTGAGCACCTCGCGCTGGGCCTGCAGCCGCACATCGTCTCGCGGGGGCAGCTCGGTGCCGTTCTCGGTCGATGACGTTGTGCTCTGCTTGCGCCCGCCGCGTCGTCGAGGTTCGTCGCCGGCGGCTTCCCGGACCCGCCGGACCACCGTGGCCTCCTCACCCGTCCAGCCGCTCCAGTGCGCCAGCTGTGTCGCATACCGATCACGCAGTGCCGGGTCCTTGATCCGGGCCACCAGCGGCACTGCCCGTCGCAGCGCTTCGACCTGGCCCTCTGCGGTGTCCAGGTCGTGCTCGGCGAGCAGGGACCGCACCGCGAAGGTGAACAACGGCTGGCGGCGGGCCACCAGGTCGCGGACCGCGGCGTCGCCCTTGGCCTGGCGCAGCTCACAGGGGTCCATACCGTCCGGCGCGATCGCGATGAAGGTCTGCGCAGCGAAGCGCTGCTCGTCGTCGAAGGCCTTGAGTGCCGCCTTTTGCCCGGCCTCGTCCCCGTCGAAGGTGAAGATCACTTCGCCGCGCAAGGCGTCGTCGTCCATGAGCAGCCGGCGCAGCACGGAGATGTGCTCGGTGCCGAACGCCGTGCCGCAGGACGCCACCGCGGTGGGCACCCCGGACAGGTGCATCGCCATCACGTCGGTGTAGCCTTCGACCACGACGACTTGGTGGCGCCGGGCGATCTCACGTTTGGCCAGATCGAGCCCGAACAGCACCTGTGACTTTCGGTACAGCGCCGTCTCGGCGGTGTTGAGGTACTTCGCCTCGTTGCGGTCGTCGTCGAACAGCCGCCGGGCACCGAAACCGACCACATCACCGCCGAGGTCGCGGATCGGCCACAGCAGCCTGCGGTGGAAACGGTCCATCGGCCCCCGCTGGCCCTCCCGGGACACCCCCGCCTTGACCAGTTCCTCAACAGAGAACCCACGGCCGAGCAGGTGCTTGGTGAGCTGCTCCCAACCCGATGGCGCGAAGCCGCAGCCGAAAGTGCCCGCCACTTCCTGGCCGAACCCGCGTTGGGTGAGGAACTCCCGGGCCGGCCGTGCCTCCGGCGAGCTCAACTGCTCGGCGTAGAACTCCTGCGCCAGTTTGGTCGCCTCGACGAGCCGGGATCGGGTGCCGCGGTCGCGCTGCACCGAGGAGCCACCACCACCGGTGTAGGTCAGCCGGATCCCGACCCGGTCAGCCAGCCGCTCCACGGCCTCGACGAAGCCGAGGTGCTCGATCTTCATGATGAAGTCGACGACGGATCCGCCTTCGCCGCAGCCGAAGCAGTGGAAGGTGCCGTGACCTGGGCGGACGTTGAACGACGAGGTCTTCTCGTCGTGGAAGGGGCACAACCCCTTCAAGGAGTCCGCGCCAGCCCGGCGCAGCGCCACGTACTCGCCGACCACCTCGTCGATCCGGTTGCGTTCGC
>JBOHHF010000244.1:0-16489 GCA_050700495.1 Pseudonocardiaceae bacterium
CTTCTATGGGTTCGCCGAGGACTGGCGGGCCGCCCAGGTGCACCGGCCGTCGTCGGCAGCTCACGTCGAGACGATGCTGCGCCGCCACGCCTACCCCGCATCCGGTGACCGACCGATCGGCACAATCCGGCCCAGCGAGATCCAAGCCTGGGTGAAAGGCTCCCCGCTGGCCCCGACCACCGTGCACGTCCTACACGGCACAGTCAGCGCCATCTTCCGCGCCGCTGTGCGAGACCGGATCATCCCTCCTCGCCCTGCGAGCAGACCAAACTGCCCCGCAAGATCAGACGCCAAGTAGTGCCACTACCAGTGGAAGCGGTGACCGCGCTCGCCAGCACAGTGCCCCCGCGCTACCGAGCGCTCGCGGTGCTGGCCGCCGGAACCGGACTGCGGCAGGGCGAGGCGTTCGGACTCACTCAAGATCGCGTGAACTTCCTCAAACGCTGCCTGACCGTGGACCGGCAGCTCATCGGCCAAGACGACGGACGGCCTCTGTTCGGACCGCCCAAGACAGCGGCCAGCGTGCGCACCGTGCCCCTACCCGATGTAGTGGCTGAGGCCCTCGCCGAGCACTTGCGGATATACGGCACCGGCCCGGACGGGTTGCTGTTCGTCGATGACGACGGGCTCCCGCTACTGCGACCACGATTCTCCCGGAACGTCTGGCGCCCGGCTGTGGCCGCCATCGAGGCAGCCCCTCACGGAACCGGGATGCACGAACTGCGGCACTTCTACGCCTCGCTGCTCATCCGCCACGGCGAGTCGATCAAGACAGTGCAGTCCCGACTCGGGCACGCCACCGCTGCCGAGACGCTGGACACCTACTCGCACCTGTGGCCGGACGCGGATGACACGACCCGGACAGCCGTCGATTCCGTGCTCAAGATCGATCCTCCTGCGGACACTGTGCGGACAGAATCGGGTCGTTAGCGGCGTCTTTGCTGCTCACAGGCTTGTGGCGGACGAGCTGGCCTGTAAGCCGGATCCTGTACACCGGGCGCCTTGCGGCGTCCCGGCCGACGGCCATCCATCTAGGCCTGCCGTCACCGGCAGGCTCATGCGGCCTACCCACAGGCATCGGGCGGGCCACCCTCTATCGCCTGCGCAGCGCGCCGAAGCCGGCGCGCCTTTTGGCCTTGCTCCGGGTGGGGTTTACCGAGCCGCCCCGGTCACCCGGGGCGCTGGTGGTCTCTTACACCACCGTTTCACCCTTACCCCGGCCCCGTCGATCTCGTGGGGCGGGGCGGTCTGTTTTCTGTGGCACTGTCCCGCGGGTCACCCCGGGTTGCCGTTATCAACCACCCTGCCCTGAGGAGTCCGGACTTTCCTCGGCGGGCCCGTCACCGAGCCCGCCGCGACCGCCCGGCCAGCTCGTCCGCCCCCTCAGCATAGATCGTCCCGGACCGGGTTAGCGTGGCACCTCGTGCCGCCGGTCGACCTCGCCCTGCTGATCGTCGCGGGCGTCGTGTCGGGCATGGTCAACGCGTTGGCCGGCGGTGGATCGCTGCTGTTGTTCCCGGCGCTGCTGGCGGCCGGCTTCCCGCCGCTTGCGGCAAACGTCACCAACTCGGTTATCCAGTGCTCCGGCAGCGCGGGCCTGGCGCTGGGCAGCCGCCGGGAGCTGCGTGGGCAGCGCAGTCGGGTGCTGTCGACCACCGGCGTCGCGGTGGCGGGCTCGTTGGTGGGAAGCCTGCTGCTGCTGGTGCTGCCCGCCGAGGTGTTCGACACGGTGGTGCCCGTGCTGGTGGCGCTGGCCAGCGTGCTGCTAGGGGTGCAGCCGTGGCTCGCCCGGCGGATCGGCGAGCCCGAGCCGGACGCCCCCGACCGCCGCGCGGTCTTGCTGCCAGCGGTCTTCCTCGCCGCGATCTACGGCGGCTACTTCGGCGGGGCACTCGGCGTCATCCTGATCGCGGTGCTTGCCCTCACCGCGCATGACGACCTGCGCCGGCTCAATGCCGTCAAGGGTGTGCTCTCGCTGATCATCAGTACGGTCAGCCTGGTGGTGTTCGCGATCGGTGCGCCGGTGGACTGGCTGATCGTTGCGCTGCTGTCCCCCCTCAATCTGGTGGGGGGCTTTCTCGGCGCGAAGCTCGCCGGTCGAGTGCCCGCACCGGCTTTGCGGGTCGCAGTGGTCGTGGTCGGCTTGGCGGTGTCGATCTACCTGTTCGTGCGATGAGCAGCGTGCACCACGTACGGACACACCGTGCACTACAGGACGACACACCGTGCGCCACGGCGCGACACGCGGGGTTAGGGGAGATGGGAGGTGTCGTTCACGAGGCTTACGGAGGCGGGGCCGTCGGGGTAGAATTCCGCCACCGATAGTGATGCGAGATCCAGGTGCAACCGGTGCAACAGCGACGGGCCGGCGTCGAGCGCCATCCGCAGCAACGCCTTGATGGGCGTGACGTGGCTGACCACGACCAGGGTGGCGCCGCCGTGCTCGGCGATCAGCTGGTCGCGCGCCCGGCGCACCCTGCGGTGCACCGCGTCCATGCTCTCGCCGTCCGGTGCGGCCACCGAGGTGTCGGTGATCCACCGGGTGTGCAGGTCCAGATCCCGCTCCCGGGCTTCGGCGAAGGTCAGCCCCTCCCAGGCCCCGAAATCGGTCTCGATCAGCCCGTCGTGGACGCTCAACGGCACGCCCAGCGCGTCGGCCACCGGCTTGGCGGTCTGCCGGGCCCGCAGCATCGGCGAGCTGATCACCGCCGCCACACCACTGGTGGAGGCCAGTCGCGCGGCGGCCGCGGCCGCCTGCCGCTCCCCCAGCTCGGTCAGCGGCAGGTCCCCGCGCCCGGAGTAGCGGCGTTGTGCGGAGTGCTCGGTCTGCCCGTGGCGCAGCAGCAGCAACCGGGTCGGGGGGCCGGTGACACCGGTCCAGTTCGACGGTGCCGTGGTCTGCGCTCCAGGCTTGCGGGGGACGCCGGTCTGGGCATCCATCGCCTCGTTGGCCAGCCGGTCGGCGTGGACGTTGCGGGCCCTCGGCACCCAGACGTAGGTGACGTCATCGAGCTGGCCAGCCAGCCCGACCGCCTCGCTGACCAGCGGTCGCAGATGCGATTGCTTGACCTGCCAGCGCCCGCTGAGCTGTTCCACGACCAGCTTGGAGTCCATTCGCGCCTCAACGCGCTCAGCGCCCTCCTTGAGCGCGGCGCGTAGTCCGGCGATAAGGCCCGAATACTCGGCGACATTGTTCGTGGTGGTGCCCAACCCCCCAGAGACCTCGGCGAGCAGCTCCCCGGTGTCGGCGTCTCGCACCACCGCCCCGTATCCGGCCGGTCCGGGATTCCCGCGTGAGCCGCCGTCCGCCTCGATGATGACTCGCCGGGTCACTGCCCGGACTCTTCCCGCACGAGCAGGACGCCGCACTCCTCGCAGCGCAGCACCTCATCGGAGGCCGCCTCCCGCAGGCGCCCGATCGCGGTGCGGTCCAGCTCCAGTTGGCAGGCGCCGCAACGTTGCTGTCGCAGCGGGGCGGCGCCGGTGCCCCGCTGCGCCCGGATGCGCTCGTAGAGGGCCACCAAGTCGGCGGGCAGCGCGCCGACCAGGGTGTCGCGCTCTTGCTTACGGTGCTGCTCGGTGGACTCCAGGTCCGCCAGCGCGTCGTCCCGGCGGCGAGCGGCATCGAGGCGCCGCTGCTCGATGTCGGTCAACACGGCGCGGCCACGGTCGACGTCGACGCCGGTAGCCTCGCGTCGCTCCATCACCTCCAGTAGGTCGTCCTCCAAGGCAGTCTGGCGGCGTTGGAGGGTGGCCAACTCATGTTGCAGGTCCTCCAACTGCTTGCTGGAGCTGATCGATCCGGAGTCGAGCAACCCGCGGTCGCGGTCCTCCCGGGCCCGCACCTGATCGATCTCGGTCTCCAGCTTGCGGATCTCGCGATCCAGATCCGATGCCGCCGTCTCCGCCTCGACCAGCGAGTCCCGCCCGGACGCCGACTCCTTGTCGAGCCGCTCGATCTCGGCCAGCTCGGGCAGCGACCGGCGCCGGTGCGCGGCACGGGTCAATTCGGCGTCCACCACGGCCAGGTCGAGCAGCCGGCGTTGCGCGGCGGGATCGGCGTTCACCCCGGGGGGCTCCTATCAGGTTGCGCCAAGCCGATCGTCCAAGGATCGGTGCGGCGGTACGAAACGCGAACATCGACCGTACCGCCGAGCGCCGCCGACACCACTGCCGCGGCCTGAGCACACCACGGGTGCTCGCTGGCCCAGTGTGCAACGTTCACCAGCGCAGGGCCCCCGGCTGCCAGGTGTTCCGACACGGGGTGGTGCCGCAGGTCGGCGGTGAGGAAGGCATCAACGCCGGCGCGGGCGGCGGCACCGAGTAGTGAGTCCCCGGCGCCGCCGCAGACTGCGACGGTGCGCACTGGCCGTTTCGGGTCACCGGCGGCCCGCACACCCCACGCCGTCTCCGGTAGCGCGCTGATCACCCGACTGGTGAACGCTCGAAGGGATTCGGGTTGGGCCAATCCGCCGATCCGCCCGAGCCCGGTGCACGATTGCCCCTCATGGGGGTCGAGCACGCCGGTGACCCGCAATCCCAGCGCGTGAGCTAGCGCGTCGGACACCCCAGGGTCGGCCGCGTCGGCGTTGGTGTGCGCGCAGAACAACCCGACTCCGGCCCGCACCAGCCGGTGCACCAGGACGCCTTTCGGATCGTCGGCGGGCACCCCGTGCACTCCGCGCAGCAGCAGTGGATGGTGCGTGACGAGCAGTTGGGCGTCGAGCTCCAGCGCCTCCGCAACGATCTCGGCGACCGGGTCGATCGCTACCAGCACCCGCTGCACCGGCTCAGCCGGATCACCGCAGACCAGCCCCACCGCATCCCAGCTCTCTGCCAACGCCGGCGGGTAAGCAGCCTCCAACGCAGCAACCACGTCCCGCACAGTCGCGGTCATAGTGCCGCCAGTGCGACACGTAGACCGTCCACCAGCAGCGTGGCGATCTCAGGAGGTCGGACTGCGACCCGCAGGTGGTCGGGGGTGAGGCCGGGGAAGGTGTCAGCGCGCCGTACTGCGATGCCGGCATCGGCCAGCGCGGCCCGGACCCGCTCACCACGTGGCATGTGCAGTAGCAGGAAGGGCGCCGCGGCCGGTTGGTGAACCGTGACACCGGGCAGATCGGCCAGTTGGTGGGCCATCCATTCCCGGTGCCGCACGGTCTGCGCAGCCGTAGCAGCGGCCTCGGCCACCGCGGCCGGAGCGCTGCAGGCTCGCACGGCTTCCAACGTCAGTGTGCTGACCGGCCAAGGCGGACGCGGCGCGGCCAGCCGAGCGAGCAGATCAGGTGCACCCAGCACGTAGCCAGCGCGAAGCCCGGGCAAGGCCCAGGTCTTGGTAAGGCTTCGCAGTATCAGCAGGCCCGGAGTATCACCGTCGGCGGCAAGGGATTCCGCTTCAGCGGGCTCCGCATCAGCGAAGGACTCGTCCACCACGAGCACCCGCCCAGGCCGGGCCAACAGACGTACCGTGTCCGCTGGGTGCAGCACGGAGGTCGGGTTGGTGGGGTTGCCGAGCACCACGAGGTCGGTGTTGGCTGGGATTCGTTCCGGTTGCAGCCGATGCGCGGCGTCGGTCGGCACCCTGACAACGGAAATGCCTGCCCTGCGCAACGCCACCTCAGGTTCCGTGAACGATGGGTGCACCATTGCAGCTGACCGGGGCGCCAACGCGGGTAACAGGGCGAAACCCTCCGCGGCACCGCTGAGCACGAGCACCTCGGCGGGGTCGCGGTCGTGCCGGCCAGCAACCGCGACGCGGGCGGCGGTGTCCTGCGCGGTGGAGGGGTAGCGGCCCAGCCCGTCCAGCGCCGCCACCAGCCATTCCCGCAACCACACCGGAGGCCCGGCACCGCGCACGTTCACCGCGAAATCGAGCATCCCCGGCGCGACGTCGACGTCGCCATGGTGACGCAGCAGTTCGTCCATCAACCTGCACGTTAGCGCGCGCATCGCTCGAGAAGCTCGCGCACCTGTGGCACTGCAGCGTGCGGATCGAGGCGCGGAGGAGGGCTATCCACCGGCGGCGGCGACCTCCTCGCCTCCACCCGAACGCGGTAGGGACGCGGGCTGGATAACTCAGTTAAACGGCCAGGGATCATCCGCCAACTCGGCCAGAACTTTCTCAGCTTCAGGCGCGTCCTCGTCCGTCGCCGACGGTGCGGAGGCCACCGCCGAGGTGCAGCTTCCCGAAGCGGAGTGCATCGCTTCCTGAGCCCGGCTGGCGGTGGCTATCAGTGTCCCGCCGCGTCGCATCAACGAGACCGGCTTGCGACCACCCTGGAGCAGATCCAGCCGCTGGTCAGCGCCGGACTGGCACAGCTACACGGTTGATCAGCGGCCACAACACGATCAGTCCGACGATGATGTAGACGGCGACGGCCAGTGGGGCGCTCCACAGGCCGCTGATGTCGCCGTCGCTGAGCTGCAGGGTGCGTCGCAGGTGGAGCTCCGCGCGCGGGCCGAGGATGACGCCGATGATGAGCGGGAGCACCGGCAGCCCGTAGCGCCGCATCATGAAGCCGAGTAGCCCGAACAGGAACAGCAAGACCAGGTCGAACGCCTGCGCGTTGACCGAGTAAGCGCCGAGGCTGGAGAAGAAAAGGATGCCGGCGGCCGAGGGACCCGCAGCAGTTTCGCCCAGAGCGGCGCCAACGGCAGATTGAGCACCAGCAGCAGCACGTTCCCGATGAAAAGGCTTCCGATGAGGGCCCACACCAGCTCGGGCTCCCGGTTGAACAGCAGTGGGCCGGGCTGGATGCCGTAACTGGTGAAGGCGGCCAGCATGACAGCAGCCGTGGCATTGGTAGGTAGCCCGAACGTGAGCATCGGGACAAGGGTGCCCGCCGCGGACGCATTGTTGGCCGCCTCCGGCCCTGCGACGCCCTCAATGGCGCCGTGCCCGAACTCCTCGGGTCTCTTCGACAATCGTTTCTCGGTGGTATAGGAGAGGAAAGTCGGGATCTCGGCACCACCCGCGGGTATCGCGCCGAACGGGAAACCGAATGCCGTTCCCCGTAACCACGGTTTCCAAGATCGATGGAAATCCTCGCGACCCATCCACAGGCGACCGACCGCCATGATGTCCACCGCCTCCCGGCGCAGATGGGCTGCGGCCCAGAGCGCCTCGCCGACGGCGAAGATGCCGACCGTGACGACGACGTCCGGGCCATCGGCCAGCAGCGGAACCTCGAAGGTGAGCCGTTGTTGGCCGGTCACCGAGTCGATCCCGATCAAGCCGATCGCCAGGCCGATCGCCAACGAGGCGAAGCCCCGGATCCGCGACGCTCCGAGCACCGCAGTCACCGCGATGAAAACCAACACCATGATCGAGAAATAGTCCGGTGCACCGAGACCGATCGCGAAGTCGGCGACGATCGGAGCGAGCACGACCAGCAGCGCGGTGCCGATGGTGCCGGCGACGAACGAGCCGATGGCGGCGGTCGCCAGGGCCGGGGCGGCTCTCCCGGTGCGCGCCATCTTGTTGCCCTCGATCGCGGTGACCACCGAGGACGATTCACCAGGTGTGTTGAGCAGGATCGCGGTCGTGGACCCGCCAAACATCGCGCCGTAGTAAATGCCGGCGAAACATGATGAAGGCGCTGGCCGGCTCCAGCGAGTAGGTGACCGGCAGCAGCAGCAGCGCGACGGTCATCGCCGGACCGAGTCCCGGGAGCACCCCGACCGCGGTGCCCAGCAGGACACCGAGCACTGCGTAGAGCAGGTTCACCGGTGTGGCGGCAGTGATCAGGCCATCGAGCAGCGAGGACAGCGCGTCCATCACAGGATTCCGGTCAGTATCCCGGCTGGCAAACCGATGCCGAGCCCCACTGCGAACAGGTAGAAGCTGGCCACCGCGAGCATGACCGCGATCACCAGGTCGCGGAGATAGGCACGACTACCGAGGGCGTAAGCGCTACCCCAGAACAGCACGGTGCCCGAGATGACCCATCCGGCCCAGTCGACCAGCGCCGCGTTAGCGAGGAACGCACCGGACAGCAGCAAGACGGTCCGCCAGTCGCTACGGTGGCTCAGATCGATATCCGCACCGGTGTCGGCCTCGCCATGCCCGCCGCGCAGCACGTCCCTGCCGAGCAGCATCGCGCAGACCACGAGCAGCCCTCCTACCAGCATCGGGACCGCATTCGGCCCGACAGCGCCGCGCTGGCTGACGTCGCCGGAAATCCGCGATGCATCCCAGAGCACCACCGCACCGAGGACGAGGAGCAGCAGCAGCGCCACCCCGAGTTCCGAGCGGCGCTGGAGCCGCCGGGTAATGGTGATCACGACGGCCCTAGCTTTGACAGCACACCGGCGACCCGCTGGTCCTGCTCCGTCAGGAACGTGGCGAACTCATCACCGGCGAGGTAGGCGTCGGTCCAGCCGTTACGCTCGATCGCCCGCTTCCACTGGTCGGACCGGTGCAGCCGGTCCAGCCGGTCCAGCGCGCCGAGCACCTCGTCACGGTCGGTGTCGCTGATCCCGGGCGGTGCTACGAACCCGCGCCAGTTGGTGAACTCCAGGTCGACGCTCTGTTCCTTGGCCGTCGGCGCATCAGGGAGTACCGGCACGCGCTGGTCAGCAGTCACCGCAAGTACTCGGACGGCGCGCTCTCCAGGACGCCGAGAACGTCGCGGCGACCAACGTCATCCAGGCCGGACTGAAGGAGACGGTTCCCCGGGACGCGCTGGAGGCGCGGTTGGAGCAGGCCCGGATGCTGTCCGGCGCGTCCTCCGTGGTTGTCACGACTCCGCAGCTCAAGATCGTCGCCGCACCGACCCCGGGCGGGAGGGACAGCTCCTCGCCTTGCACGGCAGTCCAGTGCTCAGCGGATGAGCCTGGATCGGCACAGTTTCTGAAGGCGGCATGGACTCCGTGATGGCGCATGTTCCGATCCTCGACGCGACCGGAACAACCGCCGGGACGCTACTCGGCGTCGCACAGGTCGGACGGGTGTATCCCACGGTCTGGGAACGCCTTGGGGATGCGGTGCCCGACCTAGGCATCTACCTCGGTGTGGGAACCGCGCTCGGCATCGTCGGCTCACTGCTGCTCAGCCGCCGGGTGAAGCGCCAGACCTTCGGCCTTGAGCCGGTCGAGATCCGCCGCCTTGTCGAGCAACGCGAGGCGATGCTGTACGGGGTCAAAGAGGGCGTGGTCGGTCTGGACCACGCCCACCGGGTCACGCTGGTCAACAAGGTTGCTCAGGAACTGCTGGCGCTGCCCACCGGCAACGAAGGGCGCACGCTCGAGGAGCTCGGTTGTGACCGCCGTCTGGTCGACGTGCTCGCCGGGATCTCCGCCGGCCAGGATCAGATCGTGGTCACTGAGGCTCGGGTGCTGACGCTGAACCGCCGGCCGATCTCGGTGCACGGAAAGCCGATCGGCTCGGTGACCACCCTGCGGGACCGCACAGAGCTCGTCGAGCTGCAGAAGGAACTCGGCGTCACTCGGCACACCACCGACACCCTCCGAGCCCAGGCCCACGAGTTCACCAACCAGCTGCACACCATCTCTGGGCTGATCCAGCTGGGCGAGTACGACGACGTCGTGCAGTACATCACCGCGTTGAGCAAGGCTCGTGCCCAACTCGTCGACGAGGTCACCGCACGGATCGGCGATCCCGCGCTGGCTGCCCTGATCATCGCCAAGGCACGCGTCGAGCACCAGGAACTCGTCGTGCGGCGCGATGTCGTCAGGGTTGGCAAGCCGGTATTCGACTGCCTGCGCTTGCAGTGTTTCGATTGCGGAGGTGCACTCCGCGGCGGCGGCGATAACGTAGTGCTGGGCGAGCAGTTCCGCTGAGCTACGCAAATCGTGCACCATTAGCAGTTTCTCGAAGCTGAAGATTCCGGCGAGAATGCGCTCCTCCAGCTCGGCGGAGAGCCCCTGGTACCTAACGAGATCGGCAAGCACCTGGTAAGCTTTTTCGATCTGGGCAGCTGCGTTGTCGATCTCGCCGAGCATTGCGTTGAGCTGCTCGCCGATACTGTCGAGATCGAAGTCGACCCCATACTGCCGATGCAGCGCGTACAGTAGCACTGGATTGACCTCAGCGTCCCCTGTAAGATCGACTGTGTAATCGTTCTCCACCGCTGTTCCGAGCTCCACCGCGATCGTCTGCAGCAGAGTCACGTCGAATAACACATCCGTGGCGCGGCGACGTGGCTCAGAGCGGCTGCCTCACCCGGGTCTGGCAGCGACATCGGCTCCGAAAACTTGACCAGAACACGCAGCGGATAGCGTTGCGCAAGCTCCTCATCCTCGACGCCGCCGATGCCCTAAGTGACCTACAGGTGCCACCAGGAAACCGGCTTGAGAAGCTCCGGGGCGATCGAGCCGATACGTACAGCATCCGCATCAACCGGCAGTGGCGGATCTGCTTCCGCTGGACCGCCGCCGGCCCCGAGGACGTCGAGATCGTTGACTACCACTGAGAGGATCCGTGAACACCACCCCGATCATGTCTCCGATCCACCTCGGCGAAGTGCTATTGCAGGAGTACCTGGAGCCGCTCAGCGTCACCCAGCACCGGCTGGCGGTGGCTATCGGTGTCCCACCGCATCGCATCAACGAGATCGTGCACGGGAAGCGACGGATCAGCGCCGACACAGCCCTGCGACTTGCGCGGTGCTTCGGGACCACCGAGCGATTCTGGTTGAACCTCCAGAGCCGCTACGACCTGGAGGTCGAACGAGACCGGCTCGCCCCTACCCTTGAACAGATCCAACCGCTGGTCAGCATCTGACTGGCGCAGCTGCGCACCGTCCTCACAGTGCCCCCGCGACGGACATCAACTCCCAGACCGCCGAGGTCATCGGGCCGGCGCAGTTCCGGACCCCGCAGCGCTGGATGAGGTCGAAGCCGCCTACCAATCGTGGATCGACGCGGCAGGCCTCACCACTGACCGCTGGCGCTTCACCGGTGCCTCTGACCAGCAGCGGGTGAAACTTATCTGGGCACCAACGTCGCGGCCGATGAGTAATCACGTTGATTTGGGTCATGACAGGACGCACCCTGAACGGGTGGCGGGACCGATGCGCGGTGGAGGGCACGGACGACGATGAGCATCCAAGGCCGCCAGCGCTGGCTGGCGCTGGTCGTGTTGTGCCTGGGAGATCTGATGATCGTCCTGGACACCACGATCGTGAACGTCGCGCTGCCCTCGATCAGGGAAGATCTCGGGTTCTCCGAGACCTCGCTGGCGTGGGTCGTGAACGCCTATCTGATCACTTTCGGCGGCTTTATGCTGCTCGGCGGCCGGTTGGGGGATCTTTTCGGCCACCGTCGGCTGTTCCTGATCGGCATCACGCTGTTCACGGCGGCCTCGCTGGCCTGTGGCCTCGCGGGTACGCAGGAGTTCCTGGTCGGGGCGCGGATGGCGCAGGGCCTTGGTGGCGCGGTCGTTGCGGTGGTCGCGCTGTCGTTGATCATGACGATGTTCAGCGAGCCTGCCGAGCGGGCCAAGGCCATGGGAGTCATCGGATTCGTCATCGCCGGCGGCGGAAGCATCGGGGTGCTCCTCGGCGGGATCTTGACCGATGCGCTCGACTGGCATTGGATCTTCCTGGTCAATCTTCCGGTCGGGGTCGTGGTCTTTGCCCTGTGCCTCGCTCTGCTGCCCGGCGAGCGCGGGGAGCCGACCGCCGGACGTCTCGACGTGATCGGCGCTGTGACGGTGACCGCGTCGTTGATGCTTGCCGTCTACGCGATCGTGAACGGAAATGAAACCGGCTGGACGTCCATCCGGACGATCGGCCTGCTGGCTGCCGCGGCGGTGCTGCTGGCGCTGTTCCTCGGCGTCGAGGCCCGGGCTCGCTCCCCGTTGATGCCGCTGGGGATCTTCCGGCTGCGCAACGTCGCGATCTCCAACGTCGTCAGCGTCTTATGGGCCGCAGCCCTCTTCGCCTGGTTCTTCCTCTCCGCGCTCTACCTGCAGCTGGTGCTCGGGTACAGCGCCCTGCAGGTCGGTCTCGCCTTCCTGCCGGCTAATCTGATCATGGCAGCGTTCTCGCTCGGTCTGTCAGCCAAGCTTGTCCTGCGCTTCGGTATCAAGGTGCCGCTGGTGACGGGGCTGCTGCTCTTCGCGATGGGACTGGTTCTCTTCGCACGGGCTCCGGTCGACGCGAGCTTCGCCGTCGATGTTCTGCCGGCCATGATCCTGCTCGGCTTCGGCGCCGGCATGGCGTTCAACCCGGTGCTGCTGGCCGCCATGACCGACGTCGAACCCAGCGAATCCGGGCTTGCCTCGGGAGTCGTCAACACCTCGTTCATGATGGGTGGTGCGCTGGGCCTCGCCATCCTCGCTAGCCTCGCCGCCGCCCGCACGGACCATCTCCGCGCCATCGGCAACGATCCACTCACCGCCCTCACCGGCGGCTACCACCTCGCCTTCGGCGCCGGTGGCCTGGCCGCCGTGGCGGCGGCTGTGCTGGCCGCCGTGGCACTGCGTGCCGGACATCCGGCATCCGAAACCGGCGGCGAGCAAGCGATCAGCGTCTCCGCCGGCACCGCCGTCGACTAGACCGGCTGCTCTCGCCAGATCATCCGGTGCCAGGGCGGTGGTAGCCGGCGGGTTCACGATCGTGGCCACGAGCCTTCGCCGACCAAGTGCCGTCGGAGGTCAGGAGCTGATAGACCATTCAACGGTCGCGCGCAACGTCCAGTGCCGGGAATCGACGTGCCCGACCCGTACTTCGGTGGCAAGCTGCGCTTCGACGAGGTACTCGGCATGGTGCGCGCGGCGGTGCCCGGACTGCTGGCATGGGTACGCAGCCGGCTATGACCGCGGCCGGTGAGACAGCATCTGACGCCGAACTGTCCGACCCCGCGGATAGCTTGTGGCCATGAACTGGAAACTTGAACTCGTGGCCATTCCCGTGACCGACGTCGACCGCGCCAAGGCCTTCTACGTGGGGCAGGTCGGTTTCCACGCCGACCACGACCACCAGGTCAACGACGCACTGCGCTTCGTGCAGCTCACCCCGCCCGGGTCTGCCTGCTCCATCATGCTGGGCACCGGCATCACTGAGATGTCGCCAGGCTCGCAGCAAGGCCTTCTGATCGTCGTCGAGGACGTCGAAGCCGCCCGGCATGAGCTCATCAACCGCGGCGTGGAAGTCAGCGAGGTCGACGTCCAGCCCTGGGGTTCCTTCGTCACCTTCAGCGACCCGGATGGCAACACGTGGGCACTGCAACAGTTGCCCCCGCGGAAGTAGGACGACACCTCAAAACATGCGCGAAACCCTTCGCGACCTCGGCAGGAGAGCACCTCAGTAGGCCACGGCCGTGCCATAACGCACAGGTGATGGGTTCAGACTGGGGTTGTGAGCATCGTGCAAAAGAGGCTGTCTGTGGTCTTCGTCTGCACCGGGAACATCTGCCGTTCCCCGATGGCCGAGGTCGTGTTCGCAGCTGCGCTGCGCCGGGAGGGCCTGGCTGGCCGGGTGCAGGTGAGCAGCGCGGGAACCGGTGGCTGGCACATCGGCGACCCAGCTGATCCGCGCACCGCCGAGACGCTGCGCCGGGCCGGTTACGACTGTAGGCATGTCGCCGCGCAGGTCAGCGCACGGCACCTGTCGGCCGATCTGCTGGTGGCGCTGGACTCCGAGCATCTCGCGGCCCTGCGCCGGCTGGTGGCGCAACCGGAGCGAGTGGTGTTGCTGCGATCGTTCGACCCGGCGGCCGACGGGAACCTCGACGTGCCCGACCCGTACTTCGGTGGCAAGCACCGCTTCGACGAGGTGCTCGCCATGGTGTGCGCGGCGGTACCCGGATTGCTGGCGTGGGTACGCGGCCGGCTATGACGGCGGCCGACGCAGCCGCCGCGATCACCGGGCAACCGGTGCGCGCCGCATCAGCCCGCGGCGGCATCTGGGTGATCGAGTTGGGTGACGGGCGCACCGTGGCGGCCAAGCGGGGCGAACCCGGACAGGTCATCGCCGAGGCAGCCGGGCTGCGCTGGCTGCGGGTGCCCGGTGGTCCACCGGTGCCCCAGGTGCACGGACATGACGGCCAGTGGCTGATCACCGAACACGTGCCGGCCGGACGCCTGGACGGTGCCGCGGCCGAGCGGCTCGGGCGTCAGCTCGCCACCCTGCACGCCGCGGGCGCTGCGACCTTCGGCGCCGCACCACCGGGGGGGCCGCAGCAGGCCTGGATCGGTGCCGCCCCGATGTCCAATATCACCGGGCCGCAGTGGCCGCAGTGGTATGCCGAGTACCGGGTGTTGCGCTATCTGCGCACCGCGGTAGACCGCAATGCGGTGGACTCGGCGGGGGCTCGGGCCGTGCACCGGGTCTGCGAGCGGATCGACGAGCTGGCCGGACCGGCCGAGCCCTCGGCCCGGCTGCACGGCGACCTGTGGTCGGGCAACGTGCATGCCGGCGACGACGGGCGGGGGTGGCTGCTCGACCCGGCCGCGCACGGCGGGCACCGGGAGACCGACCTGGCGATGCTCGCACTATTCGGCGCCCCGCACCTGCAGCGGTTGCTTGCCGGCTATCAGGACGTTGCCCCGCTGGCGTCTGGCTGGCAACAGCGCATCCCGCTGCACCAGCTGTTCCCACTGCTGGTGCACGCGGTGCTGTTCGGTGGCGGTTACGGTGTCAGCGCAGCCGCTGCCGCGCGCGCAGTGCTGGGCTGAACACCGGTTACCGTGGTGGTGTGCGGTGGCGGTTCCTGGTACGCCCTGGCTGGGTGGCGCTGACGGCGGTGGTGGTGTGCTTCTCCGTCGCCGCGTTCACCCTGCTTGCGCCGTGGCAGTTCGGCCGTGCGGAGCAGCGTGCGGAGCGCAATGCCGCCATCGAGCGCTCCTTCACCACTGCGCCGCAGCCGCTGCGCGACGTGGTCGCCACCGGCGCGGCGCCGACGCAGGGCACCGAGTGGCGGCAGGTCCTGGTCACCGGTCGCTACCTGCTCGACGCCGAGATGGTGGCCCGGCTGCGCACCGTCCAGGGTGAGCCGGCGTACGAGGTGCTGATACCGCTTGAGTTGGCGGACGGCTCGACCGTGCTGGTGGACCGCGGCTATCTACGCCCGGCCGACGGGGTGCGGGTGCCCACCTATCCCCCGGTGCCCAGTGGCGACGTGACCGTCACCGGCCGGCTCCGGGCCGACGAGCCGGACCCGCAGGGTGGTGCGGTCGTGGCCCAGGACGGTCACCGGCAGGTGTACGCGGTGAGCGCCCGCACTGTGGGTGCCGCCACCGGAATACGGCTTGAGCCGGGCTACGTCCAGTTGGTGGAAGGTTCCCCTGGGGTGCTGTCCGCGCTGCCCCTGCCGCCGCTGTATTCCGGGCCGTCTTTCGCCTACGCACTGCAGTGGCTCGCCTTTGGCGCAATGGCGCCGCTGGGGCTGATCTACTTCGCCTGGCGGGAGGCGACCGGTTGGCGCCGCGAGCGGTGGGCCGGGCCGGATGCGGACGACCCGCACGATCCACCGGTGGCCGCGCTCGCCGACTGGTACGGCCGCTGAACCACGACGGCGAGCACCGCACACAATACCGCGGCCACCATCCCGATGACCCGGGACAGCTCGACCCCGCGGGTGAGGTCACCGGCATCGGGAGTGCGGCCCTGGCCCAGTACCGGGCGTTGCTCGGTACCGTGCGGGTAGACCGTGCGCCCACCCAGTCGCACCTCCAGCGCGCCCGCGAACGCCGCTTCGACCTGCCCGGCGTTGGGGCTGGGATGCGCTGGCGCATCGCGTTGCCAGACCTGCCACGCGCCGCGGGCCGAACCACCCACCACTGGTGCACACAGCGTGGTCAACCCGGCGGCAGCCCGGGACGGCAGCAGGTTCGCCAGGTCGTCCAGCTTCGCCGCGGCCCAGCCGAACCGCCGGTAGCGCGGCGACCGGTACCCGACCATCGCATCGAGGGTGTTGACCGCGCGGTAGGCCAGCAGCCCTGGCACTCCCGCCACTGCGCCCCAGATCAGCGGCGCGACGACGGCGTCAGAGGTGTTCTCGGCGATCGACTCCACGCTTGCCCTGGCCACGCCGGCCAGATCGAGATCGTCCGGGTCGCGACCGCACAGGTGCGGCAGCCGGGCCCGTGCGGCGTCGAGGTCCCCGGCATCCAGCGCTCGAGCCATCGCGGCGCCTTCCTCGGCCAGCGAGGCCCCACCCAGCGTGATCCAGGTGGCCACTGCGGTGCCTGCCACCTGCACCACGGCCCGCCCGCGCCCAGCCTGTTCCAGCAGGCCGCCGGCCACCGCCACACCGCCGACCAGGGCGCCGGTGTAAACCAGCCCGGCGAACCGGTGTTCGGCGTAGCACGCGCGTTCGGCGGTCGCGGCGAGTTGCCCGAAGGCGGCGACCGGGTGATGGCGTCGCGGATCGCCGAACACCGCATCGGCAGCGACACCGAGCAGCAACCCGACCGCCCGCCCTACACCCAAGCCCACGACCTCCACCCATCCCAACCGAAGCCGACACCCTACTGGCGCCTAGCCACGGGCCGCGTTCTGGATGCAGACTGCAGTATTCGGAC
>JBOHHF010000245.1:0-8650 GCA_050700495.1 Pseudonocardiaceae bacterium
GGGTCGAAGATACGGACGCCGGGGAACCGGGCGGGCGGTCGCGACTCGGCAGCCATGCGTGCGGGCCAGCGCGGCCAACAACGCGTCCGGCACCAGGTTCGCCCGCAGCCCGCGGTCCTGCTGCACCGGCCGTTCGAGCTCGGTCCATGCCGCATCGCCTCTCGTCGTTTCGCCCGATCTCCTACACATGTCATGCTCATGCTGGGCCCATCGTCAGTCCGGACAAGGCGTTCGATGAGGTGCCCCCACTTGAGCGCGTGGACCCCACGGAGACCGTGGCACGGCTCTGACCCAGCTCGGTGTACCCAAGCTCGGTGTACCCAAGCTCGGTGTACTACGAGCGACCGGGATACCGCGGTACTCTCGGAATTCACCGGGCGGCAGGAGGTGGCCGTGAGCGTGAACTACGTGACCAGGCCGCGGGAGAGCAGGCTGTTCCGACGGTGCCGCCGAGCCTGGGATCTCGGTGCCCGGGAACGGCAGGACTACGAGCTGATCGAGCCGGCGCAGGTGTTCGACTTCGGCGAAGCGATCCACGACGCGCTCGACGTCTACTACTTCCCCGGCATGTGGGACTGGAACCGGGCGATCGTGCGGCCGCTGGCCGTCGCTGGCTTCGACAAGTCGATGCGCAGGCAGCGGGCGGCCTATGCACAGGCCCGTGACCTGTCCGCTGAGCAGGTCTGCGACTGGGAGCAGCACCTGGAGCTGGGCACCGGCGTTCTGGAGCGCTACTTCGAATGGGCGCTGGAGACCGATCGCTTCACCCCGATCCAGGTCAGGGCCCAGTTCGACATCAGCGTGCCGGACCCGGCCGACCCTGATAGCGGACTCATCACCGCAGACCGGCGGGCTATCCAGTGCCGCGTCAAGATCGACCTGGCGGTGATCGACGACCACGAGCTGTATTGGCTCGTCGAGCACCGGATCGTCACCGGCCCAGCCTGGCCGGACATCGAGGCGCTCCGGCTCGACGAGCAGGCCCTGACCCGGAGCTGGGCCTGGCAGCTCGGCTTCCTCGCCAGACTCGAAGGCACGATCCACAACGAGCTGCGAGCAACCATGCCCGACCCGGCGCAGCCGCCGGAGTTCGGGGTCCGGGCGATACCGGGTCCGGGTGGCATCATCACGCAGCGCAGCACCGGATCCTTCCGCCGCACCCACATCCCCAGGACGGAACTCGAAATCGAGCGGAGAGGCGTCGCCGTTGCGCACGAGGTGCAGGAGATGACCGATCCGTCGCTGCGGATCTACCCGAACCCGTCCTGGGAGAATTGCTCAACCTGCGCCTACCGGTCGCCATGCCTGGCGATCAACCAGGGGGTCGACGAGCAGCCGATCCTGCAGACGTCCTACCGTCGGCGGGTCGGCGAGGATTTCGAGCCGGGGCGCTTGGGCTCGGTGTGGGGATTCGTCCCCGAGATCCACCGGGTCGCCGAGCACCAGCCGCCCGGCCGGCAGCAATGACCGGCTGAATCCATGCGCTTGCGAGTGGTGAGCTGGAACGTCGATTCCCGGCCGACCGGGCTGCTGGACGCCAAGGTGGAACTGCTCCGTCAGCTGCAGCCCGACCTCGCGCTGCTGCAGGAGATCGGCCGGCCGGTCTACCGGGCGCTGCTGCCGCACCCGTCGGCCCATGAACGGATGCACCGCAAGTCGCGGTTGTTCGCCTGGGGTGCCCTGTCCACCGACCTGTGCGACCAGCGGGGTAGCGAATTCCGGCTCGGATGCGCGGTGCTGGGGGTGTCTACCACCGCTGTGCTGGATTCCCACGTGCTGAGCCGGGCCCCGTTCGACGTCCGCGACCCGGTGCGGCTCGGATTTCTCTGGCGGACAGTGGCGGCCCAGGTGGCGCTGTCCACCGGCGACCTGCTCACCGTGTGCAGCTTCCACGGCCGGCCGGGAGCCGGCCCGCCCCCCGCCGAGCTGCAGGGAGCCTTCCACGCCGGGATCGCGGGATGGCTCGCCACCGTGCCCGGCCCGGTCCTCTTCGGCATCGACGCCGGCCCGCCGGTACTCGACGACGCCGACCCGCTGCTCGGCTCGGACCCGGCGCACGACCTGGCCGAGGTGCTGCACGAAACCCACGATCACTTGTGGGCCACCCGCGACCTGGAAGTCCTCGACGTCCAGCGCCTGGCGAACGAGGCCATCGCTGCCGGCAGCGACCATGCCCTGCTACTGGCGGATCTGGAGCTGCGCGCCTCGTGAACGGTGATGTGCGAGTGAGCATCCGGCCCAGGTGGCGCGAGCGCATCCAGCGCGACCTCGTGGATGTCACTGTCCGTGAGAGTCGGGGAAGGACTGTCGCATTTGCAGAGGTGCCACCGACGGCAACTTCTCACCCACCCAGCCGGCTGGGTGGCGGAGAATGCCTACCGGATCCCGTTGGAGATGCCGCTCACAGAGGCCCGCGCCGAGCTCGACGCCCTCCTCCGGCTCAAGGACAGCGAGAAGCTCGCCGAGTTCTTCGAGACCAGCAAACTCGTTGGTCCGGAGCGCGCCGAGTACGTCAAGAAGATCGTCAAGCAGACCGACGCCGTCGTCAGCGCCGTGCCGGTGATCCTGGAACTCGTCTCGATCGGCCTGGCAGAAGCCGGTGAGCGCGGCCGGGAGCAAGCCGATCACCAACGGCGGGCCCAGCTGCGGGCAGATCTCGACGGCAAAGCCGACCAGATCGTCAAGCAGATCGTCGCCGGTGACGGCACCAACAGCTGGTCCCGGGCAGTCGAAGCATTCCGCACACGACTCACCCAGCTCAGGATGAACATCAACGCCAAAGCGCTGGCAGAGCAGGCAACCCGTCTCGCTGAGTACCGTCAGCAGCTCAATGACGTGCGTGCGGCAGGGTTGCCGATCGCATCCCGGCCCCCCGCGAGCACGGCATGCCGGAGCTGATCCCCGACCTCGCGCCGGGCCTGGAGAGCCTGGCCGACCTCCTCGTCGCCGACCGGGACAAGGAACGCAACCGTTGATCTATCTCGACGCTTGCGTTCTGCTGAAGTTCATCAAGTCGGAGCCGGAGACCGGCGCACTACGCGCCTGGCGCCGAAACTGACGGAGTTCGTTACCTACAACCACGAGCTGGCCAAGGCGGCCGCGGAACTCGGATTTCCCGTGGCGGCACCGTCATGACCGACAGTCGGATTACTCTCCGTGGTAAAGCCGGTCGAGGTCTAGGAGAATCGCCTCGCCCGCAGCTGCTGCCGCGCGCAGGTCCGGTGTGAAGCCCGCGCCGCTCGCGCACAGCAGCTTCGCACCTGTTGCATCGATGCCCGGGCGTCGCTCCAGGAGACCGCGAATATGGCGGAGCCGGTCGAGATGAGCCAGTCCCATCTGCTCGCCCCACTTCGTCTCGCCCAAGGCGAGCACCGGTCGTGGACCGGCGCCCGGATCGCCGAGGGCCACGATGTCCACCTCGTGACTCGTCCGGCCCGCAGCGTCGTTGATGGCACCGTGGCCGACGGTGGCCGGGATCCCGCCGAATGTCTCGGGTGCGGCGAACTCGGCTACCCAGGTTCGGCAGAGCTGTTCGAAGTGTGGTCCGAGCAGCGCGCTCTCGAACCGTCGCCGGGCGCTGCGCCATACCTGTGCACCCTGCCGGCGTTCTAGCCGGGTCCAGGCGGGGCGCATGATCGCCTGATAGAAGGCGATGAGCGGCTCGATGATCCGGTAGTTGCTCCGGCCGGCCCGCAGCGGATCGGCGTCGCGGGCCAGCAGGCCGGCATCCTCCAGAACGGTCAGGGGATGTTGCAGATCGGTCGCTTTGCGTCCGATGTAGCCCGCGATACCCCCTCGCGTGGTGTTGCCTTCCGCGACCGCCGCGAGCACCGAGTGATACAGCGTGGGGTCGCGCAGGCCCGGATCTTCGGCGAGCAGGTAGCGGGCTTCGCGGAACAGCGGGCTGGCTGGGCTGAGCACCGCCCGGGCCACCCAGCTGTCGAAATCCGCCATCGAGGACGGGGCGTCATCGCGCACATATTCCCGACGGTAGGCCGGCGTCCCCCCCACAATCGCATGCACGAGTACGGCAAGATGCGGATCTTCCAGATTCCAGAACTGGGCGGCGAGGCGGTAGTCCAGTGGGGCGACCCGCAGCTCCAGCCCAGCCCGGCCGCGCAGTGGTGCGGTGCCCGAGAGCATCCCGCCCATGAACGACATCGCCGACCCGCAGAGCAACAGACGAGTCCGCGAGGTGGTCCGCTCCGGCCGGCCGGGGGTCAGCGCATGCTGGATGACCGACGGCAGGGCGCGGCTTGCTATGGCGAGGTAGGGAAACTCGTCCAGGACCGTCACAGTGGGTCGGTTCCGTCCGATCTCTAGCAGGACATCGATGGCGTGCTCCCACGACGCCAGTTGGAGCGGTGCGGGCGCCCCGACGTGGTCGGCGATGACTTGGCCGAGGCGGCGCAGGGAGTCGGCCTCGGTCGCCTCGGTCGCGGCGAAGTAGAGACCGTCCGTCGCCTGGGCGAGGGAGTACAGCAGCATTGTCTTGCCCTGCCTACGCCGTCCCGACACCACACCGAGCGTCGCGCCCGCGGCATCATCGACCGCGAAGCGAGCGAGGTCGTCCCACTCGTCGTCCCGGTCGAACATCTCAGACGGCTTACCCGGCCACCCCACAACAAGAAGCATACTTCTTAGAAACGTACTCCTTTCTTATGGACACGAGACTGCCGACACTGCCTCGTCGAGCACCAGCAGCAGCTCCCGGTCCGCACCAACCCTGTCATCCGCATGCTCGGGCAGCTGGCGACGGTGAGACACAAGATAACCATACGAAGCCCTACCGCCCAGCTTGTACTCGGTCACGACGGCTGGGGCTGATCAGAGCAGTTGGTCCAGCTGCAGCCGGACCGGGAACGGCTCGGTGGTGGTGAAGACGCCGGTGGCACTGCCGCCGTCCTGGTAGCCGAATCCCTCGGCGAGGTGGCAGTCGAGCAGTGACACCGGCTCGTCGAGGTCCACGATCCAGTAGTGCGGGATGCCGGCGTCGGCGTACTCGCTGCGCTTGGCCACATGGTCGGTCCGGCGAGAGCCCGGCGAGACGATCTCGACGACGCCGAGCACTTCGGCAGCTCGGATCAGCCCGCCCTCATCGCGCACCCGTCGACGCGCGCTACGCCGGACGATCACGAGATCTGGCCGGCGAGAGAACCCCGGCTGGTCGGGGTCGGTGAGCTCGAGGTCGACGTCGATGTCCGGGATCACCTCGAGGTGATCCGGCAACTGTGGGCGCAGCTGCATCGCCACCGCGAACCCAGCGAAGTTGTGATCGGGAACCGGGCTCGGCGACATCAACAGGCGGCCTTCCAACAGCTCGGTGTAGCCCGACTCGGTCTCGCCGAGCTCGGCGTACTCGGCCACAGTCAGCAGGTGACCCAGCGGTTGGGGAAGGGCTGTCACAGTGGGGCTCCTCATGTCGTGGCCAGTCTCCCACGGTGACCGCCGCGATGGATCGGTCCAGCAGCGCCGGCAATTGACCTAGCCGGTTCCCACCCAGCGATACGCACGTTGCGGGCTCTTTGGATCTCCTTGCGCCTCGACGACGCCTTCCGCGATCAACGCTCGCAGCGCAGAGAGCACGGCCGCTCGTGAACGATCGGCGACAGTCACGAGGTGTGCGGCAGTGGCCCGTCCCCTGCGGCGGAGTTCCGTCGCAACGATGTCTCTGGTGGAGCTGGGCGGTTCAGCCCACTCGATGACCGGCGCTCTGCTGAACTTCACCTCAAACCGGCTCGGGAAATTCCGGAAGATCGGTCGGCCGAGACCTGATCGCTGTAACTCACGGATCACTGTTCCCACGCATCCGGGCGAGCGTCCTGGCCAGGGCGGCACTATCGAGATTTCCGAGATGAGCCTCCGGAACCGGTTCGACGTCGTAGCGAGGTTGTCCCCGATTGGCAATGGCAAGGCCGCGATCTCGGCCACGACGAGCACGGCACCGTCGACCTCGACCAGCTCAACGCTCGGACGGACGGGGGCACAAGCTGGTCGCTGGCCGCCGAGACCAGATCATCGCGGAGCTTCACAGGATCAGGAAGTCGGACCGGGGTGAATCCCGCCTTCTCGGCCACACCGAGAACGATCAAGCCTCCGTTGGTGTTCGAGAAAGCCGACACGGTCTCGACCACTCTCTTCGGGAGCCCACCGACTGCTGCCTTGACCTCGACGTCCGCTGGTTCACCACCAAACTGGCGGAGCCTGCGGACCACGTCCCGGACCTCAGCGCCGTCCACCGCCCACCCCTATCAACTCGGTTTCATGTCAATCATGTGAGTATGAAGTTGTTTTCAAGTCACGACGCGCGGTAGAACCGGTTGACTGGTGGGTGGGCAGCGAACATCCTTGCTGCTCGCCGATCCGTGAGTGGCGATCGGGAGGAGCCGGCAGATGCACGACAATCGGGACACCGCCTACGATGCGCCCACCTCGGCGGATGCTGACAATGGGGAATGGTTGGAGCTGCTCCTGCACGGTTGCAAGCCTGATATCTGATAAGGAAATGCCCGCTAACCGGCCAAAATGAGCGGACCCTGAGCGTTTCCAACGCCCCCATAAATGTATCCATTCAGGCCCACCTCGGCGCAACGTAGGGCTGGATGCTGGCTCATCGCCGAGCTAGGCGGCAACCGTTACGTTTTCGACGAACCGAGCGACATCACTCGTACAGGTCAGCTGAGTAGTGGTGCTGTGACGCACCGTGTGACGAAGGAGCGGCAATGGTGCTCGGCCAGGTACCTCC
Organism: Pseudonocardiaceae bacterium; assembly: GCA_050700495.1. Taxonomy (GTDB): domain Bacteria; phylum Actinomycetota; class Actinomycetes; order Mycobacteriales; family Pseudonocardiaceae. Next base: position 6,746 of record JBOHHF010000245.1, read on the forward strand.
GGCAGGTATCCCGGTGGACCGGCTCCTGCCGTACGGCCTCGGCTTCCTGGCCCTCGCCGTGCTGTTGTGGGCGGCCAGGAGGTTCTTCGGGGAGTGGGTCAAGAAGGCGGGGGACCGATCGTTCAGCCGGTTGTTCTCCGGTCAGGGCCGGGTCAGTGGCCGCAAACTGCTGGGTTATCGCATGGCCGTCGAGATCGACTACGGCAAGCATGCCCTCGGCTTCTTCCGCACCGAGCCGATCGACATCCGCACCGTGTACGTGCCGTTGCAGTACGAGGGTGGTGAGCGACGCGAGGACGTCTACGAGCGGATCCGAGCCGAGCCGCGCTCGGTCGTGGTCGGTCCGGCCGGTGCGGGGAAGTCGTTGCTACTCAAGAACTCCATGCTGATCTGGGCTGCCGGGCCGCTCGGCCGGCGCCCGCACGTGCCGGTGATGGTCGACCTGCACCGCTGCAACACCGGCGAGCACAACTTGGTCGACTTGGTGGCCGGGGAACTGCATCGGAACCGGTTGCATCGGCGCCCGGAAGCCGTGGCGTCGTTCGTGCACAACGCGCTGGGTGATGGCCGGCTGCGGCTGCTGTTCGACGGCCTCGACGAGGTGGGAAGGGACCACCAGGACCGGGTGGCTCGCGAGCTGCGTGACCTGGCCAGGACCTATCCGGACTGCCAGATGGTGGTGACCTGCCGCAGCGCGGTCTACCACGGCCAGCTCGCCCCCGAGTTCGGCCACGTCGTCGAGATCGCGGAGTTCGACGACGCGAGCGTGCGACGGTTGCTCGGCAACTGGCCTGGCATCCAAGAAGCCGGGGGCCCGGACCGGCTGTTCGACATGCTGCGCAAGAACCCCTCACTGATGCTGCTGGCGCGCAGCCCACTGCTGCTGACCATGATGGCCTACCTGCACGTCGAGGGGTTCGCCAAGACCGGGCGAACCCTGCCGAACTCGCGGGCCGAGTTCTACGACAAGGCCATCGCACACCTCCTCGGGCGCGACGTCGACCTCGGTCGCGGCAAGTCGCTGACCGTCTATCACCTCGGCGAGAAGCTGGCGGCGCTGCAGCGAGTCGCGCTGACCCTCCAAGAGGCCCCGCCTGGCGGAACCGCGGATCGGCTGGCCATGTCGCGCAGCGATCTGCTGTCCGCCGTTGGCCAGACGCTGCCCGAGCTGAATCTGGACGGCACGCACGCCAAGCCGTTGCTCGACGAGATCGTGGACCGCAGCCAGCTCCTCATCCCGCTCGACCGTAGCAACTGGCGCTACCAGTTCCGGCACCTGACCATGCAGGAGTACCTGGCGGCCCGGGAACTCGCCAACGACCAGGACCGCCTGATGGCCCGCTACCGGGCCGACCCGGACGCGTGGCGCGAGACCGTGAAGCTGTGGTGCGCGGACGGTCGGGACTGCACCGCGGTGGTGGCCGAAGTGTTCGCCGACGCCGAGCCACGGCACAAGGTGCTCGCACTGGAGTGTCTCGCCGACGCCAAGCGGATCAACGTTGAGCTGGCCGACGGGGTCATCGAACACTTTCTCATCCGGCTGGGCGAGGGAGGCCATGACAGCGAAGCGATCATCCGCGGGTTCGGCGCGGTGGCCGCCGACTCCCGACCACGTGGCAACAAGGTTCTCGAGTTCCTCACCGATCTGGCTCGTTCTTCACATGTGGCTGGTCGCGCGTCGGCGTTCCGTGCGCTCGCCGCGTCCGGTCGGGTCGAGGCGGCACGAGTGCTCGCACCGCTGGCGCCAAGCAACCCGGACGCCCGCGCGGCTCTGCGTGCCATGGGCGAGCTGGCGATTCCGGTGCTCGCCGACCATGCCGGTGACGGCAATGTGTGGGCCGTGGACGACCTCGCGGTGGTCGGTACTCCGGCCGCAGCAGAGTCACTGGCGCGGATGCTGTGGTC
>JBOHHF010000246.1:0-24870 GCA_050700495.1 Pseudonocardiaceae bacterium
CAACAGCCCAGCCCCACCGCACGATCGTCCCGATCCCCATTCGGACTGGTCGCTCGGGGTCCGGTGGGGCAAGCTGACTGGCGTAGAGCTCCTCCAGATCGTTACCCGAGGTAATCAGCGCGCCTACCACCGACCCGGCTGATGTGCCGACCACGAGGTCGGCATCGCACAGGTCTACCCCATGCTCAGCCAGCCCCGCGAGCATCCCCAGCTCCCAGGCGATTCCGGTGATCCCACCACTGCCGAGCACCAACGCCAGCTCCGGCATCTCGGCCTCCTCCTCGCGCCCGCCGGACGAGCGCGACGAACTCCGGTCCGGATCCTTCACCAGCGTAGGGACTGTCGTCACCGCAGGCAGCCATCCCGACGCACAGATCTGACAGTCGCTACGGAGTTGCGCCTCATGCTTGATCAGCAGCCCCGGATGACCGCTACCAGGTCGGGGATCAGCTTTCGCGCCGCGTCGATGTCCTCCCTGTACCGCCTCTTAGCTTTGCTCGCCAGCAAACTCACCAAGAATTCAGCCTTGTCAAAATGGTCGCAAAATCCGTGAGCAGCAGGTGCACCCCGCGACCTGACCCGCAACTGCGCCCGTTCGGCGATCCCGCCACCACCGACGACGAGTGACCAACCTTGGCCACCGCACGCAGCCCGCGGACCTGCCCGTCGCCGATCTGCAGCACCCCACCAGCACCAGAGCAGGCTCCAGGCTCTTGCCACGCAAGCTCAGCACCCCAGCTCGCCGTTGACCCTCGTGTGGAACACGCTCAACGGTGCCTCAGATGCCATTCCGCTCAGTATTAGCTGCAGCCACTGGTGGAGCCGCAGCCCTCGCAGACATAGCAAGATCCGGCAGGCCGCATCTTGGTTCCGCAGGTCAAGCACAGCGGCGCGTCGGCGGCCTTGCCCTGCTGCAGTTCCCACAGCTCCGTGGAGCTACCCACATACACCGGCGCTGGCCGGGCATGCGCTGCCGAGGGCGCGATGGTGGAGTTCACCGAGGTGCGCAGGGATCCGATGTCGACGCCGTTGCCCTGGCCGGCGCCGTAATCGACAGACACTTGCGCGGTGCGCTCCTCGGCGGTCAGAATGCCCAGCTGCTCTCGCTTCTCCATGGGCAGGTGATCCAGCGCGATCCGCCGGAACAAGTAGTCCACCACGCTGGTCGCGATCCGAATATCCGGGTCATCGGTCATCCCCGCCGGTTCGAAGCGCATGTTCACAAACTTCGAGACGTAGGTCTCCAACGGCACCCCGTACTGCAACGCTATCGAAATTCCCATCGAGAAAGCGTCCATCACACCGGCCAGCGTGGAACCCTGCTTGGACATCTTGACGAAGATTTCGCCGAGACCGTCGTCCGGGTAAGACCCTGCGGTCAGGTAGCCCTCGGCACCACCGATGGTGAAGGAGACGGTTTCGCTGGGTCGTTTCTTGGGCAGCCGTTTGCGCACCGGCCTACCCTCCGCGACCGACTTCTCCCCCGCGACGGTCGCAGTCTTGCCGGTGGACAGTGGTTGACCTACCTTGCAGTTGTCCCGGTAGATCGCCAGCGCCTTGATCCCCATCTTCCAGGATTGGAAATATATCTCCTCGACGTCGGCGACCGTGGCCTTTTCGGGCATGTTCACGGTCTTGCTGATGGCTCCAGAAATGAACGGCTGGGTCGCCGCCATCATCCGGACATGCCCCATCGGAGCAATAGCTCGCTCCCCCATCGCACAGTCGAACACTTCGTAATGTTCGGGTCGCAACCCAGGCGCATCGATCACGTGGCCGCGCTCGGCGATGTACTCGACGATCGCCTCGTTCTGCTCATCCTGGTAGCCCAGCGCAGCGAGTGCCTTCGGCACTGTCTGATTAACTATCTGCATGGACCCGCCGCCGATCAACTTCTTAAACTTCACCAGCGAGAAGTCCGGCTCAATCCCGGTCGTATCGCAGTCGAGCATAAATCCTATGGTTCCAGTCGGCGCGATCACACTGGCCTGAGCGTTGCGCCAACCATTTTTCTCGCCGATTCGGATGCCGTCCAGCCACGCCTTCGTAGCGACCTTCTGCACGGCTCGGTCGTTGTGATGATAGGTACGGATCAGATCGTTGGCAGCTGCGTGCTTGCGCATCACCCGCTGGTGTGGTTCGGCGTTGCGCAAGTAGCCGTCGTACGGCCCGACCGCCCCGGCCAGCTCCGCGGAGCGCCTGTACGCAGTACCTGTCATCAGCGAGGTGATCGCCGCGGCCAGCGCTCGTCCACCGTTGGAGTCGTAAGCGTGCCCGGTTGCCATCAGCAACGCCCCGAGATTGGCGTAACCGATGCCGAGCTGCCGGAAGGCTTTGGTGGTGCCTGCAATGGCCTCAGTCGGGAAATCCGCGAAGCAGATCGAGATGTCCATTGCAGTGATGACGAATTCCACCGTCCTGGCGAACAGCTCGGCGTCGAACGTGAGGTCCTCGCGGAGAAACTTCATCAGGTTGATCGACGCCAGGTTGCAGCTCGAGTTGTCAAGGTGCATGTATTCACTGCACGGGTTAGATGCGGTGATCCGCCCGGACTCCGGGCAGGTATGCCAGTCGTTGATCGTGTCGTCGTACTGCAGGCCGGGGTCGGCGCATTCCCAGGCCGCCTGGGTGATATCACGGAACAGCTCTTTCGCCCGCACGCTCTCGATGATCTCGCCGGTCGTCCGGGCGCGGAGCCCGAACTCGCCGTCGGTCTCCACGGCGCACATAAACTCATCGGAGACCCGAACCGAGTTGTTCGCATTCTGGTACTGGACCGAGGTGATGTCCTTGCCACCAAGGTCCATATCGAATCCAGCGTCACGGAGCACTCGGATCTTGCGTTCCTCGGATGCTTTGGTCTGCACGAACTCGCCGATATCAGGATGATCGACATCGAGCACCACCATCTTTGCGGCACGCCGGGTTGCGCCGCCCGACTTGATGGTGCCGGCCGAGGCGTCCGCACCGCGCATAAAGCTCACCGGGCCGGACGCCGCGCCCCCGGAGGACAGCAATTCCTTCGACGAGCGGATACGAGAAAGGTTCAGACCGGCACCCGAGCCGCCTTTGAAGATCAGCCCTTCTTCCCGGTACCAGTTGAGAATCGAGTCCATGGTGTCGTCGACGGAAAGGATGAAACACGCGGAAACCTGGTTCGGAGAAGCGGTGCCGACGTTGAACCAGACCGGGGAGTTGAAGCTGAATACCTGGTGCAGCAGCATCCAGGTCAGCTCGTCGGAGAAGATCTCCTTGTCGGTCTCGGTGGCGAAGTACCCATGCCGCTGACCGGCGGCGGTGTAGGTCCTCACCACCCGGTCGATCAGCTGGCGCAGGCTCGACTCGCGCTGCTCACTGCCTACCGCACCACGGAAATACTTGCTGGTCACGATATTGACCGCGTTGACCGACCAGAAGTCGGGAAACTCCACGCCACGCTGTTCGAAGTTGACCGTGCCGTCCCGCCAGTTGGTCATCACGACGTCCCGGCGCTGCCATGTCACCTCGCCGTAGGGGTGGCGCGCCTCGGTGGTGTAGACCCGCTCTATCCGCAGCGCGCGCTTAGGCTGCGCAGCCGGCGAAGCCCCAGTCCCGACGGTCTCGGTCATACCTCATCCCTCTCTATCACGATGTGCATACTCCCGGTCCGGGTTCCCCGTCCGGAGCGGTCGGGTCTTACGTGTGCCGTCGTTGGCTCACGGTGCGTGCTTCACGTCATGTCACCTGCTCCTCGATGTGCTGGCGATGGTGGGACGGGACCTCTCGCAGGTCTCGAATCTCCTTCTCGAAGTCCTCGATCGAGGAGAACGACCGATACACGCTGGCGAAGCGCAGGTATGCCACTTCGTCCAGCTCCCGTAGCGGGCCGAGGATGGCCAACCCGACCTCCTGGCTGGGCACCTCGGCGCTGCCCAAGGCGCGGATCGCCTCCTCCACCCGGTGCGCCAGTTGTTGCAGCGCGTCCTCGTCCACCGGTCGCCCCTGACATGCCCTGCGCACTCCGCGGACGACCTTGTCCCGGCTGAACGGTTCGGTGACCCCGGAGCGCTTCACCACCGCGAGCACCGGCTCCTCCACAGTGGTGAAGCGACGACCGCACTCCGGGCAGGACCGGCGCCGGCGGATCGCCTGCCCGTCCTCAACCTCGCGCGAGTCGACAACGCGCGAGTCAGAGTGTCGACAGAACGGACAACGCATGCACCTCACCTTCCTGGCATCATGTCGATGCGAGTTACGCCGTCAGGGCAACCCGCGGTACCAGGCCCAATCTGTGGGAGAATGACATCACTGTAACTACTATATGTGGTGGTTGGCGGTAAGTCGAGCCGCCACGGCACGCAAGGTCTGCGAGGACCGCACGGAGACGCTTTCATGGGGTTCTCGGGCCGTGGCTACCGGGTCGAACCTACCGCAGCATGATCAAGTAGCGAGGATGCGAAGACCCACCGCACCGAGACTGGAGACCCGTTACCCTGTCCGGCAACGGTCATGGCCCCGCTACGCTGTGCCGCCGGTGCTATGCATGGTCGCTGGGCACGTGCCGTCCGAAGGAGTTCGTGTGCCGGAGACCTATGCCAGCTCGGGCAGCCTGCCCAGCGCCGACGACATCCAGAACCTACTGCGGGCGATCATCGACGGACCCGATGCGGTCCGGGTCGGCACATTCGTGCTCGCGCTTGATCCCGCCAGCGACCACCCGTACCGCAACTACGCTGTCCCCGTTGCAGACGGCCCGATCACGGGCAGCGCCGTCACCGCCTTGATCGACGCCTTCCGCACCCGCGGTCTGGTGCCACGGCTGGAGTTCGTCACGCCGGCACCCCTACTTGAGCATGCCTTGTTGGAGCGCGGCTTCACCGTCGACCGGCGACTACCTGTCCTGGCAGTGACGCCCAAGACCTTCCAGCCCCCCATCGGGCTGGCCGATGTCGACGTCGGCATGGTGGCTGATGAACCAAGCCTGCTCGCCGCGGCGCAGGTGCAAAATGCCGCCTACCAGGTAGCCGAAGCGACCGCTGCGGACGCGAACCGGCTACGTCGCCTCGTCGAGGCCGACGGGCGAGTCGCCCTCGCCTACCTGGACGGTCTGCCGGTGGGGGCAGGGCTGAGCACCGTTCCAGCACAGGGAGCGAGCGAGGTCGCAGCAGTCGGGGTGCTGGCAGGGTTTCGGCGGCGAGGGGTCGCGACTGCGGTGACGGCAACGCTCACTCATGACCTGCTGACGCGTGGGGTGGCGCCGTTCCTGCAAGCCGAGCATGCCTCTGAATGTGCCCTGTACGAGCGCCTGGGCTACGCCACGGTCGCTGAGATGACCTTTGCGACGCTCCCAGCCGGCAAGTAATGAGTGCAGAACGAACGGTGCCGTAGCTCCGGGTCGCTCACCGCCGTCCATCGGGCACCTGCAACTGCTGACCGGGCTGGATGGCGGAGTCCGCCATCCCGTTCAACTGCCGAATCCGTTCCACCACTGCGCGCTGGTCGGACTTCGGTGCTACCCGCTGCGCAACATCCCACACGGTCTCGCCGGCACCTACTCGGACCAGCACCGTCTGTGATGGAATCCCGGGTCCGGGAGCCTGCCCGATCCATCCCAGACCGCCGACCGCGGCTAGCGCCACAGTGACAGCGGCCGCCAAACGCACCACCTTGCTCGGCCATGGTGCCCGGCTGCCTACCGCCTCCGGTCTACCCACCGCCGGGCTCCGCACCCGCTGACGCGCCGGAGGTGTTACATAACCCCGCACCAAAGGAGCGACAGGTAGCACGGGCGCCGGAGGCACCGGAAACGGACTGGCGAGTGTTGGCCTGACGTCCGCCGGTCCAGCCTCCCAATCGCGTGCGGCGGGCCGGTTGCTCAGCTGTCCTGGGGCCGTCATCGAGACTCCCTCATCGTCGTAGATCATCGTCGTAGACCTCGAACAGGGGTTCGATCGAACTCCTGTGCGGTGTCTATCACGGCGGTCCGACAGAATCGACGACTACGCGGCGTGTTGTTCGAACAGATGTTTGATCTCTGGCAAGACACTGGTTAGCGTCGACTACGAGAGCGGGTCGAGTTGGTCTTTGTTGGTCTGTGCTGGTTTGAGGAGGAGCGGTGGGACGACAGCGGAACGACGGACCGGAGGTCGCCGGTTCCGGAGCGCAGGCACCGGGCGCTAGCGATGCCGCGCAGGTGCACGTATTCCCCGATCTCGACGAAAGCGCCGGCAGTGCCGGTGCTGACGGCCTCACCCCACGGCAGCGACGGGTCCTTGAGGTGATCCGGGACTGGGTGCGGCGGTTCGGCTACCCGCCGAGTGTGCGGGAGATCGGTCAGGCGGTGGGGCTCACATCCACATCGTCCGTCGCGCACCAGCTCCGCGCGCTGGAACGCAAAGGATACTTACGCCGCGACCCCAACCGACCCCGCGCAGTCGGCGTACGACCCGCGGAGAGCACACCCGATACCCCCGAAACGTCCGAGATCCCGAGCGCCCGCCCCATCCCCATTTTCGTGCCCGTGGTCGGTCGGATCGCCGCGGGCGGTCCGGTACTCGCCGAGCAGGCCGTCGAAGACGTCTTCCCGTTGCCGAAGGAGATCGTCGGTGAGGGCTCACTGTTCCTGCTGAGGGTGGCGGGTGACTCCATGGTCGAGGCGGCGATCACCGACGGAGATTGGGTGGTCGTCCGCCAGCAGCCCACCGCCGAGAACGGGGACATCGTCGCTGCCATGATCGACGCCGAGGCGACCGTGAAGACGTTCAAGCGCCGTGACGGGCATGTCTGGCTGCTCCCGCACAACCCTGCCTACGAGCCGATCCCAGGGGACGAAGCGACCGTGCTCGGCCGAGTGGTGGCGGTGCTGCGGCGGCTGTGAGCTTCGTGATGCGCTGTCAGGCCTATACCAGGTAACCGGCCAACGCGCCGGCGAGATCCGGCTGTACCCGCGCGCGCAGCCGGGTACCGTTCTCGCTGTGGGCGGTATCCAGCACCTCGCCCTCGGCGTGGACTCGCGCGACCAGAGCGCCTTGGGTCCACGGCAGCAATGCGTCGACCTCGACCTCCGTTCGGGGCAACGCGTCGGCAATCCGCTGAACCAAGCCGGTGATGCCGGCGCCGCTGTGCGCAGAGACGAACGACGCGTTCGGTAGCAGATGGCGCAGCCGCGACAACACGAGTTGGTCAGCTTCGTCGACCTTGTTCACGACCAACAACTCAGGCGGCATCGGTGCCTCGCGACCCTCGGTGATCTCGTAGAGGACCTCGCGCACCGCCTCCACCTGCCGCTCGGGCATCGGATCGGCCCCGTCGACCACATGCAGCAGCAGGTCAGCGTCGGCCGTCTCCTCTAACGTGGAGCGAAACGCCTCCACCAACTGATGGGGCAGGTGGCGGACGAAACCAACGGTGTCGGTGAGCGTGTAGTCGCGCCCCTCTGATGTGGCTGCCCGGCGGGTGGTGGGGTCCAAGGTGGCGAACAGTGCGTCCTGCACCAAGACGTCGGCTCCGGTGAGCGCGTTGAGCAGGCTGGATTTGCCCGCGTTGGTGTAGCCGACGATGGCCACGTTGGGCACCTCGTTGGCGCGCCGGCGGCTCCGCTTGGTGTCGCGGATCGTGCGCATCGCGGCGATCTCGCGACGCAGCTTGGCGAGCCGGCGGTGAATGCGCCGTCGGTCGGTCTCCAGCTTGGTCTCACCGGGTCCGCGGGTGCCCACTCCACCGCTGGCCCCACCTCCAGCGCCACCGGCCTGCCGGGACAGTGACTCACCCCAGCCGCGCAGCCGCGGCAAGAAGTAGCTCAGCTGGGCCAGCTCGACCTGCGCCTTGCCCTCCCGGGAGCGGGCGTGCTGGGCGAAGATGTCGAGAATCAGCGCGGTCCGGTCGATGACCTTGACCTTGAGCTTGGTCTCCAGCTGCCGCAGCTGGCCGGGAGTGAGTTCACCGTCGCAGATCACCGTGTCAGCGGCAGCGCCGAGGACCATCTCGCGCAGCTCGAGAACTTTGCCGGAACCGATGTAGGTTGCTGGGTCGGGGCGGTCACGGCGCTGGACGAGACCGTCGAGCACCTGCGACCCGGCAGTCTCGGCGAGCCGGGCCAGCTCGGCCATCGACGCGTCGGCGTGGGCCGCGGAGCCCTCGGTCCACACCCCGACGAGCACCACGCGCTCCAAACGAAGCTGCCGGTATTCGACCTCGGTGACATCAGCGAGTTCGGTGGAAAGGCCTGCCACGCGACGGAGCGCGGTGCGGTCTTCAAGATCCCACTCACCCCGGGAGGCAGCGGCCCGGTTGGGCAACTCCTCGTCAGCGGAGTACTCGCCAGCTGAGTACTTGGCAGAGCCGGGACCGCGGGACGGGAATATCGGTGAGGTTGTCATACGCCTCTCATCGTGGCACGTCCGGCTCGTCCATGACCACCTGAATTCCCCAAGGTGGCAGTCAGTGCGCCGACCACCAGTTGGGAGCCAACTGGCCCGACGCGACAAACACCGCAGGCCCGGTCAGCGTGCTGCCGTCCGTGGCGATCGCCACATGCACCAGACCCCCAGGCACCCGCACCTCGGCCTCGCCGGTGTCTCGGCCCTCCGCATCCAGTGCGGCAGCGAGCGCAGCCACCGCCCCGGTGCCGCAGGAGCGGGTCTCCCCCACTCCCCGCTCGTGCACCCGCATCCGCAGTTGCCCAGGACACAGCACGTTGATGAACTCGACGTTGACGCCGTGCGGGAAGACTCCGGGGTCGTGCCCCGGCGGCACGGTGAGGTCCAGTTGCTCCACCGGCACCTCAGTCAGGCAGGCCAGATGTGGGTTACCTACATCCACCACGAGCCCGCTGAACGCCGCCCCCTCGACCGTCACCGTGGACGTGCCATTGCGCCGCACCCGCCCCATCTCGACAGCCACTGAGCCGTCGTCGTTGCACCGCACCACGCGCGAGCCGGATCTGCTGCCGATCCGGAACTCGGGATCGGTGACCAGCCCGGCGTCGGTCAGGTAGCGGGCGACTACTCGCACCCCGTTACCGCACAACTCGGCGACGGAACCGTCGGCATTGCGGTAGTCCATGAACCAGTCGCCAGGTGAGGTGCCGTGCGGCGCGTCGAGCACCAGCGCGCCAGGCACCACCCGCAGCACCCCGTCGGCACCCAGCCCGCGGTGGCGATCGCACAGAGCGCGGACCTGAGACGGCGTCAGGTCCAGCGAGCCGGTGGGATCGGGCAGCAGAACGAAGTCGTTCTCCGTCCCGTGCCCCTTGAGGAACTTGATGCCCTGCATCATCATCGCCGAGCCTATCCGTTCACCGTCACGGAGAGCGCGGCGTCAACAAGGTCGCAGCGGTGGGCGTCGAGCCAGCGGATCCGGTCGTCCCGGCGAAACCAACTGCGCTGCCTACGGACGAAGCGCCGCGTCGCCCGGGCGGTGGGATCAGCGGCGCAGGCCGGATCGGTGCCCGCGTCCAGCGCTGCGAGGATCTGCTGGTAGCCCAGCGCCCGGGACGCCGTTGCGCCTTCCCGCAGACCGCGGGCAAGCAGCTGGTGGACTTCCTCGATCAGGCCGGCGGCGAACATCCGATTCACTCGGGCGTCGACCCGCGTGTCCAGCATCGCGGGATCGGTGTCCAACCCGATGAGCACTGCGCCGTAGCGCGTGGCAGCGGGCTGTGGCAGGGCCGCCGCGAACGGGCGCCCGGTGAGCTGGATGACCTCCAGCGCCCGCACCAACCGGCGTTCGTTGCTCGGTAGGATCCGGCCGGCTGATACCGGGTCGAGCCGATGTAGCCGACGATACAGCGCCGGAGCCCCGTGCTCGGCCAGTTCGGCCTCGAGCGCGGCCCGCACTCCGGGGTCAGTTCCAGGGAAGTCCAGGTCGTCAAGCACTGCCCGCACATAGAGTCCAGAACCCCCGGCCAGCACCGGCACCCGTCCCGCGGCGAGCAACTCCTCCATAACGTGGTGGGCTGCACGCTGATAGACGGCGACCGAAGCGGTCTCGGTGACTTCGAGAGTATCGAGTAGGTGGTGGCGTACCTCGCGCCGTGCAGCGAGTGGCAGCTTCGCAGTGCCGATGTCCATCCCGCGATAGAGTTGCATCGCGTCGGCGTTGACCACCTCGCCGTCCAGCCGGCGGGCCAGCTCGGCCGCGAGGTCGGACTTGCCGGTGGCGGTCGGGCCCACCACGGCGACGGCGCGCGGCTTCACAACAACCTCACCGCAGCACCAGGGTGGATGGATGCGCTACCACCGCCACGCGTACGATCACAAGCGCAGGTTAGTGCCCACGTCGCACCTGCTCCTCCGCCCGCGCACCTGAACTGCTTCAATGCGGCCGTCGCCGGTTGTTTCGCCGACTTCCGGGTTCGAAGCGCACAGTCTGCAGTCGGGCGTCCGCAGGACGCGGCGGCGGGCACGAGGTCGAGGAAGGCCGGCATGACCGAGCACAACCACACCGAAGGCACGTCCACCGAGCTCAGCATTGCCACCCCGCCGTTGAGCTCGGAGGGCAGCAACACCGGGCCGCCGGCAATCGGACTCCGACCCTCGGTCTCGCGGGCCTGCCGGGATCCGCAACGCTGGGGACGGATAGCTGCCGACGGGACGGTGTACTCCCACAACGCCGAGGGCGAGCGGGTAGTCGGCTCATGGCAAGCCGGGACAGCGGAGGAGGGCCTAGCGCACTTCGCCCGCCGATTTGATGACCTGCTCACCGAAGCTGAGCTGCTGGAGTCCCGGCTGACCTCCGGATTAGGGGATCCCAAGCAGGCGCTGTCCCGGGTCCGCACGTTGCGCGACGAGCTTGTCGAGCCGACCGTGGTAGGCGATCTCGTCGGGTTGAACGCCCTACTGGATCACCTACAGCGGCACGCCCAAGAGGCGCTGGCCGGCGCGAAAGCGGCCCGGGAGCAGGTCAAGGTACAGGCAACGGCCCGCAAAGAGGCGCTGGCGCAGGAAGCCGAGCGAATCGGCGCCGACTCCACCCAGTGGAAGGCCAGCGGCGACCGGCTGCGCACCATTCTGGACGAATGGAAGATGATCAAGGGTGTCGATCGAAAGATCGACGAAGCGTTGTGGCGCCGCTTCTCCAAGGCACGAGATGCTTTCGCGCGGCGCCGCGGTGCCCACTTCGCTGAGCTCGACCGGCAGCGTGTCGGGGCGCGGAATCGCAAGGAGGAGCTGGTCAACCAGGCCGAGGAGCTGGCTGAATCCACCGACTGGGGCGACACCGCGAGTCTCTTCCGAAACCTGATGGCGGAGTGGAAGGCGGCTGGGCGCGCCCCGAAGGAAGCCGATGACGCCCTGTGGCAGCGATTCCGCACCGCCCAGGAACGATTCTTCAGCCGTCGCAGCGCCACATTATCCGGGCGAGACGCAGAGATCGAACACAACGTTGCGCGCAAGGAGGAACTGATCGCCGCCGCAGAACGGATCGACCCGGCCGGTAGCATTGAGGCAGCCCGCGCGCAGCTCCGAGGCATTCAGGAGCGCTGGGAGACCGTGGGCAAGGCCCCGCGGGAGCGTATCAGGGAGTTAGAAGGCCGGCTGCGCGCCGTTGAGGAACGGATCCGCTCGGCGGCCGACGCGCAGTGGCGACACACCGACCCTGAGGTCCAGGCCCGGGTGGCCCAGTTCCGGGAGCGGGTGGAGCAGTTCGAGGCGCAGGCGGCGAAGGCTCGCGCCGCTGGGGACGACCGCCGCGCCACCGCCGCACAAGCCCAGGCTGACCAGTGGCGAGAATGGCTGGCCGCCGCTGAGCAGGCCGTCAGCAGCCGGTGAACTGGCCGGTCGGCTACCGGCGGACACAGCTATCGGCGGGACAGCACGAGCCAAAACCACTGCGCGGCGAGCGCCATCACAGCGACGACGGCCAACACCATCCCAATACCCGGGCCAGGACCGGACACGGTCTGCCGAGACCAGATTGCCCATACCCCGTCGAGCGCGCAGTAGGTACAGCCCAGTGCGCTGGCCCAGACCAGGCCCCAGCGACGGGTGACCAGCGCCAGCATGGATAGACCGACCCCCAACCCCAGCGCGACTGCGCCGAACAGCTGCGGCAGCAGCCCGACCCGGTCAAGCGGGTTAGCAGTGCCGCGTAGCACATCCCAGCCGCTGGCGTCCCCGACCCACGGCAGCGTGATAGCCAGCAACAGCACCATGATCGCGCCTGCAATCACTGCCGCGCGAGCACCAGGGTCTACCCGGCGCAGCGCCGAGCGTTCCACCGCGTCGATCTCGGCACGCAGCTCGGCGATACCGTCCGGGTCGTCGGTCATCTCGTCGTCCCAGCCCATGGGGCGGAAACGGTGCAGCGGAGTGCGTCGGCGGTCATCTCGGGTGGCCGAACGAGGGCAACCCGAGCACCACCCCCGGGGTGGTCGGGCGTCGACCGGCTGCCCAAGCCTCGCCCGCAACGGTCCGCCGGTGCACCTGTAGCGGCAGGTCGGACACCAAGTGGTGCGGGGCCCCATAGGTGATCTCCGCGATCACCATGTCCCCCGGCCGGACCTCGAGCTCGCCGGGCTCGAAGTGCACTAGCCGGCCGTCCCGGCTCCGCCCGCTCATTCTCCGGGTAACCGCGTCCTTGCGGCCCTCACCCTCGGAGACCAGCACCTCCACCTGGCTGCCAACCAAGCTTCGGTTGAGCTGCCAGGAAATCTCCTCCTGCAATGCGACAAGCCGCTCGTAACGTTCCTGGACAATCGTCTTGGGCACTTGACCAGTCATACCCGATGCCAGGGTACCTGGCCGAGGTGAGTATTGGAAGGTGAACGCTTGGCTGAAACGCGCCGCGCGCACCACCTCCAGGGTGGCCTGGAAGTCGGCCTCAGTCTCGCCAGGGAAACCGACGATAATGTCGGTCGACAGCGCTGCATCGGGCATCGCGACTCGTACCTCGTCGACGATCGCGAGGTAACGCTGCGCCCGGTAAGAGCGGCGCATCGCCCGCAGCACGGCGTCCGAACCGGACTGCAGCGGCATGTGCAGCTGATGACAGACATTCGGTGTCTCGGTCATCGCCTCGATGACATCGGAGGTGAAGTCCCGTGGGTGCGGTGACGTGAAGCGCACCCGCTCCAAGCCGTCGATCCGTCCGCAAGCGCGCAGCAGGTCGCCGAATGCGCGCCGGTCCCCGAACCCGACCCCGTAGGCATTGACGTTCTGCCCCAGCAATGTCACCTCGAGCACGCCCTCGGCCACCAGGGCCTCGACTTCCGCGAGCACCTCGCCGGGACGCCGATCGACCTCCTTGCCGCGCAGCGCGGGCACGATGCAGAACGTGCAGGTGTTGTTGCATCCCACCGAGATCGATACCCACGCCGAGTGCGCCGAGTCCCGCTTGGCGGGCAACGCAGAGGGGAACACCTGCAGCGACTCGGCGATCTCGACCTGGGCAGTGTCGTTGTGCCTGGCCCGCTCCAGCAACACCGGTAGCGCACCGATGTTGTGGGTGCCGAACACCACGTCGACCCACGGCGCCCGCCGGGTAATCTCGCCACGGTCCTTCTGGGCCAGGCAGCCGCCGACGGCGATCTGCATCCCAGGATGCTCGCGCTTGACCGGGCGGAGCTGACCGAGGTTGCCGTAGAGCCGGTTATCGGCGTTCTCCCGCACCGCGCAGGTGTTGAGCACGATCACATCGGGGGTGTCGTCCGGCCCAGCGGCGACGTATCCGGCGGCTTCGAGCAATCCAGCCAGCCGTTCGGAGTCGTGCACGTTCATCTGGCAGCCGTAGGTGCGCACGCGATAGCTGCGCGGGCGCTGCTCGGTGCTCGCCGTCATCGGCCAATCATCCCTCTCGGTCTATCCGCGGTAACACCAGGCTGGATCTCTATCAGACCGCATCAGTAACCGACAGTGGGTAGGATGCCCCCACTTGAGCGGTTTGTGACAGAGTTGCAATCTATCTCTCGGCGCCCCGTCACATCCCGTCAGGTAGAGATGACCCCTACGTTCTGGGCCACCCGGAGGACCCGCATGAGTTCGCCCGCGAAAGCCGAGCCACCGATGATCCGGATGGCCGGAGTGAACAAGCATTTCGGGTCCCTGCACGTGCTGCGCGACATCAACCTGGAGGTTGCCCGCGGCGAGGTGGTGGTGGTGCTCGGTCCTTCCGGATCCGGCAAGTCGACACTGTGCCGCACGATCAACCGGCTGGAGCCGATCGACGGGGGCAGTATCCAGGTGGACGGGTCACCGTTGCCCGAGGAGGGCCGGGCGCTGGCCCGGCAGCGGGCCGATGTCGGCATGGTCTTTCAGCAGTTCAACCTCTTCGCCCACAAGACCATCGCACAGAACGTGGAGCTCGCTCCGGTGCGGGTGCGCCGGAGCAGCCAGCGGGAAGCGCACGAGGCCGCGATGCAGCTGCTCACGCGAGTCGGAATCAGCGACCAGGCTGACAAGTACCCGGCGCAGCTGTCCGGCGGCCAGCAGCAGCGGGCCGCGATCGCCCGTGCGCTGGCCATGCGCCCCAAGGTGATGCTCTTCGACGAGCCGACCTCCGCGCTGGACCCCGAGATGGTCCAGGAGGTCCTTGACGTCATGACCTCGCTGGCCCGCGACGGGATGACCATGTTCGTGATCACCCACGAGATGGGCTTCGCTCGCCGAGCCGCCCACCGGGTGGTGTTCATGTCCGATGGAGAAATCGTCGAGGACGCGGCGCCCGATCAGTTCTTCACCGCACCGCGCTCGGTGCGCGCCAAGGATTTCCTCGGCAAGATCCTGACACATTGATGGTTTACCGCCGGGTCTCTACTAGGTGTCACCTCCGGTGACGTGAGGAGTAACGAATGCGCTGGAAAGTGATGCTGAGAGTAGGGGTCGCCCTGGCCGCGTTCGCCATGGTGACGACAGCATGCGGGCAGCAGCAAGATCTAGGGGGCGGCAGCTCGGCGCCACCGGCCGCCCAAGGTGCCCGCTTCGAGCCCGGCACCACGATGGCCACGCTCGCCGAGGCGAACACTATCCGGATCGGTACCAAGTTCGACCAGCCGCTGTTCGGCCAACGGGGCCTGGACGGCAACTTGACCGGCTTTGACACCGACGTCGCCCGGATCATCGCAGGCGCGCTCGGGATCCCACCGGACAAGGTGCAGTGGGTGGAGTCACCCTCGGCCCAACGCGAGGAGTTGATCAAGCAGGGCAAGGTGGATCTGGTGGTGGCGACCTACACGATCAACGACAAGCGCCGCCAGCAGGTCAGTTTCGCGGGCCCGTACTACGTTGCCGGGCAGTCGCTCATGGTCAAGTCCGACAACAACACCATCACCGGGGTCGACTCGCTACGCGGTGCCGGAGCCCGAGTGTGCTCGGTGCAGGGTTCGACCCCGGCAGAGACCATCCGGACCTACATCGACCCCGCTCAGTTGACGGTGTTCGACGTCTACTCCAAGTGCGCCGACGCACTGCGCACCGGCCAGATCGACGTGGTGACCACGGACAACGTCGTCCTATTGGGGTTTGTGGCTAATAGCAACGGCGACTTCAAGCTGGTGGGTGATACCTTCACCCAGGAGCCCTACGGCATCGGGATCCGTAAGGGCGATGTCGCCTTTTGCACGTTCATCAACGACACGCTCACCCAAGCGGCCACGTCGGGCGCGTACGCCGACGCCTGGAAGACGACGGCTGGTAGGGTGGCACAGCAGACGCCACAGCTGCCCACATCCGACAGCTGCAGCTGACCGCTAGACGCCAGTGGACATCATCGTTGACAACATCGGGTTATACCGCGACGGCCTTCTCACAACCTTGCAGATCTTCCTGTACGCGGCGATCGGATCGCTGATACTCGGCACCGTGATCGCCACGTTCCGGGTCTCTCCGTTCCCGCCGCTGCGTGCCACGGGCACGGCCTGGGTGACAGTGTTCCGTAACTGCCCGCTCACCGTCGTTTTGTTCTTTTGCGCCTTCGGCCTGCCTGAGCTCGGCATCAATGGCGCCTATTTCTGGTTTGGCATCACCGGCCTGGTGATCTATACCTCGGCCTTCGTCTGTGAGGCGGTACGCAGCGGAATCAACGCGGTGTCACCCGGGCAGATCGAGGCTGCTCGCGCAGTGGGGCTGACCTTTACCCAGTCGCTGCGAGATATCGTCTTGCCGCAGGCGCTGCGCAGCGTTGTACCGCCACTCGGCAGCGTGTTCATCGCGATGGTCAAGAATTCGGCAATTGTCGGCGCGTTCGGGGTTGGTGGGGACCTGTTCAGTGTGCAGGCCAGGCTGACCTCGGCGCAGGGACTTGCTCTCATCCCGGTATTGCTCGGTGTGGCGGCCGGCTACCTGATCATCACGATTCCGGCGGGCGTGGCGCTGGGCGCCATCGAGCGCAGGGTGGCGGTGGTGCGGTGAGCACCACGCTCTACGACAGCCCCGGCCCGCGCACCCGTCGGCGCATCCTGGCGGGCAGCATCGTCGTCGGTTTGGCGCTGGCCGCGCTGGTGGTACTCGTGATGCTGCGGCTATCGGCACAAGGCCAGCTCACCGAGGAGAAGTGGGGACCGATAGTCAACCCGGCGAACCCGTTCTTTGTCGCGCTGTGGACCAACCTCGGGCTCGCGCTGCTGCACAACATCCAGGCAGCCGTGCTGGCGATGGCGTTCTCGCTGCTGCTGGGCACGGTGTTGGTCGTGACCAGAATCAGCTTGCCACGCTGGGGGCGCTGGGCCGTGGTCGCGCCGATGGAGTTCTTCCGGGGCCTACCGGTCGTCATCGCGATCTTCTTCGCCGCCCGGATACTGCCCGAGCTGGGAGTGAGCTTGCCGCTGCTGTGGTACCTGGTGATCGGTCTTACCGCATACAACTCGGTGATCATTGCCGAGATCGTGCGGGCCGGTCTGGCCTCTCTCCCTCGAGGCCAGGCCGAGGCCGCGGCAGCGGTCGGGCTCACCCGTGGGCAGGCATTTAGCTTGATCCTGCTCCCGCAAGCTGTTCGCGTGATGCTGCCCGCGCTCATCAGCCAGCTCGTGGTGATCTTCAAAGACACCTCACTCGGTTTCGTAATCCTGTATGTCGAGGCGGTGCGGTTCGTGGCGATCGCTGTTCAAGAATTACGCAACCCGCTGCAGCTCTACCTGGCCGTGGGTGCCATCTTCGTTCTGATCAACTACCTGCTCAGCAAGCTGGCCGTATGGGCCGAACGACGGCTGACTCATCGTGTCCATCCGGGCGAACGGGTCTCCAAACTTGCGAAGCCAGCGCTGGGCGGACGGGCGCTGGCTGGAACCAGCGCAGCAGGGGACTGATGCGGTAAGGACCAGCCTCCACGCCCACCTTCCGGTCAATCACGGCTCCGGTCAGGTGCTGCCGATCCCGGATGTGTGCGGGGTGACCGTGGGCCTCAACGCCTAGAGTGGTTGCGGTGCGAAGGCAACCGGTGACTGCGGGTTCGGTGGGCGATGGCTGACCTTGAACCCCAGGGTGCCACGCCGGAACCGCCAGTCGGGCAGAAGCCGTCGCCCGACAACCGTTCCCGGTCGGCACTGCGGGGCATGCGCCGACGTGGACGGCCGCGACCGCGCCGACTCGGCTGCCTGCTGATACTGGTCGTAATGCTCGTGATCGCAGTGCTGTGGGCGCTGGATCAGGTCGTCGACGGCGTCAGCGACCTGTTCAGCGACCAGCCCGCCCCGGTGGCCGGTAGCCCGTTCGACACCGTCGCCCCACCACTCCCGTCGAGCAGCGGATCGCCGACCGTTGACCGGATCACCCGGCGCGGCAAGATCATCGTGGCGATCCAGGAGGCGCCTGGACTGGCGCAGCGCTCGCCAAGTTCGGGCAACTACGCCGGTTTCGACATCGCCCTGCTCGACCTTATTGCGCAAGATCTGGGGGTGGATCCCGCCGCCACCAGCTTCAAGCCTCTTACCGCCGGTAGCCGTGAGGCGGCACTCGCCCGTGGCGAAGCAGATCTGGTGCTCGGCGGCTATGAGATCACACCGCAACGGCGCGGCCAGGTGGATATCGCGGGCCCTTACCTCGTGCGCCCGCTGCACCTGGCCGTGCCCGCGAACAGCCAGATCACCAGCCTGAATTCGCTCGGTGATGGAGAGGTGTGCACGCTGGCGGACTCGCCGACCGCGGCGGCGCTGGCGGCGCGTGGCGTCGGGCTCCAGACCCGGACGACCCTTGCTGCGTGCGTGAACCTGCTCGGGGGTCGGGTCAAGGCGATCGCCGGCGACCCGACCGTCGTGGCGACGATGCTGGCCAAGGCGCCCGGCACGCTGCGAATGGTCGGTGAACCGCTGGGGACGACCGAGTACGGCATCGGCTTGCCGTCGGGCGACCAAGTGATCCGCGAGCGGGTCACTGCGGTGCTGCGGCACGCGATCGACGACGGCGCCTGGGCCCGTCTTTACGCCGAGTACCTCGGCACTCCGGTGCCGGCCCCCCCTGTGCCTCGCTGACCTACCCCCGATTGCGGGGGAACAACCGGGCCAGCGGGTCGAAGCGAACGTCGACCACCCGCTCCTTCATCGGGATCAGCGCATTGTCCGTGATCTTGATGTGCTCCGGGCAGACCTCAGTGCAGCACTTGGTGATGTTGCAGAATCCAAGGCCGTGCTCGTCCTGCGCGGCCCGCTTGCGATCCACACCCTCCTCGGCGGCGGTGTCGAGTGGATGCATGTCCAGTTCAGCGATTCGCATGAGCAAGCGCGGCCCGGAGAAGCTCTCCTTGTTCTCCTCGTGGTCGCGGATCACATGACAGGTGTTCTGGCACAGGAAGCACTCGATGCATTTGCGGAACTCCTGCGAGCGCTCTACGTCCTCTTGGTGCATCCGATACTCGCCGGGCTGCGCACTCTTCGGTGGCATGAACGCGCGAACTTCACGCGCTTTGCGGTAGTTGTACGAGACGTCGGTGACGAGATCGCGGATAACCGGAAAGGTCCGCATCGGGGTCACCGTCACCGGCTGCGGTGGCGGCAACGTGGACATCCGCGTCATGCACAGCAGGCGCGGTCGGCCGTTTATCTCGGCGCTGCACGATCCGCACTTGCCTGCCTTGCAGTTCCACCGCACTGCGAGGTCGGGAGCCTGGGTGGCCTGCAGGCGGTGGATCACGTCAAGGACGACTTCCCCCTCGTTGACCTCAGCGTCGAAGTCAGTAAGACCCCCGCCGCCGGCGTCGCCCCGCCACACCCGGAAGTGCTGCTGGTAACCCATGTCAGTCCGCCCCTTCCGGGAGCTCCTCGGCAGTGAAGTACTTCTTCAGCTCGTCAAGCTCGAACAGCTCGATGAGGTCTGTGCGCATCGGGACCTGCTCCTTGCGTTCGATGAGAACGCTGCGCTCAGCTTCGTCGGGGTGTTGAGCGCCGTTGGGATGCTGCGCGCACACCAGCACTATGTGTCGCCATTCGGGGTCCATCAGCGGGTAGTCGTCTCGGGTGTGCCCGCCCCGGCTCTCGGTACGTTGCAGCGCTGCCCGGGCGATGCATTCACATACCACGAGCATGTTGCGTAGGTCCAGCGCAAGGTGCCACCCGGGATTGAACTGGCGGTGGCCCTCCACCACGACCCGCTGGGCTCGTTGGCGCAGCTCGTCGAGCTTCTTGAGGGCGAGCTCCATCTCGTCGGCCCGGCGGATGATGCCGACGCAGTCGTTCATGGTCTGTTGCAAATCCTGCAACACCAGGTACGGATTTTCGGCGCGCCCGCTGGGAGCTCCTGTACCGAAGGGAGCGACGGCCCGCCGGGCTGCGGCGTCGACATCGGCATCGCGAATCGACGGCCGGGACCTTCCGACGGAGTCCACGTAGGTCGCCGCCCCGAGGCCCGCCCGCCGACCGAACACCAGCAGGTCGGACAGTGAGTTGCCGCCCAGCCGATTGGAGCCGTGCATCCCGCCCGCGACTTCACCGGCCGCGAAGAGCCCTGGTACCGAGGCTGCCGCGGTGTCCGGGTCGACCTCCACCCCGCCCATCACGTAGTGGCAGGTGGGACCCACTTCCATGGGCTCGGCCGTGATGTCGACATCTGCCAGTTCTTTGAATTGGTGGTACATCGAGGGAAGTCGCTTTTTGATGACCACGGCCGGTATCCGGGTCGAGACGTCGAGGAACACACCACCGTGCGGTGAACCCCGGCCCGCCTTGACCTCGGAGTTGATAGCGCGCGCAACCTCGTCACGAGGCAGCAGCTCAGGGGGCCTGCGGTTGTTGTCCGGGTCGTCGTACCAGCGGTCCGCCTCCTGCTCCGAGGTCGCGTACTGGTCCCTGAATACCTCAGGGATATAGTCGAACACGAAGCGCTTGCCCTCGGAGTTGCGAAGCACGCCGCCGTCACCCCGGACCGATTCGGTGACCAGGATCCCCTTGACGCTGGGTGGCCAGACCATCCCGGTGGGATGGAACTGGACGAATTCCATGTTGATCAGTGCGGCGCCGGCACGCAGGGCGAGCGCGTGTCCATCGCCGGTGTATTCCCAGGAATTGCTGGTGACCTTGAAGGACTTGCCGATACCACCAGTGGCCAGCACTATCGCAGGCGCATCGAACCGGACGAAGCGGCCGGTCTCGCGCCAGTAGCCGAATGCCCCGGACACCGTGTCGCCGTCCTTGAGCAGTTCTGTGACCGTGCACTCGGCGAAAACCTTGAGGGTCGCCTCGTAGTCACCGTGCTGGGCGAAATCCTCTTGCTGCAGTGACACAATCTTCTGCTGCAGCGTGCGGATCAGCTCCAGACCCGTGCGATCGCCCACGTGCGCCAGCCGCGGGTACTCGTGTCCGCCGAAGTTACGCTGGCTGATCTTGCCGTCCTGGGTGCGGTCGAAAAGCGCGCCGTAGGTCTCCAGTTCCCATACCCGCTGGGGCGCTTCCTTCGCGTGCAGCTCGGCCATCCGCCAGTTGTTGAGAAACTTGCCCCCACGTATGGTGTCGCAGAAATGGACCTGCCAGCTGTCCCGTGGGTTCACGTTGCCCATCGACGCCGCGATACCACCCTCGGCCATCACAGTGTGGGCCTTGCCGAACAGGGACTTGCAGATGATCGCGGTGCGCTTGCCCAGCTCGCGGGCCTCGATCGCGGCGCGCAACCCAGCGCCGCCGGCGCCGATCACCACGACGTCGTAGTCGTGCCGCTCGATCTCGATCATGGGTATCGATTCCTCGTCAGTTGAACAGGCGCAGGTCGGGGATCCAGCCCGCCGCGATGGCCATGATGTAGAAGTCCGTGAGCATCACCGTGATCAACGACGCCCAGGCGAACTGCATGTGGCGGCCGTTGAGCTTGGACAGCTGCGTCCACAACCAGTACTGCACGGGATGCTTGGAGAAGTGCTTGAGCCGGCCGCCGAAGATGTGCCGGCAGGCGTGACAGGACAGCGAGTACAGCCACAGCATGGTGACGTTGACCAGTAGGATCAGTGAGCCCAGACCCACCCCCAAGCCACCGTCGGCGGGAAAGAATGCCAGCACCGTATCGTAGGTGTTGATCAATAGCAGCGCGCTGGCCAGATAGAAGAAATATCGGTGCAGGTTCTGCAGAACTAGCGGGAAGCGGGTTTCCCCGGTGTACTTCTTCGCCCGCTCGGACACCGCACACCCGGGTGGTGACTGGAGGAAAGCCCGGTAGCCAGCCTTGCGGTAGTAGTAGCAGCTGGCCCGGAATCCGGCGAGGACGGGGAAGATCAGGATCGGCAGCGGCAGCGCCAGCGGAAACGCTGGCAGCGGGGTGCCGAAATGCGACGATCCTGGCGCGCACGAGTCGCTCAGGCACGGCGAGTACAGCGGGGTGAGATAACTGTATTCACCGACCCAGTAGTAGTCCCGCATGAACAGGCGGGCCGTCGTGTAGACGATGAAGGCACCCAGCACGGTGGCGGTCACCAAGGGTGACAGCCACCAGCGATCGGTGCGCAGGGTCCGTGCGGAGATCTCAGCCCGGCCGAGCTGTGTCCGACCAGACGGTGTCCGACCAGACGGTGCGGCGTCAGATGGCGGAGATGGTGATGTGGTGGTCATGACGTCGATTCGGGTCGGTGGCACAGGCCAGCGTGGTCGGCTGTTCAGCCAGTACCCGCGATCCGCACGGGTGGAACAGACCGGCGGTCGCGCGGTGTTGCCTGACGGTAGGCCAATCCTGTGGAACGGGTCCAAGATATGGTAACGCTCATCTGGATAGCCCTACGCTATCGGGGTGCAGCTACAGCAACTGGTGTACTTCCTCGCCGTCGCCGGCACCCGCCACTTCACCCGGGCGGCCGAACTTACCCACGTCTCCCAGCCCTCGCTGAGCAAACAGATCCAATGCCTGGAGCGCGAGCTGGGCAGCGAGCTGTTCCACCGGGCCCGGGGCAACGTGACCCTGACACCGGCTGGGGAAGTGCTCGTCCCCTACGCCAAACGGATCCTCGCCGATGTTGAGACAGCCCGCCTGCAAGTGAACGAGCTGGCCGAGCTCCGCCAGGGACGGCTACGGCTGGGTGCCACGCCCAGCCTCTGCACTGGGTTGCTGGCCGACGCTCTCGCTTGCTTCCGCGCTCACTACCCGGGGATCCAACTCATCATCGACGAAAGCGGATCGCGAGACTTGGTGCGACAGCTCGCCGAAGGCGCCATCGACCTGGCAGTGCTCACCTCACCGTTGCACCGACGAGATCCAACCCTGGACACCGTCCCGATCCTGCGCGAACAGCTCACCGTTACAGTGCCGCGCAGCATGGATCTTGACCTCGACTCGTTCCGCATTGAGGATCTCCGGGACCGGCCGTTGGTCATGTTCCGGGAAGGCTACGACCTCAGATCGATGACGCTCACGGCCTGCCAGCGAGCCGGATTCCAGCCGCGCTTCGCCATTGAGGGTGGCGAGATGGATGCGGTGCTCAGCTTCGTCGAGGCCGGGCTCGGGATCGCAGTGGTCCCCAGCATGGTTCTCCCGGGTCGTCCGAAACTTCGTGGTGTGCCGTTCGTGCCCCCCATTCCAGTTCGGACAATCGCGCTTGCCCACCGCACCGACGTTCACCCAACCCGAGCTGCTGTGGAGTTTCGGTTCGTCCTGTTGCAACTGTTGAGCGGCGCGCACGCTCAAGACGGCCTTCCTGTCGGAGTCGAGCTCATCGCCACCGGCGAACCATCCAGGGGTCAGTCAGGACACGGCTCGACCTCAGCGGGCCAGTTGCCTGGACCGAGCTCGTCGCATACCACACGCAGTGCCAGCCCTTCGGAGTAGCCCTTGCGAGCCAGCATCCCAACCAATCTGCGCGCCAGGGTGCCTGGATCACGTGCCGTGCTGCTGCGTAACTTGCGCCGGACCAGTTCACGGGCCCGCTGCTCCTCGTCCTCAGCCCGTACAGTCGACACTGCCTCGTTCACGATCTCATCCGGCACTCCCCTGCGACGAAGCTCGGTGCTCAACGCCCACTTACCCAGGCCGCGGTGGCGATGCCCCGAGTGCACCACCGACTCGGCGAAGACGGCGTCATTCACCAGACCAACCTCACCCAGTCGGTCGAGCACCGGTTCGCCGACCTCTTCGGAAATCCCACGCCTTCGCAAGGCATCGGCCAACTCCGCTCGGCTGCGCGGCCGCGCCGTGAGCAACCGCAGGCAGATTCCCTGCGCCTCCGCTGCCGGCCCCATGGTGGTCTCCGGGAAGTCCTCCCGGGCGGATGCGCCGGACAGGCCAGGGCCGCGTGCGACCATCGCAGCTCCTAGTGCATCGGTAAGAGTCGAAAGCATCAGAAGTCCACCGGGGCCGGCACGGTCTGGTCGGCGTCCAACTTCGCCCCGATGCCGAGCTTGTCCTTGATCCGTTTCTCGATTTCGGTCGCGACGTCGGGATTGTCGCCGAGGAACTTACGCGCGTTCTCCTTGCCCTGGCCGAGCTGGTCACCCTCGTAGGTGTACCAGGCACCCGACTTGCGGACGACTCCCTGCTCCACGCCCAGATCGATCAGAGAACCCTCCTTGCTGATCCCGTGACCATAAAGAATGTCGAACTCCGCTTGTTTGAATGGCGGTGCGCATTTGTTCTTCACCACCTTGACGCGGGTCCGGTTGCCGACCGCATCCCCGCCGTCCTTGAGCGTCTCGATCCGGCGGATGTCCAGCCGCACCGAGGCGTAGAACTTCAGCGCCTTGCCACCCGTGGTGGTCTCCGGGGAGCCGAAGAAGACCCCTATCTTCTCCCGCAGCTGGTTGATGAAGATCGCGGTGGTGCCCGAGTTGCTCAGCGCACCGGTGATCTTTCGCAGTGCCTGGCTCATCAGCCGGGCCTGCAGGCCGACGTGCGAGTCACCCATCTCACCCTCGATCTCCGCCCGCGGCACCAGGGCAGCCACCGAGTCGATGACGACGACATCTAGGGCGCCGGAGCGGATCAGCATGTCCGTGATCTCCAGCGCCTGCTCCCCGGTGTCGGGCTGGGAGACCAGCAGTGCGTCGGTGTCCACCCCGAGCGCCTTCGCGTAGTCGGGATCCAACGCATGCTCGGCGTCGATGAACGCGGCGATCCCGCCAGCCCGCTGGGCGTTGGCCACTGCGTGCAGCGCAACCGTCGTTTTTCCAGAGGACTCCGGGCCGTACACCTCGATCACTCGGCCGCGAGGCAGGCCGCCGATGCCCAGAGCCACGTCCAACGCGATAGAACCGGTGGGGATCACCTCGACGGGCGCCCGGCCCTCCTCGCCGAGTCGCATCACCGATCCCTTGCCGTACTGCTTGTCGATCTGACCTAAGGCGATCTCAAGCGCCTTCTCCCGGTCCGGTGCTGATGCCATCTGACGGTCCACCTCGCTGGTCGGTTCTTCGGGGTCGGTGCCGACGCTAAGCGGTAGGGCTGACACTTCGCGACGACACACGCCGGGTCTGTGGATAGGGCTCCGACTGTGGACAACATGCTAGGCGAACACCTGTTCGACTTCCGGAGCGACACGCCGGGATGCTAATTTGCCGCGCCTAGG
>JBOHHF010000247.1:0-1496 GCA_050700495.1 Pseudonocardiaceae bacterium
AGCCCGCCGTCTTCCGCCCCTCAATGCAGATCAACGGACAGCAGACCAGGGTCCTCGTCGACCAAATCCGCAGCATTGACACGGACTACCTCATCGGTGACCCGGTGCACTACCTCGAACACGACGAACTCGCCGAAGTCGAGCACGCTGTCACTCGGTATCTCGGCCTGTGACGTCGGGCGTTCTTCCCCTCGGCCATGACCGCCTGAATGTTGCCGGCGTCGGCAGCAACTCGACCTACCTTCAGATGATCACGCACTGCATCCTGCGGCACGATGCTCTCCAGGAGACTTGAGCTGTGATGTGGGACTTGAGCTGCGTTAAGGACAAGCCGTGATCGCGGCCTCACCGAGGCGCTGCGCCCTCCGGGATCACCTACCGATCTGAGCGCGTCTTCTCCTCCTCGACCGCCGGGTCGATGTTCTGCAGCAACGACGCCAGACCCAGTCACCAAGATCACCGTCAGGCTAACGGCCGCGTGGATTCTCCTCGAGCCCCGGGTACACGCTGTCGGGGCCGGGCCGGTCGCCCATGACGGCGATCGCGCTGCGCAGTGCCGCCAGCTCGTGCTCGACGACGGACCAGACCAGATCGAGATCGACGTCGAAGTAGCCGTGCACCAGTACATGGCGCATACCGATGATCTTTCGCCACGGAATGTCCGGTTGCCGGCTGCGCGCGTCGTCGGAGAGGCGGCTGGCAGCTTCGCCGATGATCTGCAGGTGCCGGACCACCCAGACCTGGATCAACTCATCGGTGTCGAACGCCGCACGCCCTCCCCCTGTATGCCGCTCGACTCGCTCGATGGCCTCGAGGATGTCCTGCACCCGATCAGGGTCTGACCTCACAGCGGCACCGCTTCCCGCAGTACCCGCGCGCGCACTCGCTCGCGCAGACTCGCGGGGGTCACGACGTCCACCGAGCCACCGAGGAGATCCTGCAGATCCATCAGGAGCCCACCGAGGTCGAACAAGCTCCGGCCCGCCTCCATCTCCACCAGGAAGTCGATGTCGCTGCCTTCGCCTGCATCCCCGCGAGCGACCGACCCGAATACCCGCACCTCGCGGGCTCCGTGGCGGCGCGCTAGCTGCAGTATCGCCTCGCGCCGCATCCGCAGCTCCCCCAGCGACGGCGTCGCGTCCCGAACCGGATCGTCCACCTGGACCTCCTCACGGACATGATCGCAGCAGCGACCGGGGCACGCGAGTAGCAGGTCCGCGTCAGCTGGTCGCGCCTTCAGCAGCGACGCGTAGGTTGGTGCCGTGATCGCGGCGCGCGCTGACGTCGTCGGCAGCCTGCTGCGGCCACGCGAGCTACTCGCGGCGCGAAAGCGCCTGGAGCGCGGTGAGATCGGTCCGCCCGAGTTCAAGCGGGCCGAGGACGCGGCGGTCGCCGCGGCGATCCGCCTGCAGGAGGGCGCCGGCCTCACGGTGGTCACCGACGGCGAGATGCGTCGCCTGTCGTTTCAGAGCCAGCTCACCGAAGCGGTCGAGGGC
>JBOHHF010000248.1:0-2714 GCA_050700495.1 Pseudonocardiaceae bacterium
CCTTGATCATTCACGGGGATTGCAGGGTGTCTTGCCGGTCCTCGGTTGTTGATCTTCAACCTGCTTGTTGATGTTGTTGTCAGGGTACGGTCAGGTTTAGGGCCCGGTTGCCGCCTCGGGTGGGCGCCGGATTCCACAGTTCCGGATGGTTTGTTGGTAGGGGTCAGGGACGTGGTTGATCGACATCGGGTCGGTGGGGGCAGGGCGAGCGCGGCGCGTAGGCAGTCGGCGAGTTCCTGGGCCCAGGGCCAGGTCTCGGGGATACGGATCTTGTGTTTGCGTTGGCCGTGGACGATGCGGGCGGCGGTGTGCAGCAGGCGGTAGCGCAGGGTCTTGGGTTCGGCCCGGGCGAGAGGTCCGTCCAGGCAGAGTAGGCGTAGCCAGCACAGCAGGTCGCAGGCGATGCCTGCGGCGAGGCACCAGGCGCGGTTGATCTCGATCGAGGGGGAGGGGAGATGGCCCAGGCCGGTTTGCTTGCCGGTGCGGATGTTGTCCTCCACGCGGGCGTGGGGGCGGTGGCGGGCTTGGAGGAACTGGGGGTGGCCGCGGGGTGTGTTGGTGGCCACGAGCTGGTAGCGCCATCGGTCGGCCTCTTCGAACAGGGACAGTTGGGCGCCGGGGTGGGGTTTGTCGCGGCGGGCGATGATGCGCGTATCGGCGGGCCAGCCCGCCAGCTGGTCACCGCCGGGTCCGTGGCGCAGCAGGGTGGTGAGTTCCCCGACAGCGGCCTCGCCGGGGTCGCGGGGTTGGCCCTTGGTGTCCAGGACGATGCCCCAAGCGGATCCGGGGACCTGGGTGATGGCGGCTCGTTCCCGGGCGCCTAGCTCCCAGCCGATGGAGTAGTGCGCCCGCCGCCACGATGAGGCGTTGAGTGTGGTGATGTGGTCCACCAAGCCGTGGGAGCCACCGGCACCATCCACGGTGATCAGCAGGTCCCGGCGGTAGCGGGCCGGGAGCCCGGCGATGGCCTCGGTGAGCACTGTGATGTGGTCGGCGGTGGTGTTGGACCCCGCACTGCCCTTGCGCAGCAGCACCGCCAGTGACTCACCGGTGTTGTCGCACTAGGCTTTCAGCGGGTGGTGCCCGAAGGTGCCCTGGAAGGTGCCCGCCGCGAGCTCCTTCTCGGAGTGCGCGCTCACCAGCGAGGCATCGATGCGGATCACGATGGTGGTACCCAGATCGCGATCCGCCACCCGCGAGGGCGGAATCCGGCCATGCCGCTGGGCGATCAGTGACCACACATGCTCTCGGGTCGCGGCCCGCGCCCGAGCGATCTTGCGTCGCTGCGCCTCGTCGATCTCATCCAAGGTGGGCCACAGCGTCGAATCCGAGGCCACCGGCCCGAACAGCTGCGCCTGGTCCCGCAACGTGGCCAAGTCCGAGAGCACCCGGCCGCCATCAGCGATCAGCACCGCCGCATCCGCCAGCACCCGGCCCCGATCATGCACCGGCACGAAATCCCGGCGAGCCAGCGCCCGCGACAAATTGCTCGTCAGGCCGGACCGATCGGCGATGATCCGCAACGCCGCCGCACCGGCGTGATTGATCACGTCGTGGCCGGCGATTTCCACGGTCAGGTCCTTCGACCATGAGGTAAGCTCACACACCGGAAAAGTGCTCCTTGATCCACGGGCTAAATAGGCTTCGACACCCTCATTTTCCCAGGACAGGAGCACTTTTCTCTGCCAAGACACGCCCTCATCGAAGATCGCGGTGAATACTCAGGGCTAATGGTGGTCTCGGTCCGCAGCGCCCTGCCTTCCTTGTGGTATTGCTTGATTTTGGCGTTCTTGTAGTCGACGTGCAGGGACGGGGTGACGCCCTCGGTGATGACCCGGGTGCGGAACCGGCCCGGGGTCGGGTGCCGGCCTTTGCCGATGATGCGGCGGTCGAAGACCAGGCTGACCTGGTCGGGACGGCCGATGTCGAGGTTGTCGTGCAGGACCTGCTCGAAAAAGATCCGTCCCGAGACCGGGCGATCGAGCCTCTGGGTCAAGGAGAACTCGGCCTGCAGGATCGACAGCTCATACCGGTAGCCGGCCGCCTCATCCTCGGGCGTGAATGGGTTGGGCAGGATCGCCAGCCACTTGCGCAGCAGCGCCTCACTGTGTTCCGGTCCGAAGCGGTCACAGATCGCCTGCAACGCCGGCACGTCATCGCAGGAGTAGAACCCGTTGTCCAGCGGCTGAAAGCCGATCCCCTTTTGGGCTGCCTGGCGTTTCGCCCACTCGTTGCCGTTGATACACAGCTTGGCGGTATAGGGGAAGTAGATGCTGAACTTGATGAAAAACGGGCCGAAGTCGGCGTCCACGCAAGAGAAGTAGAAGAAGTTGATGAACGCCGAGGCACGCACCAGCCAGGCATAGCTGCCCCCGGTCACCGGGTTGTAGCGGCGCTGGGTGCGCCACACCCCCGCCTTCTCCTGTGCCCGGCCTACCAACAGCACCCCCTCTGGCTCGGTGAACGTGGCCAGGAACTGCGCAGTGAGATCGTCCTTACACTGCCCCTTGCTGAAACCGACCAGCTCCACGCCACGCGAGGCGACGAAGCCGTGGATATCTGCGACGAACTCCTTGGTCATCGGGTCCATCAACGCCGTGGACGCATAGTGGTGACCACGGTGGCCGACGAAGAACCCCGAGACCCCACCGCCGTAAGCCAACCGCGGCTGGCCTACGTTGAGGTACATCCGGTCGATGGACTCCACCTCGAAG
>JBOHHF010000249.1:0-7376 GCA_050700495.1 Pseudonocardiaceae bacterium
CGCACCGTAGGTTCCAGATCACGCATGATGACCTCCCGCGGGCGACCATAAACCCACATGGCGCAGCATTCCAGCCAACTTGCGCCGAGATAGAAACCTTGCGTGACCAGAGGTCAACGGTGTCGCCCCTAGCGGTAGCGGCCCCGTGCGGCGGGGACGGCCGATTCGCCAGACCCAGTTTGGTGGTCTGTTCGTGCACCAGCAGCGGAGCCCCGGCCGCCCTGGTGGCCAGTCCAACCGGGACCGCCACATATCCGCCGGTGGACAGCACCACGTCAGGCCGGAATGTGCGCACCACCCGGCGGCCTGCACCAACCCCTGGACCAACCGCCCCACGTCGCGCAGGTTCTCCGCAGAGATGGATTCGCAGCGGATTCGCGGAGCGTCGCAGCTTGCCAGTGGATACCGCCTGAAAGGGCAGCTGGTCCAGTGTCATGGTGAGCTCAAGCCCCCTGGGTATGGCACGGCAGTGTGGAGCGCAACAAGCGAGCTGTCTCGAACCACCAGCCAAGCCGACTTCGGTGACATCAAGTGACGCCCAGGATGTGCGTCACCGACAGGCGCGCAGCTGGTGAGCGCAGATGGTCGAGGTGGCCGCGGTGAGGCATACCAAGAGCCCGACAGCGGGCCCGGGCCGTGCCCGTTACGACTCCGGCGTCGGCTCCTGCGGGCCGTCCGGGGCGTCGCCGGCGAGCAGCAGGTAGAGACTGCGGCGAGCTTCGTCGAGTAAGCGCACCGCCTGGGCGACCTGGATCGGAGTGCCGACCTCGGCGATCTGGCTGACGGCGCCCGCGAGCCCACGGCCGGCGGCGCGCAGGCCATCGAGCCCGTCCTCGGCGTCGGCATCGACGGTGCTCCATACCGCGTCGAGCACCTCGCGGTGCTGCTCGGTGTGGCGGCGGCCCTCCTCGGTCAGGTGCACCACGGACCGGCCGTCGGCCTTCTCTGTGCGCACCAGTCCCTCGTCGGCCAGCTGCGAGACCGTCGGATATACCGAGCCGGGACTCGCCCGCCAGGAACCGCCGGAGCGCTCGCCGATCTCCTGGATGATCTGGTAGCCGTGCATCGGCTGCTCGGCTAGCAGGGCCAGCACCGCGGTGCGTACGTCGCCGCGCGACCGCCGGGCACCGCGCCCGCCCCATCCGTCGCGACGCAAGCCGGGCCTGAACGCGTCGGGGCCGAACGGGCCGCCGCGGCGTCCGCCGTGATGGTGGGTCCGGCGCGGATGCTCATCGCCCTCGTGGGGCTCTCTGCCCCAACCTGGGTAGTGATGGATTGCATGCATGTCACTTCTCCTATCGTGATCGTTTATGACATATCAACGATATATCGTAACTGTAGCGATGGCAAGGCTTAGTTGAGATCCATCGAGGGCTCAGGCGAAGGTCCGGCCACTGCTGACGCCAGATCACCCGAGTGATGCAGCAGTTCCGACCGCGCAGCGACCGCCGTTGAAGCTGCGTTACTCCGCGCGGGCCGGCTCGCGGCGCAGCAGGTCTGCGAAGGTGAACGTGCCGGTGGGCTGATCGTTCTCACCCAGCAGGTAGAGCCGCTTGACCGCGACCAGCACCCCCTCGGCGACCACGTCCCGAAATGCCGGATCCAGCAGCTTTCGACAGTCGTCGGGGTTGGTCAGGTACCCCAGCTCGACGCGGACCGCGGGCATCTGGGTCATCCGCAGCAGTTCCCAGGTCTTGGGGTGGATGCCGCAGTCGAGCATCCCGGTGCGGGCGGCCAGCTCGCGTTGCAGGAACTCGGCCAGAGCCTCACCCACCGTGGAGCTCGTGCCGTTGCCGGTCCCGAAGTGAAACGTCGCCAAGCCATGGGCCAGCATCGAAGGGTGGCCGTCGGTGTGCAGGGACAGCACCAGGTCGGCGCCCGCCGTGTTGGCGAACACGGCCCGGTCGGCCTCGCTGGGGCTGTCGTCGGGGCCGCGGGACAGCAGCGTCTCCATCCCGGTGGCGGCCATCCGAGCCTGCAGCCGCCGGGCCAGGTCCCACATCAGGTCCGCCTCGGTGGCGCCGTCCACCACGGTGCCCGGGTCGGGTCCGCCGTGGCAGGGGTCGATGACGATCCGCTTGCCGCGCAGCGCAGGGCCAGCCCGGCGGACCCGCTCCTGCTCACGGAGCAATACCGGCCGGCCACCGCGAACCTTGGGCTGCAGCTGGCGCAGTGCCCGCAAGGTGCCGGGCCCGCACATCCCGTCCACCAGCAGGCCGTAGTCGCGCTGGAAGCTGCGCAGCGCCGTCTCGGTCTGCAGGCCGAAGGTTCCGTCGGCGCGGCCGACGTCATAGCCCAGCTCCAGTAACCGTTCCTGCAGCGTGAAGACGTCGTCCCCGCGCATCGGGCGCGTGACGGTGTAGCTGAGCATCCGGCACCCGAACTCCAGACGTGCGTCGCACAGCGCCTGATAAGTGGCACCCCCCACGACCCCGTCGGTGATCAGCCCACGGCGCTGTTGGAAGGTCCGAACAGCATGCTCCAGGGTGATGTCGAAAACGTCCGTATCTGTGTTCTGAGGTGGGAGGTTCTGAGGTGGGAGCAGCCCCTGCGAGCTCAACATCGCCCGCACCTCCGCGATCACCGGTCCGGCGTTGCCGCGGCGCAGCAGCTGCATGCACCCCTCACTTCAGATCGGGCTCCTGGAGAGCGTCGGGCGCGGGAACCTGTGACTCTTGCGCTTGTGCGCCCTCATTGTGCCCCGGGCCGATCCGCGCGGTTCGGCGCGGGGCTAGCCGGTCCGACCGATGCGCGAACCGGCCGTCCCAGCACAGGACGTGACCCGGCAGCCATGGGTTGCTTGCGGGAGTTCGAGATTCGGGAGCAGGATCTCGAGAACCGAGACGGATCAGATGTAGTCGGCCAGATCTTCCAGCAGCGCAGCCTTGGGCTTGGCACCGACTATCTGCTTGACCTTCTCGCCTTTGGAGAAAAGGATCATGGTGGGGATCGACATG
The DNA here is from genome assembly GCA_050700495.1 of Pseudonocardiaceae bacterium. Lineage (GTDB taxonomy): Bacteria > Actinomycetota > Actinomycetes > Mycobacteriales > Pseudonocardiaceae. The sequence goes on from JBOHHF010000249.1 coordinate 2,958, forward strand.
ATCTGGTAGTCCCGCGGCGTGCTGGGGTTCGCGTCGATGTCCATCTTCGCTACGGTGATCTTGTCCCGGTGCTCCGAGGCGATCTCCTCGAGCACCGGCGCCACCTGCTTGCACGGCCCGCACCAGGTCGCCCAGAAGTCCACCAGCACCGGCTTGTCGCTGCCGAGCACGTCGTCGGCGAACGACTTGTCGGTCACTATCACGGTCGACTTGGCTGCCATAGCGTCTCCTGTCGGGGTCGAAAGTCTGGTGATCAGGATTGGGTGCCGTAGCCGCCACCGACGAACTCGGCGGCCCGCTGGGCGCTCGGAGCTGCGGCGTGCTCGGCGAGCCAGCGCTCGGCGTCGATCGCGGCCGCGCAGCCGGTGCCCGCGGCGGTGACGGCCTGCCGGTAGGTGTGGTCCACCAGGTCTCCTGAGGCGAACACGCCGTCCACGTTGGTGGCTGTGCTCGGCGCGTCGACCAGCACGTAACCCTGTGCGTTGGTGTCCACCTGGCCACGGACCAGCTCGCTGCGCGGGTCGTGGCCGACCGCCACGAACATCCCGGTTGCCTCGAGTGTCGAGCCGTCCGAGAGCTGCAGTCCGGTGACACCACTGTCACCCAGCACCTTGTCGACGGTCACGCCGGTGCGCCAGTGGATCTTCTCGTTGTTCCGGGCGCGCTCGAGCATGATTTTCGAGGCGCGGAACTCGTCACGCCGGTGCACCACGGTCACCGACCGCGCGAACCGGGTGAGGAAGGTGGCTTCCTCCATCGCCGAGTCCCCGCCCCCGATGACGGCGATGTCCTGGTCACGGAAAAAGAAGCCGTCGCAGGTGGCGCAGGAACTGACTCCGCGGCCGAGCAGCTCCTGCTCGCCGGGAACACCCAGGTAACGGGGTTGCGCGCCCATCGCGAGGATGACCGAGCGGGCGAGGTGGATGGTCCCGTCGACCATGACCTTCTTGACATCACCGGTCAACTCGACCGACGTGACGTCTCTGGCCTGCAGCTCGGCACCGAAGCGCTCGGCCTGGGCTCGGAACTGCTCCATCAGGTCCGGGCCCATGATCCCGTCGCGGAACCCCGGATAGTTCTCCACGTCGGTCGTGGTCATCAGGGCGCCGCCGTACTGGCTTCCTTCGAAGACGAGTGGCTCCAGCTGGGCTCGCGCGGTGTAGAGCGCGGCTGTGTAGCCAGCCGGGCCGGAGCCGATGATGATGACGTCCCGGATCTGTTCGTGCACGTTAGACACAACTCGATCCTACGGACCGATGTTCCCGCCCCCGTTGGCCGCTGTCCACGTACCGCCAACCTGGGTAGGCGGTGCTCTCAACAGCCACCAACGTCGGGGCCTTGCCTGCTGGGCCGCTCACTGAGTCCTGCCCCGTAGACCTTGCCCTGTGCCGAGCCCCCTGGTTCCCGAACTCAAGACGAGCTAGGGCCATCTGCTCGCCGGCGCAGCGAGGACACCCTGCCCGCGGAGATGCTCGGCATGATGCATCTAGCGTCGGCGCAGTGCGCGGCACGGGGCAACCAACACGATGACGCACAGGCGCATCTGGGCCGAAAAGGGGATCAGCGTTGCTGAGGCAGTGACACGGCCGCGGCGTCGAACGCACCGCGAGGCACAATCCGCTCGACTGCGTAGATCGTGACTGGGCCGTCTGGTCCGTCGTAGCGGGCTCGGTAGTAGCAGATCCGGTACTCGCCGATACGCATCCGAAACCAGCCGGTCGCCGCCCCAGCAATGGCCTTGATGTCGAGGTTGGGCGCGTCCTCGGCGAGCCGACGCAGACCGGCGACGATGCGATTGCGCTCGGGGCCAGGGCCGATCCGCTTCAGGTCCTTCTTGGCTGCCCGTTCGATCCGGACCTCAGGCACTGCCTGAGCTCGGGTTGTCCTCGGCGTCCAGGTCGGCGATCACGTCATCGAGCGGCTCCCCGAACTCGCTGCGGGCGAAGCGCTCCTCGGCGGCCTTGCGGCCGGCCGCGAACTCCGGGGAGTGGGCAAGCACGTAGTCATAGAACTCCTCGGCGTCGATCGCGGAGAGCACCGCGACCGGGCGCCCGCGTCGCGTGACGATGACGGGCTGCCCACCCTGCTCCAGCTCGTCGAGCACGGCCGACGCCCGGTTGGCGAGGTCACGCACGCCTACGGTCTCCACCCGGTCACCTCCGATGTAGGTACAAGCGAAGTCCTACACAAGAGGGTACCCGAAGAGTACTGGTGGGACGTGATCGTCGCTTCTGTCCTGCCGTTCCGCGTCGCGTGCTGGGAGGAAACCGCAGCCGCCGCCGACGTCAGCCGCCGCCGACGTCAGCGGCGGCCGGCCACGCCGTCGGCTATCCGGGCCGGGTTGGCTGGGCCACAGGCCGGACCCACCACGAGTAGCCGGAACTCATCGACCCGGGTGGTGGGCAGTACGAGGATCACGCCGGGCCGACCGTCGAGGGTGACCTCGCGGCCGCCTAACGGCTTGTCGCGTACCGGTACGTCGTGGGCGTCCAGGCAGCGCCGCAGCGCTTCCGGCCGGGACAGCGGACCGTAGTCGCGGGCTCCCAGCACTTGATTCAGCGCGCCACCGACGTCGTCGCCGGACAACGCCAGCGGCGCTGGTGGTGAGACTGCCGCGGCACCGAGAGCGTCACCGGCACGGGGTGCGCCTCCGGTTAGCACGCTCGTCATCACCCCGGCCATCGTCGCCACCATCACGGCGGCTGCCAGCACACCGGCGCCGATCCAGCCGGCACGACGACGGCGCCACCCTATCGACTTGATTACCAGCTCACGCCGTGCGGCGCGGCGGTACCCGAACCGTGTTGCGGCAGCTGAATAAGGGTAATGACGGTCGGGCTCCAGGGCTCCGGTTGCCAGCGCCTCGGTTGCCAGCGCCTCGGTTGCCAGCGCGGCGTCGAGGCGCTGCGCCACGGCGTCGGGCATCCGGGCCGGGCACCGTGTCTGCAGGGTCGCCAGGTCGGCCACCGTGGCATCCAGGGCCATGAACACGGTGCTGGCTTGTGGATCCGCGGCTACCCGAGGTCGCAACCGCGCAGCCGCGCGGTCAGTGAGCACGCCTGCATGCAGGTCAGCGAGCAGCTCTAGCGACCACTCCGGCGCCCGCGCGGTCGACCGTTCTGGTGGGTCGCCGGGGCATGCCGGACTTCCGGTACCGGTCATCGTCCCTCCCCTCGATGTGGGCGTACCGCTACGGCACCAGATGAGACGTTTGCATTCGCATCGGGGTTCCGTAGATGTCCGAGGAGTACCGCCAGCCGGGCACGTCCGCGCGCGCAGCGGCTCTTGACCGTTCCCTCGGCCACCCCCAACAGCTGGGCGGTCTCGGCCACCGAGTATCCCTCGACGTCGACCAACACGATGGCGGCACGTTGCTCGACGGGCAGTGATGTCAGCGCGTCGTCGACTGCCAGTCGAGACTCGCGGTCTGCCATCACGTCCAGTGTCAACGCCGGCTCGCCCGGGCCCGTGTCAGGTAGCGGGAAGGTGGGGCGAGCTCGGTTGCGGCGGATCCGGTCCAGGCAGGCGTTGACGACGATGCGGTGCAACCAGGTGGTTACCTGGGCTTGGCCGCGAAATCCGGCGGCGCAGCGGAACGCCGAGATGAACGCGTCCTGCACGGCGTCGGCGGCCTCATCCGGATCACCCAGAGTCCGCAGCGCGATGGCCCACATCCGGTCTCGGTGCCGACGCACGAGCTCGGTGAAGGCGAGTGGATCCCCCGCAACGTGTGCGGCGATCAGATCGGCATCTGAGCTCACGGCGGTATAATGCCGCCTCCGGCGCTGAGGCCGTGCACGAGCGGCGGACACACCGTGCACAGGGGCCCGACACACCGGGCACAGGGGCCCGACACACCGGGCACAAGGGCCCGACACACCGGGGGTGGTCAGGTGGCCCGGATCTGGACCCCGACCTCGCTGAGCTTGGACTGGTTGCGGTTCCCCCCGCCGGCCAGTTCAGTGATCCACACCAGCAGGTATCGCGTCGCTGGTACGGACCGCAGTGGGATCAGGGTGCTGCCACCACCGAGGGTGGCGGTGCCGACCAGAGTGGTCTCGGCCAACTCCGCAGTCGGTGACGCTGCGGTGCGTATCTCGAGCACGGTGCCCGGGCTCGGAGATATCACGGTCACCGAGGCTGCCGCGACGGACCGCTCGAAGCTCAGCATGACGCCGAGCCCCTTTTTGTAGACGGGAAACTGCTGGCGATAGGAATCGGTTGACCAGCCGGTGTTGGGGTTACCGTCGAGGAGCTTGCCGACATCTTTTTGATGATCCGGGCGGCCCCGCCCGGAAGGGTCATAGACCGCCAAGTTCTTGACCCGGACCAAGGCCAGTGGCGTCGGTGGTTCCACCGGCGCCACTGGCTGCTCGGCCGGCGAGGGACCGGCGACGACCAGTGGGGTACCTCCAGAGT
>JBOHHF010000250.1:0-5372 GCA_050700495.1 Pseudonocardiaceae bacterium
GTGCGTAACAGTGTCATGACACTGTTACGCACTCACAAGGCTCCCGAAGGGAGCCATGACCAAGGAGCGCGGTCGCAAGGTGATCGTGTCGAACCGGCGGGCCCGGCACAACTACGCGATCATGGACACCTACGAGGCGGGCATCGTGCTCACCGGCACGGAGGTCAAGTCGCTGCGGGCCGGACGCGCCTCGCTGGCCGACGCCTACGCCAGCGTCGAGGATGGGGAGGTGTGGCTGCGCGGCGTGCACATTCCGGAATACGGCCAAGGTAGCTGGACCAACCACGAGCCCCGGCGGACCCGCAAGTTGCTGCTGCACCGCAAGGAGATCCTCCGGCTGATCGGCAAGACCAGGGAGGGCGGGCTGTCGCTGGTGCCGCTGTCGATGTACTTCTCCGATGGCAAGGTGAAGGTGGAGATCGCGCTGGCCCGCGGCAAACGGTCTTATGACAAGCGAGCCGACCTGGCCAAGCGCGACGCCGATCGCGAGGTGCAGCGCGCCATGGGACGGCGGGTCAAGGGCATGGGGTGAGTGGGTACAGGGTGAGTCGGTACGGGGTGAGCCGCGATCCGCTGGCCGCGCCACCCGTCGATGACGCCGATGTCGCCACCTGGACGGCCGCGCTGGGCCTGGACGGGCTGATCGACTTGCATGTGCACTTCCTGCCCGACCAGGTGATGACCAAGGTGTGGGCCTTCTTCGACCAGGCCGCCGAGCACTACGGCATGAGATGGCCGGTGCACTACCGGCTGACCTCCGACGATCGTCTCGCGGTGCTGCGCGCGATGGACGTGCGGACCTTCGCGCCGCTGGTCTACCCGCACAAACCGGGGATGGCGGAGTGGCTCAACGGCTGGGTCGCAGAGTTCGCCGCCGCAGTGCCGACGGCGGTGCGTACCGCCACCATCTATCCCGAACCGGGTGTGGTGGCGTACCTGAAGCGGGCACTGACCGGTGGCGCGCGCTGCGTCAAGGTGCACGTGCAGGTCGGTGGCTTCGATCCACGCGACCCGCTGCTCGACCCGGCGTGGGGACTGCTGGCCGAGGCGGGTGTGCCGGTCGTGGTGCACTGCGGGCACGGCCCGGTCGCCGGACGCTACACCGGGCTGGATGTGTTCGGCGAGGTGCTCGGTGCGCACCCCGGGCTGGTCGCGGTATTGGCTCACGCCGGGATGCCCGACTACTTCGGTGCCCTGGATCTGGTGCGGTGTTACCCCAAGGTGCACCTGGACACCACGATGGTCGGGGTGCCGTTCAGCGAGGCGATCGCCCCGCTGCCGCCCGACTGGTCCGGGCAGCTGGCTGACGTGGCTGATCGCATCGTGCTGGGCACGGACTTTCCCAACATCCCCTATGACTACGCCACTCAGCTCCGCGCCATCGCCGGCTGGGCCGCCGCTGACGACCGGTTGGGCACCCCGTTCCTGCGGGCGGTGCTGCGCGACACCCCCGCCCGCTTGCTCCGGCTCAAGCCGTGACGCCCCGTCGGGAATGTGTGCCGGTCGCGCAGGGGTTATCCTGGGTAGGTTGTCCAGTCCCATCAGGGGGTGAACGGTTTCGACTCTGGACGTTGAGTCAGTGGGAAGCGTGCCGGTGCAGGCGAGAGACCACCGTAAGCGTCATCGCACACGAATAAGCGCCGACTCAAATCAGCGCGAGCAGTTCGCCCTCGCCGCCTGAGCGAGAGCGACTCTCTGTCGGCCCGGAGGAGTCCCCGCTCCGGAGCCCGGCATCAGCTAGGGGACTCACCGCCAGGTTCGGCCGCGGGGCCTGGCGGGACACCTACAGCGGCTGGGATCGTCACACCGGCTGGTCCGCGTGACCGGTGGATCCGAGTAGAGGCATAGCGGACTGCGCACGGAGAAGCCCTGACGAGGCGACAGAGGACCCGGGTTCGATTCCCGGCACCTCCACCAAGAACGGCTGCGGGCCTTTGACCTGGGCATTCATGCTTCTCTGGTGTGCGAGTCCCTTCTCTTCGCTAGGAAGAGTCTCGATTCGCATCCCGCTCACGCGGTATGAGCGGGTGATGCCGACCATGCCGGATAGAGGACGTCTGTTGGGTTGTGTCCTTGGCCGGGGCGGCTGGGTTCTTCTCGCTGGTGATGCTCATGCCAGACCTTTTGTACGGTGGACGAGGGAGAGGTTGCGCCTTGGTGATCTGCAGTTCCCGGCAGACGTCGGCGCCGTCCTTGCCCTCGGCCAGTAGCTGATCGGCAGGGCCAGCTTCCGCACGACCTGCTCAGGGGTGTGCCGCTTGCTGGTGCTGAGCCTTGCTGCCCACCATGTGGGCTACAAGGCTCTCACTGGACCCGGGTCAACCCAACGGGGTCACGTCAGACGAGCCCACAGCTTTGGAGATGAAGCAGTTCGCCAAGCAGGTCAGGGCCGATGTCGTGATCCGTCGAAACTCCCGCGACGGGCACACTGCCGCCGAGCACCTGATCGGCGCTGCGCTGCCTCTACCGATACGCCGTACCCGGATTGACTGATTTCAGCGGCGACCAACCCCGACCCTCGGCGTTCTGAAACCTCGCCGGTAACGTTGAGGACGCCGTGTCGGGCGGCTCCTTGGAGGACTGCAGGTGTCATCGAGCGTCCCGGCATGTAGCGTTATTCTTAGCCCGCGCGGTTACCCGCTCGTTGGTGTCATGTGAAGTCGGCGCGTGACCCGTTCACCTTCATGGTCGACGCCGCGCACGAGTACGGCGGGCTCGATCTCGGTCTGGCAACGGCGTATCTGGTCAGCGATCCCGATCTGGTCAAGCACATCCTGGTCGACAACCGCGGCAACTACTGGAAGGGCCACATCCTCAGGGATTGAGCCTGATCATCGGCGACGGCTTGTTCATCAACGACGGAGAGCCCTGGCAGCGGCGGCGCCGACTGATGTCACCGGTATTTCACCGCCAGCGGCTGGATGGTTTGGTCAACACGATGACGGAGGTCGTCACCGTGCAGATGGAGCGGTGGCCGGCGCGGATAGCGCGTGGCGAGCCGGTGGACCTGTTCGAAGAGATGGTCCCCCATCAACATCCTGCTAAGGGCGATCTTCGGCACCAGCATCAGCTACGAGGAGAGCATCCTGATACGTCGCACGTCTGATGTGATCTTCAATCACTCCGAGAAGCTGGTATTCAGCTTCTTTTTGCCGATGCGCATCCCACGACCAGTGCATCGGCGATTCACGGCGGCATTGCGAACGGTCGACACGCTCGTTGTGAAGCTGCTCGCCAACCGACGCCGCGATGCCGAGGAGGTCGGTGACCTGCTGTCGATGCTCTTCCTCGCCCGGGACGAGGAGACCGGTGAGGGACTGACCGACGAGCAGATCCGCCACGAGGTCAGGGGCGGTTGATGGCTGGCTATGAGTCCACCGCCGCCGGTATGGTGTGGGCCTGGTACCTGCTCTCACAGAACCCCGACGTCGAGCGCCAGCTCCAAGCCGAGCACCGTGTTGGACGGACGGATTCCTACCGTTGATGACTTGCCGAAGCTGCGGTACACCCGCATGGTGATCGACGAGGCACTGCGCCTCTATCCGCCATTTCCGGCGTTCTTCCGCACGTCCATCGATGCCGACACCCTCGGTGACTACCAACTCCAGCGAACTCCGCCATCATCATCAGCCCTTTGCGACCCATCGGAATCCGAGTCACTGGGACCGCCCGGAGGCCTTCGATCCCTCACGATTTGGCGCCGAGGGGTCTTCCGACTACCCGCGTGCCGCGTACTACCCGTTCGGCATGGGCCAGCGGATGTGTATTGGCAGCACGCTGTCCCTTGTTGAGCAGCAACTGACCATCGTCACGGTCGCCCAAGCCTACCGCCGCGAGCTCGTAGCCGGATACGAGCTCGCCGCGCACTACGACGTCGCCCTCCGTCCGCGAGACGGCGTTCCCATGCGGTGCTCGACACGTAGGCGGCGCGGTACTCCCAGCTGCAGGGTGACTTGGTGCCACATCAGGTGCGTCTCGGGGATGCCGTGAAGCAGCAACACCGGTGGGCCGTGGCCGCCTCGCCGTCCGTGACTCGACCCGCCGGACGAGGTGGGCAGATCGAACTGCTCGAAGCCCAGTAGAGCGCTTTTTGCCCCTCCGCTTACGATTTGCGCCCGATGCCCGCCATGAGAATCCGCTGGTATGGCTCCAGTTCCTCGGGCTCGGGAATCTTGCGCTCAGGCTCTTCGGGGAACCAGCGGGCTAGGAAGTCGAGTCCGGGGGCGACGAGCGGCAGGCCGAGAAAGTGCTCCTGGATCCGCTCGGGTGTCCGGATCCAGCCGTTGCCCAGGCTTTCCAGGCCCGCCTGCTCCATCCGTTTCTGCAGCGGCTCGCCGGTGTCGACGAAGTCGGTGATGAATAAGTAGCTGCCCGAGGGCATGGCGTTCACGAGCACCCGGATCCACTCGTCGGGCTGCTCGTCGTCGTGGAAGTGCATGAGGAGGCCGACGACCATCAGGGCGATCGGTCGGCTGAAGTCGAGCATCCGGCGCGTCTCGGGGTGGTCGAGGATGCTCTGGGGCTCTCGCAGGTCTGCGGTGACCACGGTGGTGGTGGCGTTGGTTGCCAGCAGCGTGCGCCCGTGGGCCAGCACGATCGGGTCGTTGTCGATGTATACGACCCGCGCGTTGGGGTTAATCTCCTGAGCGGCCTCGTGGGTGTTTTTCACGGTGGGCAGCCCACTGCCGATGTCCAAGAACTGGTTGATCCTCGCCGCGTGCGCCAGATACTGCACGCCCTTGACCAGCGCTTCGCGGTTCTCGACGGCGCACCTGTCGGCGTCGGGAACGTACTCCAGGTAGGTTCTCGCCCCCTTGCGGTCGGGTGCGAAATTGTCCTTGCCACCGAGGAGCGCGTCGTAGACGCGCGCGATGGTCGGCCTGGTCGTATCAATCTCGTGAGGAAGTTCCGGATCATTGTTGGGCGTCGTACCCTCGCGTGCGGTCATCGACGTAGCCTTTGCGTCGTAAGGGGTCATCGTGGTCATCCTACTACATTGAAAATCCGCCTATAGCGAAAACCCGCGAACACCCTGGGCGAACCGTAGGCCAGACCGGCTGGTGTTCAGACACGATAGGACCGCACGGGAGCATTCTGACGGTGCGGTGTATCCGCTGGCCATAAGAGCCCTATGAGGTTGTGTGGGCAGGTGAAGCAGTCGTAGGAGATCTGCCGGATCGCCTCGGGGCGGTTCACCGACTATTACGCTGCCTCCGCGTTGCCCCGGCGTGGGGACACGCTGATACGTGTCCATTCAGGGGTCCGGCTGAGCTGGGCCGTTGCCTCTGAGTTGTTGTCGGTGGGTGGTGTCGGCGTGTCGGGTTCGGTGCGGGTCGTTGATCGTCGATCATCTGGGTTGTGTCCGCGTCCGA
>JBOHHF010000251.1:0-1028 GCA_050700495.1 Pseudonocardiaceae bacterium
CCCGAGCACGGGGTGCGCCAGGTGGACGTGCCGTGGGCGCGCCCGGGGTCGGGGTTCACGCTGTTGTTCGAGGCGCTGGTCCTGACCTTCGCCGCGGCGATGCCGATCGCGAAGGTCGCTGCGATGACTCGAGAGCACGACACCAGGATCTGGCGGGTCGTGGAGCATCACGTCAACGCTGCCCGCGACCAGCTCGACTGCACCGGGGTGATCCGGGTCGGGATGGACGAGACGTCGGCGCGCAAGGGCCAGGACTACATCAGTGTCTTCGCTGACCTCGATGCCCGGCGGGTGGTCTTCGCTACCGAGGGACGCTGCGCCGACACCGTGGCCCGCTTCGCCGCTGACCTGGCTGCCCACGGCGGTGACCCGACCAAGGTCAGCGACACCAGCTCCGACATGAGCGCGGCGTTCATCGCCGGTATCAGGGCGCACCTGCCCCACGCGCGGATGGCCTTCGACCGCTACCACCTGACCGCCACGCTCAGCGAGGCCATCGACACCGTCCGCCGCGCCGAGGTCGCCACCCGCCCCGAGCTCACCCACACCCGCTGGCTGTGGCTGAAGAACTGGGCGAACCTCTCCGTGGCACAACGCCGCGACCTGCACCACCTGATGCGCCCCTCAGCGCAGCTGGCGACGGCCCGGGCACTGCGCTGGCGGGAGGACTTCCAAGCGTTCTACGACCAAGACCCCAGCTACGCCCCCGAGTACCTGCGACGCTGGTGCTACGGCGCCAAACGCTGCCGCCTGCACCCCTCAAGGACTTCGTCACCCTCGTCGAGAAGCACTTCGACGGCATCATCGCCTGGCACACAAACCACCTGACCAACGGCCTGCTCGAAGGGATCAACTCCCTGGCCCAGGCCGCCAAAGCCCGCGCCCGGGGCTACCGCAACAAAAAGGGACTGTAAGATCAACGGTGTAACTCCTGAGACTGGAGAGGCACCTGTGACTGCTGTGACGATGGATGTGTCAGCCGAGTCCGGAGATGGCTTGGACGAGCAGCTGGTACGGCAGCTGGCTGC
>JBOHHF010000252.1:0-8121 GCA_050700495.1 Pseudonocardiaceae bacterium
TGAGCTTGGGTTACGCCAGTCGGTCGGCCGTACCGGTATCTGCTACGATAATGCGATGGCGGAGTCGTTCTTCGCGGCATTGAAAAACGAGTGAGTCCATCGAACCGTCTACCCCACCCGTGCACACCCGAGCTGACATCGCCCGCTACATCGAATTCTGGTACAACCCGAACAGGCTTCACTCCGGGCTGGGCTACAAAACTCCCCAAGAAGCCCTCGACGAGCGGACAAACGGCCAGGAAGCAGCGTAAACTAACCGAATTCAAGCGGTCCGAAAAACGCGGGGCTGATCACTGCTGCCCGGTCCGCAGTTCGTGCTCTATCTGGTGCTGTGGGTGATCATGCCCAAGCGGCCGTACTGAGCCGGTTCACGAAGCCGATGACGGGCGACGCGCACGCAGCCAGCTGTACCAGTCGGCGATACCGTCGCCCGTGGTTGCCGACAGCTGCAGCACCTCCACACCGGGGTTCGCCCGGCGTGCTCCCTCCAGGAATGCGGCGACGTCGAAGTCGACGTACGGCAGCAGATCGATCTTGTTGAGCAGCACCAGGTTCGCAGCGCGGAACATCTGTGGATACTTCCGCGGCTTCTCCGCGCCCTCGGTCACCGAGGTGATGACTACCCGAGCCTGTTCCCCGAGATCGAACAAGGCCGGGCACACCAGATTGCCGACGTTCTCGATCAGCACTACTGAACGCTCCGGCGGGTCTAGCGTCTGCAGGCCGCCGGCCAGCATCTTTGCGTCGAGGTGGCAGCCCGACCCGGTGTTGATCTGCACCGCCGGGGCGCCGGTGGCCCGGATCCGGTCCGCGTCAAGCACCGTCTCCTGATCACCCTCGACGACCGACACCTGCAGTTCGGCGCCCAACTCCCGGATGGTGCGTTCAAGCAGCGTGGTCTTGCCTGCCCCGGGTGAACTCATCAGATTCACCGCCAGGATGCCGTGCTGCGCGAACCACTCACGGTTGAGCTCGGCGAGAGCGTCATTGCGGGCCAGCACGGCCTGCTCGAGAGTGATGGTGCGAGTCTGCGGCTCCTCATGCCCATGGTCGTGCCCGCCGGGTTCATGTCCGTGTGCATGCCCGAGTTCATGTCCGTGCCCGTGTCCGTGATCGTGCTCATGTACGAGAATGGTGTCCCCAGAACAACCACAGGTTGCGCACATCAGGCCAGCACCTCAACTTCCCGGATCCGTAGTTCCTCACCCGCGAGCAGTTCCCGATTCGCGCTGCCGCACGCGCAGAGCATGAGCAGGTCGTTCAGCGCGAATTCTACGCCGCAGTCCCGGCAGCGGGCCTTTCCCGAGGGTTGGACGATCTCTAGCGACGCTCCCTCCAGGGTGGTTCCCTCGGTCACGAGGTCGAAGCAGAACCGGACCGAGTCGGCCACCACGCCAGAGAGCGTGCCGATCTCCAGGCAGATCCGCCGGACTGGCGCGTCACCCATCCGTTCGCACACCGCGTGGACCACGCTCTGGGTGATCGCCATTTCGTGCACGGGCCCCTCCTCGGCTCAGCACCCAGTGCAGTGCCATTATGGGATCTTGTCAAGGGCGGGAGAATCGTCGGCGTGCAGCAATGTATCCGAGTTGAGGTGCGGGTCGAAGGCGTCGTGCAGGGCGTAGGGTTCCGGCCTTACGTACACGGCCTGGCGGGCCGCCTCGGCCTGTCCGGCCGGGTCGGCAACGACACTGCAGGGGTCTTCGTGGAGATCGAGGGCGCCGAGCAGGCGGTCGGCGAGTTTCTCGCCATGTTGCCGGCGCAGGCTCCACCGCTGGCCGTCGTCGAGCAGGTGCGGACCAGCCCGCTGGTGCCGACGGGGGAGCAGGGTTTCCACATCGTGGCCAGCAACGCTACCGGGCGGCGCGACACCCTGGTCTCAGCGGACAGTGCCACCTGTGCGGACTGCCTGCGCGAACTGGCCGATCCCACCGACCGCCGCTACGACTACCCGTTCATCAACTGCACCAATTGCGGTCCCAGGTTTACCATCGTGCGTGATGTGCCCTACGACCGGCCGCTCACCACCATGGCGCCGTTCGCGATGTGCGGCATCTGCGCCGTCGAATATCACGATCCCGCCGACCGGCGGTTCCACGCTCAGCCGGTGTGCTGCCCTGCCTGCGGACCCCGGCTGCGGCTGCTCGACGCTGACGGCGCCGAGTTGCCCGGCGACCCGCTGGCCGAGGCTGCGACGTTGCTGACCGGCGGGGCGGTGCTGGCGATCAAGGGGCTCGGTGGCTACCACGTCGCCACACTGGCCGGCGGGAATACCGGGGCCGCCGCGACCGCCATGCTGCGCTCCCGCAAGCACCGCGAGGACAAGCCGTTCGCGGTGATGGTGGCCGATCTGGACGCTGCCCACGAGCTGTGTGTGATCGACCTGGTGGGGGAGCGGGTGCTGGCTGGCCGGCGGCGGCCTGTTGTGCTGTTGCCCCGCCGCCCGGAAGCCCCCATCGCCCCAGCAGTGGCGCCCGGCAACCGTTCGTTGGGCCTGATGTTGCCCTACACCCCGCTACACCACCTGCTGCTGCGCGCCACCGCCGTTCCCATCGTTCTGACCAGCGGAAACGTCTCCGACGAGCCGATCGCCTACCGGGACGACGACGCGGGTCGCCGGCTGACCGGGATCGCAGACGCCTTCCTGACCCACGACCGGGCAATTCACATGCGCACCGACGACTCGGTAGTGCGGGTGTTCCGCGGCACCGAGCTCCCGGTGCGCCGGTCTCGCGGCTACGCACCCGAACCGCTGATGTTGGCGCAACCGGTGTCCCGGCCGATTCTCGGCTGTGGTGCCGAACTCAAGAACACCTTCTGCCTGGCCCGCGGGCGGCATGCGTTCATGTCCCACCACATCGGCGATCTGGAGAACTACGAGACCCTGCGCTCGTTCACCGAGGGCATCGAGCACTTCGGGCGGCTCTTCGACGTGGCACCGGAGGTGGTGGCACACGATTTGCATCCGGAATACCTGTCCACCAAATACGCTCTTGAGCTCTCTGATGTGGAGCTCGTTGGGGTGCAGCACCACCACGCGCACATCGCGTCCTGCCTCGCCGACAATAGGGACGCCGGCCCGGTACTGGGAGTGGCTTTCGACGGTCTGGGCTACGGCAGTGACGGCACCTTGTGGGGTGGCGAGTTCCTGCTGGCTGATCTGATCGGGTTCCAGCGCCTCGCGCACCTGGTTCCGGTCCCCATGCCCGGCGGCACCGCAGCCATCCGGCAGCCCTGGCGGATGGCTGCGGCCTACTTAGGCGCGGAAGCGCCGGAGGAGCTGGTGACACGCCATGCCGAGCAGTGGGATGCCGTGCTGGCGATGGCTTCCCGGCAGGTGAACGCCCCACTGACGTCCAGCGCCGGGCGCCTGTTCGACGCCGTCGCGGCGATTCTCGGGGTCCGCGACGCGATCAATTACGAGGGCCAAGCTGCGGTGGAGCTCGAGCAGCGGGCCGACCTGACCGAAAACGGAAGCTACCCGGCCGCGGTCTCCGAGGGACCTGCGCTGCAACTGCACGGCGCCGACCTGGTGCAGGCCGTGGTGGCTGACCTGCGAGCGGGGGTGCCTCGGGAGGTGATCGCCACCCGGTTCCACCACGGCGTCGCCGATGCGATCGTTCGGGTTTGCCTGCTGCTGCGGGATGCCACCGGGGTGAGTACCGCTGCTCTGTCAGGCGGGGTGTTCCAGAATGTGCTGCTGCTCGAACGCACGGTGGCCGGCCTGGAAGGGGTCGGCTTCCGGGTGCTCACCCACTCCCGGGTGCCGCCCAACGATGGCGGCATCAGCCTCGGCCAGGTCGCCATTGCTGCGGCTACGAGTCTGTGATCAGCAGGAGTTTCTCCTGCATGGCGGTGTCGACCGTCCCCGGTGCGACCGACAACACGTGCACGCCGCCGCGTGAACGGTCTGAGCCAGCGCCTGCCCGATACCGCCGGACGCTCCAGAAATTCACGCAAGTGCAGCAACCACCGCTCGAATCCTCCTAAAGCGAGCTGCGCGTGTCCCGTCGTTCTGGAGACAGACTGCAGCAATCAGGGTTCGATCATCGCGTTCTGGCTTCAGAACGCTGGTTGCTACGGACTGCGTGACCACTTCGGTGGCGCGGCACCGCGGTTCATCGACCATGTCACACCGCCGAGGCGTCCTTCCTGCACGGACTCCGGCGGGCGGTGCCGGTAAGAACTCGCCAATTCGGCGGTGGCGTCGTCACTCTGGTTCAGCGCTAGGCATGGGGAACGATAGGAGCAGCGGGCGCAGTTGCTCGGCTCCGGGCTGGGATAGATATCGAGATCGGTATTGGTGGCGGTGCTCACCTCAGCGGCCAGACCTGCGCCGGCTGCCGCCAGCTCGGCGTCGCCGCGCCGGATGCGGGTGCGGCGGAACGTGCCGGTGCCCTCGGCATGCAAGCGCTCGCCCGAGACGGTGGCGCCGCGGGCGTACATCCGCCGGTGACGTGCCTGCTGCTGTACCACCGCCCTCGGGCCTGCCGGCTCGCCCGCTGCTGGCTCGCCGGCGTCGGCACGGATCTCGTTGTAGACCGTGCCCGTGATCCGCATTCCCAGGTAGAACAGTGGCCACGCCCAGCACCACGCGATCGTTTGCTCGTCGAGCTGCAGGGCATCGTGATCGGCCCAGCCATCAGTGACGAGCCGGTGCTGGATCAACCAGTAGGCATCGTCGGAGTCGATGGCGAGTAGATCGACCCGGTCGCTGTACCGGATCTCGTCCCCGACCGGAGTCATCAGACTTGCGCCGGGCACCGCTGGGTCAGGGATGTTCACCTCGAAGTCGGTTTCGACACGCACCGGGGTGAAATCGTCCACTGCCGGCGCCCACGCCGCATAGGCATCGAGCAGCGCACGGCCCCGGGTCAGCGCCCCCTGCTGCGCCTGTTCGTCGGACACGGCCTCGGATTGGCCCCGCACCGATCGTTCCAGAGCCCGGTGCACCAAGGGCTGCACGATGGCCCGGTCCCACTCCCACATTCCGGGGAAGTAGTACACCGCAAGCGCATCGCGCAGAGCTTGATTCAGGTCGATCGAGCCGGGTCGCGGGGTTGGCTCGAGACTCTGCCGGTTGGACGAGCTCAAGTCCCATTCCCGGCGGCAGCGCTTGAATGCCGCCCGATCGGATGCGTGGATGCGGTACGTCATCGCACCTCGACTCAGTGACCGCGACTGGGGTGCCGGTGACTCAATGTGCGTGCGGCCAAGGGTCATCCGCCGACCAGCGGCAACGATCATGGCCCCCGGCGGCCGCCTCCATCTCGGCGAACAGATCCTCGAAAAACGCCGACACGTCGTGCTTGTGGTGTGCCGACCACCCGCCGTAGTAGATCCAGGCATCAGGCAGCGACGCATCTGGCGCCGGTCCGGCGAAACCCTCACCGGCGCCGGTACGCTGCACCGTGTAGCTGTCGCCTCGGCGTTCGATGTAGACCAGCTCACCGGGTTGCGGCCAATTGGCCAGGATCCCGGTGACCAGCTCATTCTTAGTCAGCGAACCTCCCTGGACTATGGATGTGTTCAGCAGATCCGCGGCAACGGATCGCCGACCAGCAGGTCGATGATCCGGGTGCCGCCGAACCCGGTCTTGAGCAAAACCAGCCCTGGCGGATCCTCCGCGACGCGGCCGACCACCGTGGCCCCGGCACCCAGCGGATGCGCCTGCAATGCGGCCACCGCGGCGTCAGCCGCGCCCGGGTCGACGATCACCACGATACGTCCCTCGCAGGCTACGTAGAGCGGGTCGATGCCCAGCAGCTCGCAGGCTCCGCGGACCTCCGTGCGCACCGGGACAGCTTCCTCCTCGACCACCACGGCCACGCCCGCAGCTGTAGCCACTTCGTTGAGGATCGTGGCGACCCCACCACGCGTGGCGTCGCGCATCGCCCGGACGTCCGGTCCTACGGCGTCGAGCAGTCCTCGCACCAGACCGTGCACCGGTGCGGTATCGGAGACCAGATCGGCTTCGATGTCCAACTCGCCGCGCGCCAGCATGACGGTGATGCCGTGGTCACCCACCGGACCGGAGACGATCACCGCATCGCCGGGGCGGGCGGTGGCTACGCCCAGCGTCAGGTCGTCAGTGCGCAGTCCGATCCCCGCCGTGTTGATGTAGCACCCATCTCCCTTGCCCCGCTGGACGACCTTGGTGTCGCCGGTGACGATCGAGACCCCGGCCGCCGCAGCGGCCGCCGCCATCGACGCCACGATCCGCCGCAGTTCCTCGACCGGAAAACCCTCTTCCAAGATGAACCCTGCGGAAAGATGAGCTGGCCGTGCCCCGGAGACGGCCAGATCGTTGACAGTGCCGTTGACCGCCAGGTCACCGATGTCACCGCCGGGAAAGAACAGCGGCGACACCACATAGGAGTCCGTGGTAAAGGCCAGCCGTACATCCCCGGCGACGACCGTCGCAGCGTCCTCGAGCGGTTCCAGCAAGGGATTGCGGAAGGAATCCAGGAAGATCGCTTCGATCAGCGACTGGCTGGCTTTGCCGCCGGCGCCGTGAGCGAGAGTGATGAGTTTCTCGCGCACCCGGGGCCGGGCCCGCCGGGCCCGTTCGATGCGTTCCAGGACAAGTTGCTCCCGGCCCGAATGCGCGGTCCCGACCGGGGCATGTTCGGCGGTGTGCTCACGGTCGTGCTCGGCGACGGCTGCCTCCGCCCAATCCGCCCGCTGCTGCTGGGTGGTGTCCTGGTACTGGGTCATGCCTGGCTCGCCTTGACCTTGGGCATCTCTATCTGATGTACCTGAGTGGCCTCCAGGACCCGCTGGCGGCTGAACCGACCGAAGTTGTAGTACGCCGCGCAGGCCCCCTCGGAGGAGACCATGCAGGTGCCGATCGGCGTTTCCGGCGTACACGCAGTGCCGAACACCTTGCACTCCCAGGGTTTGAGCACGCCCTTGAGCACCTCGCCACATTGGCATGCCTTCGGGTCGGCGACCCGAACCCCGGGCAGCTCGAAGTGCCGTTCCGCGTCGAAGGCGGCATAGCGCTCCCGGACCCGCAGCGCCGAGTGCGAGATGAAGCCCAGCCCACGCCATTCGAAGAAGGGCCGCAGCTCCATCACCTCACCCACCGCTCGCAGGGCAACCGTGTTGCCGTCCCACGGCACCACCCGCGAATACTGGTTTTCCACCTCACAGCGGCCCTCGACCAGCTGCTGCATCAGCATGTACACCGACTGCAGGATGTCCAGCGGTTCGAACCCCGCCGTGACCAGCGGCTTGCCGTATTCCGAGGCGATGAACTCATAGGGCCGGCAGCCGATGACCGTCGAAACGTGGCCGGGGCCGATGAACCCGTCCAGTCGAAGGTCGGGGGACTCGAGAATGGCCTTGATCGCCGGGATGATCGTGACGTGGTTACAGAAGATCGAGAAGTTCTCGATGCCTTCAGCCGCCGCCCGCAGCACGGTCATCGCGGTGGACGGCGCCGTGGTCTCGAAGCCGATCGCCATGAAGATCACATGCTTGTCCGGGTTCCGCCGGGCGATCTTCAGTGCGTCGAGCGGCGAGTAGACCATCCGGATGTCGGTGCCGGCGGCCGAGGAGTCGAAGAACGATCCGCGCCCGCCGGGCACCCGCATCATGTCGCCGAAGGACGTCATGATCACATCCGGCTGCTCGGCCAGCGCGATCGCGTCATCCACTCGGCCCATCGGGATCACGCACACCGGGCATCCCGGCCCGTGCACCAGGCTGATTGACTCCGGGAGGTAGTCCTCCAGCCCGTGCTTGTAGATGGTGTGCGTGTGCCCGCCACAGACTTCCATGAACTTGTAGTGTCGCCCGGGCTCGCACAGCGCTGCAATCTTCGCGGCGAGCGCACGGGCCTTCTCGGCATCCCGGTACTCATCGACGAACCGCATACCGCATCACTGCCTTTCGTCAACCCGTGATTCGAGTAGGGCGGCGATCTCGTCCTCGTAGGCCTGCCCGATGCCTATCAGGAAGTCCATCGCTGCCTTGGCCTCCTGTTCGTCGATCTTGGACAGCGCGAAACCGACGTGAATCAGAATCCAGTCGCCGGGAGCAGGCGGGTCATCAGTCAACAGGCCGATGTTGATCGCGCGCTTGACCCCGCTGACGGAGACCTGGGCCAGGTCCGGC
>JBOHHF010000253.1:0-7612 GCA_050700495.1 Pseudonocardiaceae bacterium
ATGTCTGTGCCCCTTCCGACGAGCGAGCCTGAGCTGGGGCAGGGAACCTCGACGTCCTCGCCCGCACAGCATGGGTACAGCGCCCCTGCCCTCCAACGAGATGATGGCGCCAGGATAGCTACCAGACATCACTGGGGTGAACGCGAGATCCAGTACCCGGCCCGCTCGGTCTGCGCGCATGCCAACGCTGCCCACTGGGCAGTTGGTCGGTACCAACCCAGGGACACCTGCCGAGAGCGACGCCAGGAGCGACATCGATATCGAGATGTACCCGATTTTCACCACCTTGGTTTCGGGCACCTTCTGAAACAGTATGCGCGGTTTCACGCCTTCCGGGTCAACCACGGCGGCGAGCCGGTCGTGGTCCTCGGGGGGTAATCCGATCCGCGCAGCGAACTCCTCCCAGGACTCAAAGCCCGCCGGCGGCGGCTGCATGACGTAGCCCAGCGCTGCCGCCCAGAACTCGGCGAGTCCGCGCGGATCGGAGCAATCGATGACTACCTGTACGTCCCGCGTGCCCATCCGACTCCCTTCGGTGGCCCGCCAATCTAGACGGTTGCGCCGGGCAGCAGGGCACGCACCGCGTCGATGGTGTCCGCCGCGGCCGGCGTTTTGTCCGGGCGGTAGCGCTGCACCCGGGCGAAGCGCAGCGCGACCCCGCCGGGGTAGCGGACGCTGGCCTGCACCCCGTCCAGCTCGATCTCCACCACGAACTCCGGCGCCAAGTGCACCACGTGCCCGTCCTGATGCAGCGCCCGGGCCGAGAACTGCTCGGTCTGCCAGGCGAGCAGCGCGTCGGTCATTCCCTTGAACGTCTTGCCGACCATCACCGGGGGCCCACCGTCCGGGTCACGCGCCCCGAGGTGGATGTTCGACAGCATTCCGGTGCGCCGGCCATACCCCCACTCGGCGGCGAGCACCACCAGATCCAGGGTGTGTGCGGGCTTGACCTTCTGCCAGGCCCGGCCGCGCCGGCCGGCGGCGTACGGCGCGTCCAGTGACTTGACCATCACGCCCTCGTGTCCGGCGGCCAGCGCCTCGTCCAGCAGCGCGGCGGCCCGCTCACCATCGGGCGCGAGCACGCCGGGCATCCGGTGCGGGGCCGCGACCCGCGCGAGCGACTCGAGTCGCTCCCGCAACGGCGCGTCGAGCAGGTCGAGCCCGTCCAGATGCAGGCAGTCGAAGAATCGCGGTCGCAGCAGGCCGGCGCTGACGTTGCTCATGGTGTCCTGGAACGGGCGGGGCCGGCCGTCATCGGTCAGCGCCAGCGACTCGCCGTCCAGCACGGTGGCACGGCAGGGCAGGGCGCGCGCCAGCTCGACCAGCTCGGGCACCTTGGCGGTGATGTCGCGCAGGCTGCGCGTGAACACCCGAACCTGGTCGCCGTCGCGGTGCAGCTGGATGCGTGCACCGTCCAGCTTGTACTCGACAGTAACGCCGCCGGCGCCGGCGCCCAGCTCGGCGAGTGCGTCATCCAGGCTCGCGGCCGGCGAGGCCAGCATCGGCCGCACACCCCTGCCGACCTCGAGCCGGAACGCGGCCAGCGCCTCAGCGCCGCCGGACAGTGCCGTCCGGGCGGTGACCGGGAGCCGGCCGGAGAGCATCAGCGCCCGGCGGACCTGCTCAGCGGGCACCGCCGCGGCCGCCGCCACCGCCTCGGTGAGCACCCCCTCCAGGGCACCGTGGCGCAGCTCCCCGATGAGCAGCCGGCGCAGGAAGTGCTGCTCGTCGGTGGTGGCCGTGCCGAACAGCTCGGCCAGCAGGGCGGCGCGGCGGGCTGCCGATCCGGTGCCGCCGCAACCGGCCAGCGCGTCGAGCGCGGCGTCCACCCGCTCGACGGTGAGCACCGGTGTCACTGAAGCCGCAGCCGCCGGGGGCGCCACTGCGGCCAGGGTGCGCCACCCGGTGCCCATCCGGCCCTGGCGCGGCTCACCGGCCAACCAGGCCACCGCCGGCTCGACCTCCACCGGCGCCAGCGCGCGCAGCACCGCGGCCAGGATCTCGACCTTGGCCCGCCGCGATCGGGTGCCGCCCACGGCAGCGGACGCGGCGACGACCTCGGCGAACAGCACGTCGCCGATTCAACCAGCCAGCACCGACACTGGTCGGCAGTCAGGCGAAATCACCGTCTCGCCGATGTGCCGGAAGGCATTAGGCTCGGCCGGTAGGCGGCAACACCCCGCTCCGGGAAGAGGAGACCGCATGGCAATCGACCCCAAGACCACCGCCGTGGTGCTGATCGAGTACCAGAACGACTTCACCTCCGAGGGCGGTATCCTGCACGGCGCGGTCGAGGCGGTGATGGACAAGACCAACATGCTGGCCAACACCAAGCAGGTGGCCGACGCCGCCCGGGCCGCCGGCGTGACAGTCATGCACGCCCCCATCACCTTCGCCAGGGGATACGGCGAGCTCAGCGCGCACCCCTATGGGATCTTGAAGGGCGTCGTCGACGGCCAGTGCTTCGTGAAAGGCAGCTGGGGCGCCGCCATCATCGACGAGCTGACGCCGCACGAGGGCGACATCGTGATCGAGGGCAAGCGCGGCCTGGACACGTTCGCCAGCACGAATCTCGATTTCATCCTGCGCAGCAAGGGGATCACGACGATCGTCCTCGGCGGCTTCCTCACCAATTGCTGCGTCGAGTCGACGATGCGGACCGGCTACGAGCACGGCTATCAGGTCCTGACGCTCACCGACTGCATGGCAGCGACGTCGCTCGAGCAGCACGACAACGCCATCGCCTACGACTTCCCGATGTTCTCGAAGCCGACGACCTCACGGGATTTCATCGGCGAGCTTGCCTGAATCGAGCACGCGGTCTCGTCCGCGATCAGGCGTGGCGGTCAGGTTCGGGTTGCACCGCGACGCGGAGATCTACAACAGCGAAGATCTACAACATCTTTGAGGGCACCGAGCAGATCAACAACTCATCATCGCTTGCTCAGCTGGCGACGCCGTCGGTCGTCATCCCGAAGTGGGCCAGGGTGCCAGCAACCGCGTCGGTGAAGCGGTCCAGCGCGACGGAGTCGACGTTATCAAGCCGGTCGCAGGCCGTGTGGTAGCACGGATCGAAGACCTCGCCGGCCTGCCCGCCCCAGCGCTCGGCCTGCTCGGCGGTCTTTTCCTGACTGTCACCGGTCAGGACACCGGCCGTGGGGATGTCCCCCTCGATGAACGGGACATAGTCGGAGCCGCCCTCGAATTCGGTGGTCTCGGCGGTGACGCCAGCGGCTGCCAACTGCTCGACGAGCACCCGTGCCACGGTCGCCGAGCCGTCCGGGCCGGATCTGCTCGAGCGGCGACCTTCGCCGCCTTGGACCAGGTAGCCGGCATTCGGCGAGGCCACCATGTCCAGGTTCAGGTACAACGCGATCCGGTCGCGGTCGTCCTCGGAAAGCTCCTCGACATAGTCGGTCGAACCACGCAGACCGGTCTCCTCCGAGCCCCACCACGCGAACCGCACCGCGTTGCTCACCGGAGGCGAGCCTCCCAGTTGCACCGCGATTTCCAGCAGCGCCGCCACACCGGAGCCGTTGTCGTTGATCCCGGCTCCCTCCGGCACGGAGTCCAGATGTGCGCCGGCCATCACGACGTGTTCCGCATTCCCCGTTCGGGTCTGCGCGATCACGTTTCGGACGTTGGTGTCTCGCACGC
The DNA here is from genome assembly GCA_050700495.1 of Pseudonocardiaceae bacterium. Classification (GTDB taxonomy): domain Bacteria; phylum Actinomycetota; class Actinomycetes; order Mycobacteriales; family Pseudonocardiaceae. The sequence continues at coordinate 3,658 of JBOHHF010000253.1, forward strand.
GGAACGTGGGCGTGCTCACCTCGTAGCCCGCGTCGCGCAGGATCCCGACCACGTAGTCCACGCTCGCGTCATACCCCGGGCCTGGAGAGGCTCGGTTGCCGCCGTTGTTGTCGGCGATCCGCTGTAGCGCTTCAAGGTGGGTGAAGGCACCTTCGCCGGTCACGTCGTCGACCAGCCGGTTTTGCAGTGAGTTGTTCGATGGTGCCGGCGCATTGGACGTGCATCCGACGAGCACTACAGCGCTGACGATCGCGGAGGCGATGCACATCACGGTACGCATGCGGGCCCTCCTACGGACTTCTCCGGTCGTCCATGACTGAGCCAGCGCCAGCCTGACGAGCAGCCAGCCTGACGGGCAGCACTTACAGCCGCGGTGAGGTGCCGCACGCGATGTCCCCGACTCCCGGTATGAAGATCTTCAAGTTCGCCGCGGATCAGTCCGGATTCATGGTGCCCCCCGGCGAGCCAACCTTTGTCGATCTCTTCGGGCCGAATTTCGTGTTCCCGAAAACGCCGGCTTACTTCCGGTCTGTTATGGGGCCGCTGCAACGCATCTTCAGGTCACCGCGGCATCTTGCCAGCCTCACCCTTGGCGCGCTCGGTAACCTGATTGAATTCACCATTCACAACCCGATGCACGTGCGCTGGGCTTCCCTACCCCACGATCCTGGGACGGGTGCCGTTGCCGTGCGCGAGGCCTACGATTTCGATGAGAAGTGGGATGATCCACGCTACGACTTTCTCGGAGAATTCTACTCCTCGCACGTCAACCCGCTGTTCTGGCGACTGCACGGCTGGGTGGACGATCGTATCGAGGACTGGTACCAGGCACAGGAGGCCGCGTCCCCGGGCGAGATCGAGCGCAGCGACCACCAAGGCGTGCCCTGGTTCACACCCGGCACACGGGTGCAGGCCGCCGACCCCTTCGACTGGCCGGGCAGCGGCCATGATCACCATGACCATGGCGATGACCACGCCATCGCCATCATGCTGGAGGTCCTCGAGATCATCCGCAAGGCCGAAGAGCGAGCGGCGGCCCGTACCGGACCGCCGGCGGGCAGGCGACCAGGCCCGTTTGCCGGTGTGATGAACTTCGTGCGGTGGATTGAGCCAGCGATCATGGAGGAGCCGCGATGCCGCCTTGCGGCGTGCCGGTCCGGGTGTCCGGCCGGTCACCGAGCTGAACCAATAGGAGGCCGACCCAAAGTCCGGTTCCAACCGCCTCCGAGAGAACGAACCGGTTCGCGCGTTGACGGTTGGGTCTCAACGCGGACCAGGTGCGGCAACTGGTTACTGTCCACACGTTGTTCAGCCGCATGGGATCATTTGAGCTTGGCCAGGTGGATGGCTTCTTTGGCGAGGCTGAACTCGTCGGGCGGGACGCCGTTCGGAGGGTTCAGCCACCCGCCACGGTCGCGAGGCCTGGAGTTCAGGTCGCCGTCTAAGAGCAGTCCCACATAGCAGCCGTAGTCGATGGCGAACCCATCGTAGAGCGTTCCCGGATTCTTCCGGTCCACGATACCGCGGCGTAGCACGTGCAGCAGGCGCGCGTCGTAGAGCTCGTCGATCGTTTCGTGCCGCGCGCTGACCAGTTGGTCGAGCAGGAAGGTGCGGGAGTGACGCCGGCCCACCACCTCATCGATCAGCAGCTGCAACATCTGGCGGGCCGCATCGTTCGTGTTGATCGCGGTCTGTTTGTCACGCAGGTACCAGTCTCGCGCCGCACGGCGTACGTCCGGCACGCCGATCGGCTCTCGTCTCCCGCTCCACCTCACCGACGACTTGGACTGCGGTTGCCGCCTCGGCCAGCGCGTCCAGCGCCAGCAGCAGGCCGCTTTGGTTGCCAATCTCGCGTTCAAAAGCCACTGTAAGCAATTCCTCGGGGATCACCTCGAGCGTATCCACCAGCGGGTAGGTTCCGCGCACAGCCGGGTTCAGGTTACTGTCGGCGTATACTCCTCCGGCCGAGCACGATGGTGCGTAGATCGAGGTATACCGCCACATCACCGGTGTGTTCGATCAGGTCGCTTAAGTAGAGCAGGGCATGGGTCTTCCCGGTTCCCCTGCGCCCATACAGAATCTGATGATCCGTTGAGTGCAGCATGACGGAGAACGACTCGGCGGCAACGAACGTCACGGCGAGGCTGGAACGGTCCGTGCTCTCCGCGCGTCGCGAAATTTGCATCAGGGACTGATTGAGGTGTTTCTGCCGAGGAATTCGCATCACGCTTCACACCGCCGTGCCGCCACGCCGACCAACAGCTGCCCCGCACGGGCGGCCCACATCCCCTGGTGACTGGTGCGGAGGATGGTGGCCAGCATCGGAAGAGATCGGAGGTGATGTGCAGGTGGTGGCGTTCTGCCGTGACATGCCGGTTCTGCCGTGGCATGCCCGGTCCGGACATCGTGCGCGGCGACGATCACCGGGTGCTGGAGGAGGTAAACCCGGCCCACCGCACGAGCTGAGCCGACCGTCATTGCTGATTCGGGTGGTCTCCCCCTGTCCAGCCTCGACCATCCGCACGTACACCAATCGGTGGCGATGTCGATCCATTCGTACGATCTGGCGTCTCGAATACTCTATGCTCACAGGAGCCTTTCTGCCCACGATGGCATGGACCGGACGTAAGCCATTGCGTATGCTGCCGAAGCCGTCACCGCCGTTGTGGCTGGGTTTACGGATCCCCCCGAATTGCCTCGACACCGCCACATCGCTAGCCCGCCTCGGCATGGACTCGCTCCTGGCGACCAAACTCGCGGTCACCTTAACTTCGCACGCTCGGCGCCGACCTTCGGAGATCCTGTCTAGCTATGGGCTCACCAACCTGGCCGGACGTGTCACCCCAGCTCAAGCAGCATCGTTCTACCTGAGTTCGCACCACGTTTGGTTCCACGCCCGGCCGGCGCTGGGCCGTACTCGGCGCGGCGATCCGGCCGCGGCAGGCCAACCACTACGCCGGGTTCGCCGTAGCCTCTGCGGATGCTGCAGGGCCCGCTACCCACGTCGCCACGCGTGGCCTTCGCGGACGAGCCGTTCCGGTCAGTGAGTTGCATGCTCAACGGCTCGCTGACTATCCGCATGGACACCGGCGACGTGAGGCTAGGTCCCGGGCAACTGTACGTCGTGCCGCGAGGAATACTCCACCACCCGGTATCGATTGAAGGCGCGGAGGTCATCCTCATTTGACCGTGGGACCAGTGCCGTAGCTGGAGCCTCTTACAGCTTTACGGACACAAGCCCTGGATCGGTGACGACGGCGAAAGACCGCTCGCGCCGCGCGTCCACCGGCTCCGACGTGCTCGATCAGTCCGGCCCGCCGATGACCGAAAACGGCGGCATGTGTCCAAGCGTTTGCTGACCAGGAAGGCCATCATGGCTGGGTGCAGGGGTGTTGCTGTCAGGTGTAACTGTCACCGCCACGACCTTGCCCCTCGCGTGTACGTGCCGGGTGGCAACGTTCGCGGTGATCCCGGGCCAAGGCGATGATTCCGATGGCGACGAACCATAGCGCCATTACTGCCGCGCCCCAGAAGAGCAGGTCCAGGACTGCGATGTCGGTCAGGGCGTGCAGGATCGGAGCCAGGCCGAACGCAACGGCCACGACCGCAAGGAGAATATTTACCACAGGGTGGATCAGTGTGCGCCCGCTGAGCCATGCCAGGACGGCCACCGAAAAGCCGAATAGCGGATAGGCCACGACACTCAGCCCATAGTATATATAGAGGAACGGCGTCGCCTGGCCGACGAGCAGTTCATCACGATCGACAAATGCCACGAGATGCGGGATCCCCTGGATGACATACAATCCGGTGGCCACCGCGACCCATAAGGCCGCTCGGCGAGCGCCTTTCGTCACCTGCCCAGTGATAGCGAGTGGCGCATCTTCGCGCCTGAGTTCACGGGGGGCTGAGTTACCTGCCGTATGGCTACTAACGAACGCGATCATGCCGATCA
>JBOHHF010000254.1:0-2078 GCA_050700495.1 Pseudonocardiaceae bacterium
ACCAACACCAGCTGGCCACCGAACTCGCCCGCCGGGGCCTGGCCCTACCACGCGACGCCGAATCCATCACCACCACCGACATGACCACCACCCTGCAAACCTCAATCCGACGCACTGCTTCCCCGCCACCGTTCGAGTTGCGCCGCTAGCGCCCCAGCTCAGGGGGCGCGAAACGGCTTCAGGGTCTGAGCCCGGCCCTCGGACAGCGGATCGGCGCATGTCACCACCGCGTTACCCGGTTGCCCGCCGCCGGGCCAGGTGTCTCTGTTGCCATTGCGGCGGCGAGTCGGGCAGCTCGCATCCCGGCCTGTCCCGGTGACGGGAGTCGGATCGTCATCGGGCGTTGCTGTGCGCGGGGGATGTGCAGGCTTGGTGGCGCCGGGTATTCGGTGGTAGGGGCGTTCGGATGCTGAGGGTGCACCAGGTCGAGCAAGGCCCGCAGCGCCTGCTGCGGCGGGCCCTGGTAGGCCCACACCACGATCTTGGTTGCGAATACGTCCACCGTGCTCCGGTTCGGCACCCTGGCAGTGGTGACCTGATCGAAGTCCCGGATGGTGACCAGATCCATGTAGTGCGCCCATTCGTAGGAAGCGACCAAGGCGTGGGGTGCGGTGCGGTGACCGCAGCAGTACACGACGAAGCCGTCGGCGACCACCTCGGCGAGCAGCCTCTCCACCACCGGTGGCAGGCTCGCCTGCTCGCCGGAACGGGAACCTGTCGATCGCGGCTGTCTCATGTGTTGCCGGCGCCTTCGAGCGAGCGGCCGGCTAGCGGTGGGCGGTGCAGCTGTGGATGCATGTGCTCACCGGGTGAGCGAATGGGCAGGGCGGTGCGCTGATCGTGGCCAGCGGCCCACCGCTGGTGGCAGCCTGGGCAGGGTCGGGCCCATGCCCCGGTCGAGCGCTTCGAATATCAGGTCTGCGATGTGGTGGCCGCAGAGGGCTATCCACATCGGCGGTGGTGATTCGCCAGGGGTCAGGAGAAATGCGTGTGCGTCCTGGTCGAGCAGGCGCTCACCAGCCGGGGAACGGGCGCAGCCGAACACCACCGCCGAACCGGGTCCGGCGTGTGGGTTGACCTGCCAGGTGGCCTGGGTATGTGGACAGTATTCGGTGAGGTGGCGGGCGGCCTGCGCGGCAACGCGGGCACTCGCGGCCGGAACGGCGAGTTCACCGCCGGGTGTGTGCCCGACGATCACGAACGCCGCGGGCGCGTCACGGTTGAGCATGAGTGGGTGGGGTCCCTGGTGGTCTGGGTTTGGGAGGTGGGAAGCAGCGGGCTCAGGGGCCGTCGGAGTCAAGCCTTGCTCGTGTAACACGGGCTGACCTGTGCCAACGCTCAGTACAGCCGCGGAGAGGACTGGGCATTAGTTACCCGCCCGGCTTGCTTGTGGGCGGTGCCTGGCAGCCGGCGAGGGTGAGGTGCCCGAGCAACTCGCCGCGGATCTGCCGCCAGACCACGCAGGGGAACGGGCGGCGGCGCCACAGCTGACGCCAGCTGCGGCGGCGGCAGGTAGGGCAGTGGCCGGTGCGGGTGGGCGGCTGGTGGTGGATCAGGACGAACCGCAGGGCGGCGAGGGCACCGGGGTGCTGACCTGCCTGCTCCAGCGCGGTGAGCGCGGTCCACACCGAGCAGATCACCTCTCGTGCGTCGGAGTGCTCAGCCCACCAAGCCACCGTCCGGGCGGACAGTGCCGTGGCTACCCGGGGCATCGGGATGGTCGATTCCGTCGGGTCGATCTCGCGCCCGGTGACCGATGGAGCGCGCATCAGCACTCGCTTGGCGTGTCGGGGAGCAGGCGCAGCAGGTGGGGTGGCAGGTTGACCAGCGCATCGTCCGCAAAGCCCACGTAGAGTGAATCGAGGCTTCGGCCCAGGACCTGGCCCTGCTGGTGCATCCGGGCGGGCCAGGTCCTGGGCTCTGGGATCTCTTCGACTTGCTCAACCCGGCAGAACAGAGAAATGTGAGTGCCATCGGCATGGCACCATCGATCATGAGCTGGTCGCGGTGCTGGAGCGGGCATTGGCATCTCCTTTTCACGGGATTGGTAGGTGGCCGGCTGGCCGCCGGGAGCGCAG
>JBOHHF010000255.1:0-10310 GCA_050700495.1 Pseudonocardiaceae bacterium
GATGATGCGCTGCTCGGGGCCTGGCGAGGGGTCGGCGACAGTTTCTGGTGTTGTGGTGGTGAGGTCTGGGGTGGGTTTTGCCTGGCGCAGGATTCGCAGACATTCGCGGCGGGCGGTGGTGGCCAGCCACCCGCCTAGCTTCTCGGGGAACTGCACTTGATGAGCGTTTTCGGCCAATCGCAGCCAGGTCGTCTGCATCGCGTCGAGTGCGTCGGCCTCTTGCAGTCGACACGACCGCACCGTCGTGGATACGAGCTTGCCGTACCGGCGCACGATTTCTTCCCAGGCCGCCGGATCCCCGTCCTGAACTCGTAGCCACAGGTCAGCCACGCTATGCTCGGCGGCGGTCGGGACGTAGCTGATGGTGGCGGTTGTCATCGGAATCGCGGCCTCTTATCAACTGTCGGAGTTGTTCGGTTTTGGCGACAGCACTCACCGCCAGGTACAGGCTGCGGATGACACTGGGTTGGCAGCTGAGGCGGAGCAGGGTGACCTGGCAGTGGAAGGCGGCTGGCAGAGCTGGCTTACCGCCTGGTCCTGTGGTTAATTTCCTCGGTGACCGTGGAGAACTTCTAGCGAGTGGCGATGAGTTCGCGCTGGTTGGTGAGGGTGACGGACAGGTCACCCAGGCGCGTAAGAAGTCAGCGGTCCCAGCGTCGGCGGTCGGTAGTCAGAGCGGCTTGCGCCCGGTGGTGCTTGAGGTGGCCTCGCAGACCGCTCGCGCCGATGACGCTGCAGCTCGGGCGGCGCCGGTGCGGACCAGAAACCACTCACCGGCACCTCCGGCGGCGGCCAGAACGCGGGCAATCCTGGTGAGCCGGTCACACTCGACACGCAGGCCCCGGTAGGCGAGCCCACCGCCGGTGAAATCGACCTCGGTCATGCTGAGTGTTTCCTTTCGCGCTGCCTCGGGTGCTCCCACCGTCGGTCCCCGGACTTGGCTGGAGCTTGACGCCGGCTTGAGGCAGCTGTTTGGCTGTTGGAAGGGTTGTCGCTCACCAGCGATGGAAAGGTAGACCCACTGCATAGGTCGTTTTCGATGTCGGGGGCCGAACTCGGCCAGCGCGGCGTCGAAGGCTGCCCGGGCCCCGCACTACTCCAGTAGTCTAAGGCAGACTGGGGGTAGAGGCGACGACGACGTTTGGTGTAGGCCGGGACCCAGAACGCCTGGGCCAGGATGCGAACCAGTCGTGGCAGCATCTGCTGCATCTGCGCCCACTCTTGGATCGTAGCTTCGCTAGACACCCAGCCCAGCACGATCGGCAGATACCGGTGGGGGATCGATGCGAGTGCTCGCTGGCCGAAGGCGTCCCATTCCTCGGCACTGATGTGCGCGGCAGCCAGCGGCAGGATCAACCGTTCCTCTTCTTCGAGGTGCGCGTTGATCGCATCATGCAGCTCGGCAAGGACTAGTGCGCGCTCCGGCAGCGGCCGTGAGGTGTCTGCAGCCGCGGTGACCAGTGGGTCGATCTGCGTGTGCTGGGCCTCCAGTCGGTCCAGCGCGGGCGAGGCTGCTGGCGCCCGTTCCCGCAGGGTGGGCCACAACCAGTTGTCTTCCTCGGCGTGGTGATGGTGCAGCACGCTCAGTGTGACTGCGATGTGTTTCTCGATCAGCGCCTGGTATCCGACGCCCCGGGGGTGGCGGGCGGCATCGGCGAGCCGACCGTACTCGTGGCGCATGCACTTGTGGGCAAGCAGGAAGCCGGTGAAATCAATCTCAGTCATGGTGGGCCTGCTCCTTCGGTGCCAGGATCTCGCGCAGGTTGTGCGGCTCGTTTCCGTTAACACTGCGGGCGCCGGCGAGCGAGGGCTATCCCGTCTGGGGGGGATACCGCCGTCGCTACTGCGGGGTAACGTGGCGGACAGGACAAACGAGGGACCCTCACCATGCACAGCACCGCAGCGGCCCGCACGCAGCAACTGGTGCTGGGGCTATCACAGACCCGCCACCGCGACACGCTCACCTTGCGTCGCGAGTTGATCACGCTGCTGCGCCGGGCGGTGCCATTCGATTCCTGGTGCTGGGCGTTTGCCGATCCGGATAGCCAACTGGTGTCCTCCGGGACGGGCGACAGCCCAGCCGCCAACAATCTTGGGCGCTTCCTAGCCCTCGAATACGGCAGCGACGACCTGGACCGGCTCCTCACCTTGGCCGACAGTGGTGGTCCGGCCATCGGTGTGCTCAGCCAGACCACCGCCGGGGATCTACCCCGAAGCGCCCGCTGGCGAGAGCTGTATCACCCTCACGGCATCGGCGACGAGCTGCGTCTAGCGTTGTTCGCCGACGGATACTGCTGGGGGTACCTGGAGCTGCTCCGCGACCACACCGGTCCCCATTTCACCACCGAGGAAGCCGAGTTTCTGCTCCGGCTGAGTACGCCCATGGCCAAAGCCCTCCGGGCGGCGCTGACTTGCGTCAGCTCACCGACGCCCAACGTGGCGCACGGCCCCGGCACCCTGATCCTCGACACCCACAACACCATCCAAGCCACCACCCCGGAGGCAGACCAGTGGCTGGCCCTGCTCCGTTCCTACGCCGTCCCCATCGAGGCTCTCTTCCCCGCCCCGACACCCGTTCTTTCGGTGGCGACCCGGCTGCGTTCCCTACCCGAATACGCCGGCACACCCCCTGCTGCTGCCCGGGTGCGGACCCGGACCCCGGCTGGCCACTGGCTGACCATCCACGCCTCCCACCTCACCGGGATGACCGTCCCGCCCGGCACTGTCGCGGTCACCATCCAACGTGCCCCACCCGCCGATGTCGCAGCCCTCGTCTTCCACGCCCACGGCCTCACCCCCCGCGAACGCCAGCTCGCCCGGCTCCTCCTCGATGGCCTGCCCAACACCGAGATCGCCCACCAGCTGTACATCTCGACCTATACCGTCCGAGACCATGTCAAAGCGGTACTCGACAAACTCGGCGTACACAGCAAACGCGAACTCATCGCCAGCATCCTCAGCCAGCGCCTGTAGAAATTGATTACATCCGCGAGTCCATGACCGTCTCCCAGCAGCCGAGTGCGCACCTCCACAAGAGCTCGGCAAACCTGCTGTAGGGGTGGCAGGAACGTCTCTAGAGGTGTGCTCATCGATTAATCGTGCTCGCCCCCGGTGGCGCCAGATAGGCGTCACAGACGGCTGGGTCGCGCGGTAACAGCCAGTGCTCTGCGATGCGGTCGTTATCCGCAGGAACGGCAAGCGTAGCCGATCAACAGTTCGGACACCGGCGGGCCTGCGAGACCGCCGTAGACCGCCCGCCCATCGGCATAGTCGGACGTCGTCAAACCCAGGCGGCGCGGATCGCGACTACTTTCCGTAGCAGCAAGAGAAGGGACTCGCACACCGGAGAAGCATGAACGCCCAGGTCAGAGACCCGGATCGTGCTCGGTGGAGGTACTTACCGCTTACTCGCACTCTGCGCAAGCCTCTGACCTGCAAGTTTGCGTTCTCGTGGCCACACGGGACCAGCGGCCAGAGACTAAAACGGCCACCACGGCACCGTGGAGCCTTCGCGAACGACTCTCCGACGACATGATCCAAGCGATGGCGTGCGCCTACCACGCCGGAGCCACCGCCCGTGAACTCGCCATCGCCCACGATCTCAGCCTCAGCAGCGTCAAGCGCCTCCTCCGCACCACCAAGACCCGAAAGAGCGGAACCACCCACGGTAAGAACGCACCAAGTCCGCATCACACGGGGCTGGCCCCGTGTGATGCGGACTAATTCGTTGGCGCTGCGCTTTCGGGCCATGTCCAGGCCACCCGATAACTGCGATCGGGCGCGGGATTGTCGACCGTCCAGCTTAGCGTCTGGACAGGCATCTCGCTGGGCGCCGGAGTCACCTTGAGCATCGTGGTGTCGAGGTCGACTGTTTCGCCGGCAGCTATGTCTTTGTGCCGGAACTTGACGTTAGTCGCCGGCAGTTCGGGTGGAAAGATTACGCGATAGATCGATTTCTCGGTGGCGTGCACTACGCGGAATCCGCTCCACCAATCCTCTTTTTTCTGGAATCCGTTCCAGAACGTCACGATAAAATTGACAGTAAAGGGGCGATCATCAGGCTCTTGAGAGATGTCAACAAACACGTTCCACTGACGGGTGTTTGATGAGCTTTGAGTCTTCGCTTGTACGATGCGAAAAGGATGAGAATCCACCCAAATCGAGGGTTCCACCTTGCTGTCACTTGAGGCAGTGTGCACGAAGTACTTGGCGCCGGGCTCGGTCTTTCGGAGAACGAATGAAGTGAGTGAGAGCCCCCTTGAGATTTTACTACCGCCATGCGGATCTCTTGAACTTGTCCACTTCCAGCCACTGAGATCGAGAGTCGTCACGCGTTCTACCACCCGAACTCCCGACTTGGATGTGAGCTCGCTTGGGAGAGTCCCCTCAAATGCACCAGGCAGCCGAATTTTTAGAATGCTATACTCGATAGCGCTTCCAATCGACGGCACCGCTGCGCCTACCATCCCTAAGATCAAGATCACTACGACTAATTTGAAGGTTACCCTTCGCCATCGGGCATTCATCGACCAGTTACTGAAGGCATCCCAGGCCGTTGGATGGCCAGTAGACAACGTGGGTTCTTGTGGCTCTGGCTGAACGGGCGCCGCGCCCGATTGGCTTCGCTGTCCGCGCTTCTTGCTCATCCCGCTCCTACTGTAGGGATGAGTTGGCGTAGGGTAGGCCGGGTGCCGATGCGCTGCGTGGCAGGTCGGTTCGGCGCGACCTGTTGCGGCGATCGTGTGCTGCACAGCAGCTGCCGCGCACGAGCGGGAGACAGCAGGGGCCGGGCGTTGGCCCGCAGCACCCTCTGCGCGGAATCGAGCACACCAACCACAATAAGGGACGCGCTGGATGTGCCGCTGAGCTGGTCCGTGTACCAGAGATCGGGGTTTGGATCGCCCTGCAAGTCGCCGTATCCGGTGCTGGTGACCATGTCCAGATCCAGATATTCCGGCAGCTCCAACATTCTCGACCCCCGTCCATGGCGCAGCCGCCGGGCGGCGCAGTACCGGCGACCATAACAAAGAGACGGCGGCGGTTGCGCCTGATACGCCGACTCCCCAACACCAACCGAGCTCATGCAACGTTGGGTCGACGTGCTCGCCGCGGGCCGGACGCAGGGACACATCACGAGTCTTGAGTCAACCGAACGCCAATGGGTGCGACTCTTCTGTAGTGAGCACGGAAGGGTGCATGAGCTGCGGTTTTGCGCGCGTTTCTTGATCGCTTGATGGGCTCCTTCCCGCTACGTTCGGGGTGTCTAAGACCAGAACGTGGCAATGAGAAGGAGCCCGGTGTCAGGGTACGCGCAGCAGGCGGGGTCAGGGCAGGCAGAGGCCGCAGCGTTTGACCGGTCCCAGCAGTTGTTCGAGGAGGTCGTGGCCGGACTTGCCGATCCTGGTTGCGGCGAGTTGACCCATGCCCAGCTTGGAGGATCAGCTCACCGAGTGGTGATTACCGGACGGAGCTGGGACGGATCGGGGACGTTAATAACGTCTTAGAACCGGCACATGGCGGAGGTGTTCACGTCTTGTGGCCCTGGGGAATGCTCTATCTCGGCGCGGGGCGGGGCGCTGGCGATAGCCCCGTTCGACCCGGTGCCCCTGAGATCGGGCCGGCTGGCTGTCGGTTGAGTGAGCGGCCCCCGACGCCCGGCTCCCGGCGGCCAGCCCGGTCCCCAACAAATTGTGGAGGCGCACCATGGTCACGGAGGCACCGCGAGCGGTTCAAGACCGGTGGTGCGATATCGAGGGCGCCCGCATTTCCCTGTTTTGCTGGGTGGAGCAGGTATTGGAAGACCGTGAGCCCGGGGTATTGTCCTCCCGGCAGTACCAGCGTGGCCAGGTTGTGGGCCGGGGCTTCCATGCGCTCTATGTGCGCTTTTCCGGCAATGCGCTGGTCAGCTTGCCACCCGAGCTGCTGCGTCTGCTTCCCGACGCGCCAGGCGAGTGCTGCTGATGTCCCCGGTACCCCGCATAGCACCGACTGGTTGGGTATTCCTTGATCGTCGCCGCGCGGACGGATTCACTATTCGGTGGAAAAGAGGTGATCAGGTGGCGTATGTGCTCAGCGGCCAGCGGTTAGGCGATCTCGGGATGACCGGGGTACTGGGCACGATCCCGGTCTTGCCGGTTGGGTGGACCGATCTAGCTGAGCTACGGACGCTTGGGGAACGGTGGATGCGAGCAAGAAGTGCATGAACACAAAGAAGTACAAAAACGTCCGCAACACGAGAACATCCCTGAAGATTCGCCTTATGGACAGGCGAAGTACCCTCGCATGGGCGCGCCTCGCAGAATCCGTGTCAAGGGAATGCAGGGAGTCGACGCCACTGTCATCGTGACGGTAGTGCAAGACACGGTGTGGTTGTCGATCTCACCACCGTTCACCGGGGAAGCAATCATGGAACCGGCGAGGGTTGACGAGGTGATCTCTACGCTGGAGCTGGCGCGAGACGAAGCCACGAAGATGGCGGCAACACACAGGGGAAGCGCATTCCGTGAAGGCAAAGCGGTTGTCCGGGCGATCAGGAGCGACGGTGCTGCGACTCAGTGACCGGCTCAATCAGCGGGTCAGCGGCCGGGCTGGGGACCAGACGTGTTCGAGGCTGGCGAGGTAGGTGCTGAACGCGTCGTCGTCGCCGTGGTGGCGTAGGTGCAGGACTGGCGCGTAGGCGGCGGCGATGCCATAGACGTGCTGGTTGATGAGCATCTCGTCATCGGCGCGGTAGATCGAGTTGTAGAGCACTGTGGGGTGCAGGCGGATCTGCACGCCGGAGGTGAGCAGCGGGCGGTAGAGCACGATGGCGTTGCGGATCTTCGCGGCCATCGCGTCATGGATGCCTTCCTCATCGCCGCGCTGGCTGACATGGGTGCTGTCGGGGTCACCGAGGAGGATGCGGACCGTGACCCCGGCGCGGGCTTTCTCGCCGAGCAGGCGGATTATCTCGACGTCCTCGGCGAGAAACAGGCCGCTGTAGACGAGGATGTCGATTTCGTGCTCCGCGCTGTCGTAGAGCTGGCGCCATACCTCACGCGGGACCGAGCCCCGGTGCGGGTAGGTGGCATGGACCTCCGGGCCGATGGAGGGCACCCCGGCAAGGTGGGGCCACAGGTCATATTCGTGCAGGCTGAGCAGGTCGGCCAGTCCCCATCGGTGGCGGGGCTGGGGAAGCCGACCGCCCAGCCAGCGCTGGACCGTCTTGGGGTCGACCCCGAGTGTTTTGGCGACGTCGATATCGCGGAGCCGGGCACCGGCCAGGGCGCGGCGGAGCGGTTCACCGATCGAGCGAGCGCCCGGCATCCTGGCCTCCAGTGTCCTTGCGGTGCACGCTAGCACAAGACGTCCCAAGTCGTCCCCACTGGTGGTGACCCTGGTGGCGGGGCTGCTGAGATCCTGTCCGGGTGCGGTCGACTCCCTGGGGGATGTACGCGCGGATCGCCGGGCAGTTGCGGGAACGGCTGGCGGGACTCGCGCCGGGCTCTGCGTTGCCCTCAGAGGTCTCGCTCGCGGCGGAGTTCGGTGTGGTGCGCAACACGGTGCGCCGGGCGTTGGCCGAGTTGGAACGCGACGGGCTGATCGTGACGTTGCCTGGTCGCGGGCGGGTCGTGAGTGATCCCGCGGGCACCGCCGCCGCGGGTTACCGGCGGATCGCCGATGACCTGCGGCGGCAGATCACCTCCGGTGAGCTGGCCACGGGCCAGCGGGTGCCCTCCGAGGCCGAACTGATGCGCCGCTACGGGGTGTCCCGGGGCACCGCACGGCAGGGCTTGGCGGTGCTGGAAGCCGCTGGCCTGGTGCGGGCGGTGCACGGAAAAGGACGTTTTGTGGACGTAACGGGACGCCGCTCTCTGGGCTAAGCCGTCCCGCGCTGGTTACCCTCGCCTGGTGACGATCGCCGCTGGGGCACGTGAGCTGGCCCGATCGCTGCTAGAACCTGAGTTGCCGGTGCGATGGGCGCACTCCCAGGGGGTCGCCGGGCAAGCCGTCGCGGTTGCCCGGATTCTGCCTCAGCACGCCGACGTACTTGAGGCCGCTGCGTGGCTGCACGACATCGGCTATGCCAGCCCGGTCGCCGTGACCGGGTTTCATCCGCTAGACGGCGCCCGGCGCTTGCGCGACACCCGGTTCGGTGACCACACATTGTGGGCGTTGGTCGCCCATCACACCTGCGCGGAAATCGAGGCCGAAGCGCGCGGGCTCGGCGGGGTCCTGGCTGCTGAGTTTCCCCTCGGCGAGGTGGACCCGTTGCTGGTCGCGGCGCTGACGTACTGCGATCTGACCACCGGCCCCGACGGCGAAAAGGTCACAGTTGACGAGCGGATCACGGAGATCCTGAGCCGGTACGGCCCGGAGGACGTGGTGCACCGCGCCATCGCGCGAGCCACCCCGATCCTGCGCCGGCAGGCGGCCGGGATCGCCGCCGCTCTCGGCGCGCTCTGAGCCACTGCGAGCCCGGGGACACCGCCGCTGAGTGATCGGCGTCCGCGGCCGGGGTGAGGACGCCTTGCTCATCGCGGGTCCATTGGCATCCGCTGCTGTCTGAGAACTCGATCTCGACCGGTTCGGGTGAGTAGTAGGTTTTCAGCCATTCCCGTGGCGCTGGGCGCTGCACGGTCTGGCCTGGCGGGACGAGGCCGATGAACTCGGCTTCGTGGGCGCCCTCATCCGGCGTCGGCAGGGACACCTCGTAGATGGGCATCTCGCTAGCGTTGTGCACGTGAAAGAGCAGTTCCCGGCCGCCGTGCGCGGTGGTCTGCGCTTCCACCCAGGCACTGACCTTCACCGCCTGCAGGCGGCGTTGTTCCTGGGCGCGGGCCTCTTCGCGCCGTTGTTCCTTGCGCAGCAGCACGAACCCGATCGCGAACGCGCCCACGGTACCGACCGCCGCCAGCGCGTCCACGATGACGGGAATCCACTCGCTGGTCATCTCGCGCTCAGCCGAGGTAGGGCGTGTGCCTGCCCTCGAGGAAGTGCTCGACCCGCAGCCTCATTGACCGATCCATCCGCAGCTCCAAGAGCATCGACCGGCGGACCCACATGACCTCCCGGGTCTCGCTGCTCGGCCTTGGCTGCCCGCCGGTGGGCCGGGCGAGGAATACGACCGAGAACTCCTGGCGTACCTCACCGTCGCTGGTGTAGAGGATGACGTGTCTCGGGTCTGTGTAGATACCGACTAGCCCCGTGACGCGGCAGTCGATGCCGGTCTCTTCTTTGGTCTCGCGGACGGCCGTGTCGATCAGTGACTCGCCCAGGTCCATCGCCCCGCCCGGCAGCGCCCAGTTGTCGTTATCGGTCCGGTGGATCATCAACAGCTCGCCATCGTCGTTGACGACGGCGACGTTCGCGGACGGGACGAGACTGGTCGCGCGGGGAGCGCCCGGATCGTCGTAGTAGTCGATGCGCGCCACGCCCCGGTAACCCTTCCCTCGACCTGCTGTGTTGTGCCGGCTAGGTGAGCGGAAGTGCCTCGGACCAGACCCGCTCGAAGCTCTCCAGATAGGTGGTGACCATAGTCCCGCCGGCCACCTGACGCAGATGCATCACGGGCGCCTGCGATGCCGGGAAGCCGTAAATGTGGGAGTTGACCAGCAACTCCCCGTCCGCGCGGTAGATCGAGTTGTAGAGCACGGTCGGGTGCAACCGGATCTCCACCCCATCCACCCCGCGCAGCGGCTGGTACAGCACGATCACGTTGCGGATCTTCGATGCCATGGCCTCACCGATCCCCTCCAGCGCGCCACGGCAGGCCACCTCGGCTGAATCCGGGTCGCCGAGCAGGATGCGCACCCGCACCCCCTGCGCGGCCTTGGCCCGGAACAGCGCGAGCAGTCCTGGGTCATCGGCGAGGAACATCCCGCTGTAGACCAGGATGCCGATCTCTTCCTCGGCCGAGTCGAACAGCTGTCCCCAGATATCCCGGGGAACGGCCCAGCGGTGCGGGTAGAGGACCAGGACCTCGCTCTCGGACGCGGACGCGACCTGCTCGGCGGCTAAAGCGCCCGGCCACAGATACGCCTCATCGATCCCGAGCCTGCTCGCGACCCGGTACCGGTGCCGCCGGTAGGGAACCCGGCCTCCGATCCAGCGCTCGATGGTCTTCGGGTCCACGCCCACGGATTCAGCCAGCTCAGTCGGGGTCACCCCGCGTTGCAGCAGCGCCGCCCGGAGCCTCTCGTTCGCCATTCCACCGTGCCTGGTCTCTCGCCGCGGGCCGGTCATCGTCCCGACGGCGTCCCAGGGACGTCCCGGGACGGAACACACCGTACGGGGGACGTCTTTGCCCGGTCCCACCGCGTGGTGACCCC
>JBOHHF010000256.1:0-27441 GCA_050700495.1 Pseudonocardiaceae bacterium
GTTTAAGACCCCGCATCGGCGGGCACTACGGACGCTTCGCACTCGGTCTCGGGAGCACAATCAGGGCTAGTGAGAGCTGCGGTGTGGCAAAGCCGCAGGTCAGCAGCTTGCGCTGAGTGCGAGTAAGAGGTAAGTACCTCCACCATGGCCGTCTTACTCGCACTTTGACCCGCAAGGGCGGTGGGCGCGTTGGCCGGTTCGTCTCCCGGGTCGGCCTCGGGGTGACTGCCGGCGCTGCTCGTGTTGATGGTGAACTCGTTTCGCTCGGTGCTGTCTGAGTGGTCGGTGGGTTGCGGTGTCGTGGGCATGCCGATGAGGTTCCGCTCAGAGCGTGGTGACGGGGTCACCACGCGGTTGGGCCTGGTAAAGACGTCCCCCGTACGGTGTGTTCCGTCCCAGGACGTCTCTGGACGCCGTCGGGTCCCAGGACGTCTCTGGGACGCCGTCGGGACGAGTACCGGCCCGTGGCTCACGGACCAGGCGCGGTGGGATGGCGAACGAGAGGCTCCGGGCGGCGCTGCTGCAACGTGGGGTGGCCCCGAATGAGCTGGCCGAGTGGGTGGGGTGGACCCGAAGACGATCGAGCGGTGGATCGGGGACCGGATTCCGTACCGGCGGCACCGGTACCGGGCGGCGAGCAGGCTCGGGATCGATGAGGCCTACCTGTGGCCGGGAGCCTTGGCCGCAGAACAGGTCGCGTCCGCGTCAGAGAGCGAGATCCTGGTCCTCTACCCGCACCGCTGGGCCGTCCCCCGGGATATCTGGGGGCAGCTGTTCGACTCGGCCGAGGAGGAGATCGGTGTCCTAGTCTACAGCGGGCTGTTCATCGCCGATGACCCGGGACTGCTCGCCCTGTCCGGGCCAAGGCCGCGCAGGGAGTCAGAGTTCGCATCCTGCTCGGCGACCCGGATGCGGCCGAGATGGCCTGTCGCGGCGCGCTCGAGGGGATCGGTGACGCGTTGGCATCGAAGATCCGCAATGTGATCGTGCTGTACCGGCCGCTGCGCGGGGTTGACGGGGTGGAGATCCGGTTGCACTCGACCGTGCTTTACAACTCGATCTACCGCGCGGACGGGGAGTTGCTGGTCAATTCCCACGTGTACGGCTTCCCGGCATCGCAGGCGCCCGTCATGTACCTGCGTCAGGTGGCTGGCGGCACTATGGTCACCACCTACCTGGAGAGCTTCGATCGGGTTTGGTCCGAAGCGCTTCCGGTCGACTAGCCGGGACAACACAGCATGACGAGGGGAAGGGGTTAGCGGGGTCGTGGCGCGAATCGACTACTACGACGATCCGGACGCTCCCAGCGCGAACAGTCTTGTCCCGTCCGCGAACGTCGTGGTCGTCAACGACGACGGTGATTGTTGATGATCCACCGGACCGATAATGACAACTGGGCGTTGCCGGGTGGGGCGATGGACCTGGACGAGTCGTTGATCGATACGGCCGTGCGGGAGACGAAGAGACCGGCATTGACTGTCGTGTCACGAGTTTGGTCGGTCTCTACACCGATCCCAAGCACGTCATTCTCTACACGAGCGACGGTGAGGTGCGCCAGGAATTCTCGGTCGTGTTCCTCGCGTGGCCGACCGGCGGGCAGCCGAGGCCGCGCCCTACCTCGGCTGAGCCTGACGTGTCGAGCGAATGGATTCCCGTTGCGGTGGACGCGTTGGCGCGTTCGCGATCGGGTTCGTGCTGCTGCGTCATGAATACCTGCGCGAAGCGGCCCGCGCGGAGAAGGAACGCCGCCTGCGCATTTTGGCGTCGTTTTTGTTTCTACTTGTCTTGAATGCGTCTCGCCTGTTCCTGGATGCGCGAGAAAAACGGATGTTCCGGGCTTTCTTCGGCAATCTGACTGAAAGCTCACAAGTCGTATTCGTCTATCCTGATTTTGAGCTCACGGCACCTCAGCTAAGGCGCTCACGAACCTTACAGGCCCATCTACTGGAAGCGGTCAAATCGCTATCCTGGAAGTCGGTTCATAGATGTGTCACGAATAGTCGCGTCGAATGATCTGTTGGCGGTCGTCATCATGGCAACTCGCTTAGGGGGGCTCTTTGGAGATTCACCAAAGATTCTTACCGACTGTCAAACATGCGTCGATCCAACGAAAAGTATAATTTCATTTGTCCTCACCGACAATGCTATTATCGATCTTTACCTAAAACAGATCTTGAGCCGTTGTTTCGTATAAAGGATAACGTCAAAGATCCCCGGATCGCCCTCATGTGCAATGGCGAAGAAGTGAAGTACCGGCGAAATGATGTTGAACAATATGGCGTCATTCTTAGGTATCGTTCCGACCCCATGCATTATCCCACGACCTGCTGGTTCATTTGTGGGCGATTGGCGGCTGCCGGTACGTCTGCGGCGGCCTGGGATCTATTTCACAACTGGTGGCAGTACCACGAGCGATTCACCGATGACGACTTTATCGTGATCTTAAGACAAGCAGCGACGTCCTGTCGTATGTCAATTCACTCGAGGTAGATGCGGTTGGCAGGCCAGCGCGATGCGCTATGACACTGGCCGAGCGACGCCGGGATAAGAACCGCGCGACTGCCTCCTCGCCCTCGCCGTCGAAGGTGAACTAAGCCATCGCAAGTTTGGGTTTGCAGCCTTCGCGGTCGTAATGCTACGTTGTGTCTGTAACTTGGATTCGGGAGCAAGTCATGGCAGCAAAGGTCAGGGATAGCCGCGCACCTCGGGGCCTATTCGTAGGGCTCACGACGGTCGACGTCATCTTCTCGTTCGCCCGGTTTCCGAAGGAGGACACCAAGAATACCGCTGACCGTTACGCAATAGCGGCGGGTGGGCCGGCGTCGAATGCTGCGGTGGCATTCTCGTACCTTGGAGGGACTGCTCACCTTATATCGGCGCTCGGAAGAAGTAGTCTCGCCGCACTCGCAAAGCGTGATCTGAAACGTTATCACGTACGTCATATAGACCTTACCGAAACCCGCGTGGACGATCCTGCGTTTTCGGCTGTCACAATCTCCGAGGAGAGCGGCTCGCGGACCATCCTTACGAGTCCGGTGATAAATGACGATTTGAGGAGCGTGGATAACGGCGAGCGATGGGCTTCGGTAGTCGACAGTGTCGACATCGTGCTGCTTGATGGGCATCAAACCAGGGTGGCCGAAGTCATTGCGAGTCGCGCCAAGGAGGGTGGCAAACCAGTCGTGCTTGACGGTGATCTTTACAAGCCCGACTTAGAGGCCGTCCTGCCAATGGTAGACGTTGCAATATTTGGAAAGAGCTTTGCGGTGCCTGGTGTCGAGCATTCGGTGGATCTCCTCAAGTATTTTGCTTCGCACGGGGTTGCGGAGGTTGCAGCGACAAATGGCGCTAGAACCATCCGATTCCTCTCAGGCGGCGCCATGGGGCGCGTGGACGTTGAGCCGGTTAACGCGGTTGACACGCTGGCTGCTGGAGATTTTCTTCATGGGGCGTTCTGTTTCAGGCTGACGCAGGGCCTGGGTTTGGAGAAGGCGTTGAGGTTGGCGAGTGACGTTGCACGGCGGTCAGTGAGCCACTTCGGGACGCGAGCGTGGATGGAAGAGTATGGATCAACAGGCCGCACATGACAGCATGTTGCGTTCTCGACTTGCTGCAGTCGGGGAGCGCAGAACGAGGGCGCTCTCGGAAGCCATCAAGAAGAGCAATATCTCTCTGAACGACGCGGCCGTTATCATCGCGCGCAAGTGTAGAGCCGGGTGCCCTCATCGGATTGTTGCAGGAGTTTGCGGTTTTCCCGCGAGCGGAAAGACTACGATGGCAAAGCAAGTAGTCGGCCACCTGAACGAGCACTATGGGCCTGGATATGCAGCTCACCTTCCGATGGACGGCTTCCACTATCGTAACGAGCGTCTAGAGCGAGACGGGCTAGACAAGATCAAAGGTGATATCAGTACATACGATGTTGACGGCCTTATTGATAAGCTCGGTGATGTCCGTCGCCATGTGCATAGTACTATTTTAGCTCCGGACTATGTTCGAGAAATGCACGAAGTGTGTGCAGGTGCGATAGAAATACCGGTAAACGCACGCGTCGTAGTCGTCGAAGGAATCTATATTGGATATACGGGAGGCGCGTGGAGCAAGGTGCGTGCGTTATTGGATGTCCTATTTTATCTAGACGTAAGTGTTGACGTTTGTGTCGAGAGAATCATTGCGAGGAATCGTGCGGCCGGCCGGAGTGAAGAAATGATAAAGAGGAAGCTCTGGAATGATTTTGATTTCATGAAACGGGCGATTAGCGTTCTACGCGAGGCCGACTATATCGTTTATCCATTCGCCGGTGAGTATCATTGAATGGAGTCTTGGGCGAGGGCGCGGTCGCCGTCGGCCCCGCGTGACGTGTGGCGCCAGCTCTACCACAACGCGGAGCAACAGATCGGCATCCTCGTTTACAGCGGCCTGTTCCTTGCCGAAGACGTCGAGATGATCCGCTTGCTCGGCGGGAAAGCCCGAACCGGAGTCGCGGTTTGCATCATCCTCGGTGACCCGGACTGCCCGCATGTCAGCCAACGCGGTGATGAGAAGGCATCCATGATGCGATGGCCGCGAAGATCCGCAACGCCATCGTGCTCTACCGGCCGCTCGTCACCTCCGGCGTTCCACCAGGACGTTGTCGGGAATGATCAGCGCCGATCTCCGCTTTCGCCGGGCCGAGCAGTCGCGGCTGAACCCGTCGAGGCGAATCTCATCCTCTCAACCACCGCTCACGGTTGCCCCAGCCGAGCAGCGGCATCCCAGTTCCGGGAACCGACCCGCCGCCGGCAGGTGAATCGGCGATAGACAACCGTCCACAGTTGACTGCCTGCCGATCACGATGACGTGCAGCGCTTGATCTGCCGCCGTTCTGTCGTTAGCGTAGTTTGAGCATCGCCAGGTCGCGGCGCGAAGGAGATCCAGATGTCTCAGCGCGTCGGACGCGTCGGACCGGAAAACGCGGCCGCGACGGTGGTCGGCCTGATGCTGCAGCGTAGCGAACCTGAACCTCGCTGCCACATGATCAGCGTCACCGGTGAGGTGGACATGCTCACCGCCCCGCAGCTGTCCGAGCTGATCACTGCGGAGCTGGCTGCCGCGAAGCGTTGCCTTGTGCTTGATCTCACCGGCGTGAGTTTCCTGGGATCGAGTGGACTGGTCGCGCTTGTCGCCGCGCGGGATCTGGCTGCGCAGCGCGCAGTGGCCCTGCGGCTGGTCTGCAGCTCCTCCACTGTGCTGCGACCGATTATGATCACCGGATTGACGCAGATGTTCAGCATTCACGACAGCCTGGCCGACGCTCTCGCGCAGAGCTGACTTCAGCATCGCCGACAGCGATTGCGAAACCGCACCGATCTCGGCTCCTGATGGGAGGAGGCGCAGCGGTGGGGCAATCCGGATACCAGCGCACGGTGTCAGACCCTGGTGGAACGGGTACCTCGAGGGGTATGGGCGCCGGAGTGGTTGTGGTCGGGGCATCCGCCGGAGGGGTCGAAGCGCTGCGGTGCCTGGTTTCTGGCCTACCGCCCCGGCTACCCGCGGCGGTGCTGGTCGTGCTGCACATTCCGCGCGGCGCTCCCAGCGCGCTGGCCGGCATCCTGAGCCGGGGCGGACCCCTGCCGGCGTTGCCGGCGGAGCACGGCGCCAGGCTGCGACCGGGAGTGATCTACGTGGCGGTAGCCGACCGTCACCTCCTGGTCCGAGATGGGCAGATCGAGCTCTCCCGCGGCCCCGCCGAGAACGGCCACCGCCCGGGGATCGATCCGTTGTTCCGCTCGGCGGCGGTGGCATACGGCCCTGGCGCCATCGGTGTCGTTCTTTCCGGCTCGCGCGATGACGGCGCAGCCGGGTTGGCGGCGATCGTCGAGCGCGGCGGGCTTGCCGTGGTGCAGGATCCCGACGATGCCCTGCACTCCTCCATGCCGGCCAGCGCCTTGCAGTACGTGCATACCGAACACGTGCTACCGGCAGTGAAAATCGGACCGCTGCTCGGCGAGCTGGTCGGCGAGGGCTCCGCACCGGTGGGGCCGACTCAACCCGCGGCCCAGCTCGCCGCCGAGAATGCGATGGATTCGCTGGGGCCGATCACCACCGATATGGTGCCCTCGGCGCGACCGTCCGGGCTGTCCTGCCCGAGCTGTCAGGGCGTGCTGTTCGAGGTCGACGGTGACCCGGCACCGCGTTATCGCTGCCGGGTCGGCCACGCCTGGTCCCCGGCGAGCTTGGCGGCGGAACAGGCGGTGACTGTCGACCGGGCGTTGTGGGAAGCGCTGCGGACGCTGGAAGAGAACGCGGTGATGAACGGCCAGTTGGCCGACGTCGCCGAGCAGCGTGGGCGCAAGCGCGCGGCACAGCACTTCTGGGGGCGCTGCGAGTACGCGAAGTCCTGTGCCGGCCAGCTCCGCAAGTTGCTCGCCCGTACCCCGCGGGCGAGCACTTCCTTGAAAGTGGTGAGCAGCGATGAACGCGGGGCTGCAGTGCCGCATCAGGCACAGGTACCCGATCGGACTGATCGAGGTGCACGGCACGCTGTCCCTCCGCACCGTGCCAGAGCTACGAGCCTGCGTGCTCAAGGTCCTACCCGACGAGCCCGTGGCGATCGTGCTGGACCTCAGCAGTCTGACGGTGGTCGAGGACCTGGCCCTGACGATCTTTCCGGTGTTGAGCCGGCAGGCGCCGAAGTGGCGGCAAGTCCCGGTGCTGCTCGCCGCGGCCTGCCCTAAGATCATTGATGGGCTTCGGCGACTCGGCCTGCAACGTGCGGTCTCGTACCACGAGTCCGTTGCCGACGCGCTGTCCTACGGCGCTCGGTGCCCGACGCCGAGCCGGATGAGCCGGCGGCTGCGCCCGAACGTGATGGCGCCGAGCGCCGCTCGACGGCTGGCCAGTTGGGCGTGCAGGTCTTGGCAGCTCCGCACGTTGAGTGAGCGCGCCGTGCAGGTGGCCGACGAGCTGGTGAGCAACGTGGTGAAACACGCCGAAACCGACTGCACGATCGTGATCACCCGGCGGGAGTGCTACCTGCACATCGCCGTCCGGGACGGATCGCGGCAGCTGCCACGACCAACCGGGAAAGGCCACGATCCCAACCCGTCACTCGGCCACGGGCTGCGTCTGGTGGATGGGCTGAGCACCGCATGGGGAACCCGTGAGACGCCGGACGGCAAGGTGGTCTGGGCTACGCTGCGAATCTGGCGATAGCTCCCGGATGAACTGATGCGGGTCACCCGCTGGCCGTCCGGTGGAGGGACGATATGCAACAGCAACAGCCCGACCAGGCGTTCGAGGCCCTTCTGACCCACCTCAAGGACAGTCGCGGCTTTGATTTCACCGGTTACAAGCGCTCCAGCCTGACACGCCGGGTGGATCGGCGGATGGCAGAGGTCGGTATCGCTGACTACGGTGAGTACCTCGACCATCTCGAGGTACATAGCCAGGAATTCACCGCGCTCTTCAACGCCATCTTGATCAATGTCACCAGCTTCTTCCGTGATCCCGATGCATGGGAGTATCTGCGGTCCATCGCCATACCGGAGGTGATCGCGAATAAGAAGCCGGGATCCTCCATTCGAATCTGGAGTGCCGGTTGCGCCTCCGGGGAAGAGGCGTACACGCTCGCGATGCTGCTCGCGGAGGCGCTGGGCCCAGACGGTTACCGCGACCGCGTCAAGATCTATGCCACCGATGTCGACGAGGAAGACCTGGCGCAAGCCAGGCAGGCGAGCTACAGCGAACGCGATCTCCAGTCCATGCCGGCCGGATTCCAGTCGCGGTACTTCGATCAGATCAACGGACAGTTCATCTTCCGCAAAAATCTCCGCCGTTCGGTGATTTTCGGCCGCAATGATCTCGTACAGGATGCGCCCATCTCGAAGATAGATATCCTGGTCTGCCGTAACACCCTGATGTACTTCAATACCGAGACTCAGGCCCGCATTCTATCCCGGTTCCACTTCGCCCTGACCGACGTGGGAGTGCTGTTTCTCGGCAAGGCGGAGATGATGCTCAGCCACGGTGCTCTCTTCCAGCCGATCGACCTCAAGCGGCGGGTCTTCTCCAAAGTGTCCCGGCCGATCATCGCCAACGGCGTGGCGCTCACCGACGGAGGCGCATCCGCGCGGCACTCCGCGCGGCACTCCGCGCGGCACTCCGCGCTGTCGGGTGTCGAGCTGCTACGGGTCGAGGCGTTGATGGCAAGCCCGCTCGCCCAGCTCCTGCTCAGCCCGGACGGCGTGATCGCCTTGTCGAACCGTCGGGCCGAGTTGTTGTTCGGCGTGTCTTCCCGCGACGTCGGTCGACCGTTCCGCGATCTCGACCTGTCTTACCGTCCGGTGGAACTGCGCCGTTATATCGAGCAGGCGCAGGTGGAGCGGCGCAACGTGGTCGTTCCCGCCGTCGACTACCGGCGCGGCGCGGACACGGTGTGCTTCGAGGTGCACATCAATCCGCTGGCGGACTCCGACGCCACCCTGCTCGGGGTGAGCCTGGTCTTCCAGGACGTCACCGAGTCCAAGCGGCTGCAGGACGAGCTGGAGCTCGCTAACAGGCAGCTGGAGACGGCATACGAGGAGCTGCAGTCCACGAACGAAGAGCTGGAGACCACCAACGAGGAGCTGCAGTCCACCGTCGAGGAGCTGGAGACGACCAATGAGGAGCTGCAGTCCAGTAACGAAGAACTGGAGACGATGAACGAAGAGCTCCAGTCCATGAACGACGAGCTGCACGCAATCAACGACGTGCTGCGGGAACGATCCGGCGACCTGGCCGAGACCAGGACCTTCCTGGAGGCGATCCTGAGCAGCTTGCGATCCGGCGTCGCGGTGCTCGATCGGGACATGTCCGTGCAAATCTGGAACCGGCAGGCGGAGGATTTGTGGGGTCTGCGGCAGGACGAGATTCTCGGCCGGCATTTCCTGGATCTTGATATCGGACTGCCCACCGGGCAGCTTCGCCCCATGATCCGCCGGACGCTCAGCGGTGATCCCGAGCGGCAGATGCAGGTCGTGCCGGCTGTGAACCGTACGGGTCGCTCCATCACGGTGCGCGTGATCGGTAGCCCGCTGAATGGCCGCGACGGGCAGCCCTCGGGAGCCATCCTGCTGATGGAGTTGGACAGCCCGGCGCAGCTCGACGGGTTGACCGGCGCTGGCGCGCGCCGGCGCGACGGCTCTACTCAGCTGGACGGCGCGGCCCAACACGACGGCGCCGCCCACTGCAGCCGGGCAGCGACCTCAGCTGTGGAGGGGGAACCGAACAGGCAGCTGAATGTGGATTCACCGTGATCAGGCTGAGACGGCTGGAGTCGGGCTGCTGCAAGCGCCGCAGAGCGATGACCAGCAGCGACCATTTTTCCCCGATCCGGTCGAGGATCTGACGGACCTCGCAGTCCTCCCGGGTGTCCCATTGGTCCGCGTCGCTGTAGCCGCCGGTTCCCCAGCAGTGCGTCGGTGACTTCGAAGTGCCGTCTTCCACGATTCCCGCTGGTGCCTGACGACGCGTTAGCGTGCCGAACTGGGTTTGTCCACCGGCGAGTTGCAGTGGGTGGTGAGCGCCTATGTGCTCGGCTTCGTGCTGCTCGGCGGCCGGGCCGCAGACTTGCTGGGCCGGCGCCGGATGTTCGTGCTCTGGCTCGTCGTGTTCGTCGCCTTCTCCGGACTCGGCGGTCTGGCGACCCAGGGGTGGGTCCTGATCCTCGCCCGCTTCGCGACAGGTGGACGCGGCGTTCATGACCCCCGCCGGCCTGTCCATCATCACGACGACCTTCGCCGAGGGCCGCAAACGCAACAAGGCACTGCTCGTCTACTCCGGGACGGCCGCGGGCGGCTTCTCGCTCGGGATGGTCGTCGGTGGACTGCTGACCGCGATTGACTGGTGGTGGGTGTTCTTCGCCCCAGTCCTGATGACGACGGCGATTCTGATCGTGGCGATCCGCCTGATCCCGCACGAGGACCGTCCGGAGCGTCGGGCGGGCGAGTTTGACCTGACCGGCGCGGCCACCCTGACCGTCGCGATGCTGGGGGTGTTCGTGGCGGTCGAGCGGCGGTCCGCGGTACCGCTGGTCCGCCTCGGCATCCTGCGCTGCGCCCCGCTCGTGCGCGCCAACGTCGGCGCGATGCTGCTGATCGGCTCGTTCGTCGGGTTCCAGTTCGTCGTGGTTCTCTACCTGCAGGAGCTGCGGGGTTGGTGGTCGGCATCGACGCGGTGCTCGCGCCGACCCTCACACCATGGCTGGTGCACCGGTTCGGCGGACACCGGGTCGTCGTCGCGGGGCTGGCCCTGGCCGCCGCGGCCTACGCGCTGTTCCTGCCGGTCGGTCCCGACTGGACCTACGCAACGATGTTCTCGAGCCTGCTCGTCTTGGGCTTCGCGTTTGCGCTGACTTACGGGCTCGCGGTGGTGACTGCGGTCGTCGTAGCGACCACCGGAGCCGACGGGTCACCACAGGCCCAACTCGACGAATTCCGTGCCGCCTTGATGGTGCCGCTCATCGTCGCCATCCTCGGCGTGATCGTGACGGCGACCGGCCTCGGCTGGCGCAGCCGCTCCGCGGACAGCGCAGGCAGCGGAAACACAGCGCACACACCGGGACCCCCCAACCCGCCACTCGCTGACCACTAGCAACGCCGGTGTCCGCCCGGCGACCGGTCGGGGCGGGGGCCTTCCCACCGACACAAAGAAGGCCCCGCGCTCGTAAGCCTGGAACCGCTCAACGCTATGGAGGGCGGCTGACCGGCTGGTGTCCGCCTCAGTTACTTGCAAAACGATCGGCGCCACCGATCAGTTGGTGCCGTTCACCGTCATAACCCGACCAACCAGCGCAGAGCAGGCTTTTCACGGGTTTAGTGCCCCTAACGTCCGTGACATGGAGGCGCACTCGCTGACCACACTTGCTCACGACCTACCTTCAGTCGACTTCCACCGCTGCGGCGGCGTGCTGTCGCACATCAACAGCTTGGCTGAGGACGGGGAGTGGCGGTGTTACCTGCCTGACGGCCACGACGACGTCTGTCAAGCTCCTGACGGCACCACGTGGGTAAGTCCCGGCAGCTGGTAGACCGAGCCGCGGCTGGCATGACCCGGCTCGACGGCGATGTCGGCGAGCGCACGATCAGAGGCCAGCGAGTGCCGGGAACTGCCGGTCGAGACGGCCTGCGCTGTAACCGGCAGACAGCTGTAACCGGCAGACAGCTGTAACCGGCAGACAATGGCGCGCAAGCGAGGTAGTTCGCTCTCATTGGGACACCTCGGATTCCCGCCATGGGCATATTTCAGGTCACACGTGGCGGGGCGAGATGTCCGTGGGTCAGCGCGGGCAAGATCTGGGTTGAGGTCGCCGCCACGGTCTTCCGGATGAAGTATCGCGTCAACGGGCGGCACATGCTTGGAGCCAACGGCACGCTGCTGAAGATGGAACCGGCGCTGGCCGGACGACCCGGAGCGTGTAATCGATCCGACCCGGTCTAGCGACAAACTGAGCTATCGGACCAGCAGCCGGGGTCCTCTCTCCCTGTCTGCGACGTCACCATGCGATCGATCCTTGCCGCTGACCGCTAGCTTCAGGGTAAATATCGCACAGGACCCGGATCATTTGGATCGACAGGACGGATCTCCTTGTAGTACAGGAAGACTGAGAACACGGGCATGATGTCGTCGTCGGGATGGTTCCGCGTGGGATCGACGGGCACGAAGTCAGTGCGCCATGCGATGTTTTCAATTAAAGCATCATTTTCCTCTGTCCAGTCAGCAATGGCTCGTAACATGTTACCTGGTTCCTGGCTGTAGAATTTCGCGCACTGAAGGTCGCCGGTCTCGACATCGGTGCCACCTGCGGCGGGCACATAGACGGGAAACTCATCTCTCATCAGATCATCTTAGCTCCCAGCTCCAGTCCATCGTCCGGGGCCTCCCTATGTTTTCTGGCTGTTAAGATGCCTTATCTCGCGCGAGGATTATTGCCACGAATCAGGCTGCCTGACGGGTCGTAGACGCCGTCCAAGTGGGTCACGGGGAGGCTGATGAGGGCGGCGAGTTGGTTGGCCAGGTGGGTCTTGCCGGACCCGCCGCAGCCGATGATGGCGATCCTGTTCACGTGGGCGGAGTCTAGCGGCGGCCCCTTCTCGCCGGGGGATGCGGGGGGGTCACGATGCGGCCACCTTTCGGCGGGAGTGTCGGGCTGGCGCCACCAGATGGCGGTGTGCAGTGAGGGCTGGGGCGAACACTTGTGAGCCGGTCACCGACTGGCAGCAACAAGTACTCACAGGGTTCACCAGCCCAGGGAGAGCCGGGCGAAGCAAACGGACTGGTCAGCCGTAACCGGCAGTCAACGAGGCGGAAACGAGGCAGGCGGACGGTTGGAGTGTGGATGGCCGGCCGACGCTGACGCACTGCCCGTACTGCTCGCTGCAGTGCGGCATCACCCTGCGGGTCGCTCCTGCCCGGGTTCACCTGGCGGCTCAAGAGGGTTTCCCGACCAACCGGGGCGGGCTGTGCAGCAAGGGCTGGAACGCGGCCGAGTTGCTCGACCACCCGCAGCGGCTGACCGAGCCGCTGGCCCGCGATCGGCGCGGCGCGCCCCTGGAGCCCACCACCTGGGACGACGCGCTCGACCGGGTTGCGCACGCCATCAGACGCTCCCAGCGCAACTACGGCCCAGACGGCGTGGGCTGCATCGGCGGCGGTGGGCTGACCAACGAGAAGGCCTACCAGCTCGGCAAGTTCGCCCGGGTCGCGCTGGGCACTTCCCAGATCGACTACAACGGCCGGTTCTGCATGTCCTCGGCCGCCGCGGCGACCAACCGCGCGTTCGGCATTGACCGGGGCCTGCCGTTCCCGCTGGCCGACCTCGCCGCAGCCGACGTCATCCTGCTGGTCGGCGCCAACCCGGCAGACACCATGCCGCCGGCGATGCAGTGGTTCGACGAGGGTCGTAGCCGCGGCGCGACGCACATCACTATCGACCCTCGGCGTTCCTCCACCGCTCGGGGCTCGAAACTGCACCTGCAGCCGGTGCCGGGCACCGACCTGGCACTGGCCAACGGCCTGCTGCACCTCGCGATCCGGCTCGGGTATGTCGACACCGACTACATCGCTGACCGCACCAGCGGCTTCGAGCGGGTCCGCCGGGTGGTGCGCTCGTACTGGCCGGATCGGGTGGAGCGGATCACCGGCGTTCCGGTGGCCCAGCTGGACGAGGCCGCCCGGCTGCTCGGAGAGGCATCAACGGCCATGGTGCTCACTGCCCGGGGAGCCGAGCAGCACAGTAACGGCACCGACACGGTACTGGCCTTCATCAACCTGGCGCTGGCGCTGGGTTTGCCGGGACGACCCGGCTCTGGGTTCGCCACCATTACCGGGCAGGGCAACGGGCAGGGCGGTCGGGAGCACGGCCAGAAAGCCGACCAGCTGCCCGGCTACCGGCGCATCGACGATCCTCAGGCCCGCGCGCACGTGGCCGCGGTGTGGGGAGTCGACCCAGACAGTCTGCCTGGACCGGGCATCTCGGCCTACGAGATGCTTGACCGGCTGGGTACGGCAGGCGATGTGGGCACCGAATGCGGGGTCCGCACCCTGCTGGTGTTCGCGTCCAACATCGCCGTCTCCGCGCCACATGCTACTCACGTCGCGCAGCGGCTGGATGGTTTGGATTTCCTGGTGGTCAGCGACTTCGTGCTGTCCGAGACCGCGGCGTTGGCCGACGTCGTGCTGCCGTGCGCGCAGTGGGCGGAGGAGGAGGGCACGCTGACGAACCTGGAAGGCCGGGTGCTGCTGCGCCGCAAGGCGCTAAACCCGCCGTCCGGAGTCCGCTCCGATCTGCAGATCATGCGGGCCCTGGCCGAGCGGCTGGGCTGCCGGGCCACCTTCTCCGACCGACCGCGGGAGGTGTTCGACGAGCTGCGGGCCGCCAGCGCGGGCGGTCTGGCGGACTACGCGGGCATCACCTACGACCGCATCGCCAACAAGCAGGGCGTGTTCTGGCCGTGCCCGGACGAGCAGCATCCCGGCACTCCCCGGCTGTTCGCGGACCGCTTCGCCACCCCTGACGGCCGCGCCCGGTTCCACCCAGTCGAGCACCGCGGCCCCGCGGAGCTGCCGGACGCGGAGTACCCCTACTACCTCAGCACCGGACGTAACCGGTCGCACTACCAGTCCGGGGCCCAGACCCGCCGGGTGCGGGCCCTGCTCACCGCCGAGCCGGAGGCCTACGCCGAGCTGCATCCGGAGCTGGCCGCCCGGGTAGGCGTCGGCCCAGGAGACCTGGTCCGGCTGCACAACCGCAGGGGCAGTGCGGTGCTGCGCGCCAGGATCAGCGACAACATCCGCGCTGACACGGTGTTCGTGCCTTTTCACTGGGGCGGGTTGCAGTCAGCCAACGCGTTGACCAGCCCGGCACTGGATCCCATTTCCCGGATGCCGGAGTTCAAGGCCTGCGCGGTGGCGGTCAGTGCCGTCGAAGAACCCAGTGCCGTCGAAGAACCCAGCGCCGTTGAAGAGCCCAGCGCCGTTGAAGAGCCCAGCGCAGTCGAAGCACCCAGCGCCGCCAAGTCCTCCATGAAATGCGGACCGTAAGGAGATCCCATGCATACCACGCCGCGGTTCTTGCAGGGCAGCTATCCCTTCGAAGGGCAGGGCCTGTCCAAGCCCGTCCCGATCGATCCCGCCCTGACCTACATCGTTGCCCCGGGAGTGATTTGCCAGGCCCTCTACTTCCGTGGCGGAAACAGCACCGACGAGATGATCGCAATTGTGCTGGTGCGGGACGGCAAGCCGATGCGCTACTTCCCGATCGGCGCTCGCGACGGCATTCACGTGTCGCTGCGGGTGGTGGAGGATCTGATCAGCCATACCCAGATCGAGTTGCAGATCGCTGCACCCGAGGGGTGCACGGGGACCGTAATCGTCGATCTCGGCCTGGTGGAGGTGTGAACGCCATGCGAGAACTGGTGGTGGTGGGCAACGGCATGGCGGGGGCCCGGGCCGTCGAGGAGATCCTGGCCCGCGGCGGAGGCGAGACATCCCGCATCACGATGTTCGGTGACGAGCCGCACGGCAACTACAACCGCATTCTGCTGTCCGAACTGCTCGCCAGCGGTTCAGAAAATGGCACCGAACCCGGCTCGGACACGCCGTTGGACGATCTCTTCCTCAACCCATGGGAGTGGTACGAGGACAACGGGATCACGCTGCACGCCGGAGTGCGGGTGGTACGCATCGACCGGTTCGCTCACCGGGTTTACGCCGACGACGGGTCGATCGTCCGGTACGACAAGCTCGTACTGGCCACCGGCAGCCGCTCCTACTTCCCGCCGACGGAGGGGCTCTGGGCGGATAACAAGACGCTGACGCCGGGAGTGTTCGGGTTCCGCACGCTGCACGACACGATGGCGATGATGCGTTATGCCTACGGCAAGCAGCGCGCCGCGGTGATCGGCGGTGGTCTGCTCGGTTTGGAGGCGGCCCGTGGCTTGCAGGCGCACGGGCTGGACGTGCACGTGGTGCATGCCGCAGAAGGGCTGATGAACCAGCAACTGGACGCCCAGGCCGGCCGGGTGTTACGGCGCTCGCTGGAAAAACTCGGCATCACCGTGCACACCGGTACCCGCACGACAGCAATCCGTCGGGCCGACGGCGGCACGGTCACCGGCGTCACCTTCACCGACGGGACCACGCTGGACGTCGACATGGTGGTGGTCACGGCGGGCATCCGGCCGAACATCGGGCTGGCCATGGTCTCCGGCCTGGAGACGCAGCGCGGCATCGTGGTCGATGACCAGCTGCGGTCGGTCGACGATGACGACATCTACGCCGTCGGCGAGTGCGTGCAGCATCGCGGCGAGGTGTACGGGCTGGTCGCTCCGTTGTGGGAGCAGGCAGTGGTGCTGGCTGACCACATCACCGGCACCGACCCGGAGGCCGCCTACCACGGTTCGCGGCTGGCGACCAAGCTCAAGGTCGCAGGCGTGGATGTGGCGGCCATGGGGCTGAAAGAACCGGAGTTCCCCGACGACGAGTTCGTCCAGTTCAGCGAGCCTGAGCGCGGGGTCTACCAGACAGTGATCATCCGTGACGGCATGCTGGTCGGCGCCACGTTGCTCGGCGACGTCAGCAAGGTCGCTTCGCTGACCCAGGCTTTCGACCGGAGGGTGCCGCTGCCCGAGGAGCGGGTCAAGCTGCTGTTCGACATCGGCGTTCCGTCTCCGGCGGTGGGCGCGGCGGAGTTGGCCGACGAGGCGCAGGTCTGCAACTGCAACGGGGTGAGCAAGGGGCAGCTGGTGGCCTGTGTGCGGGACGGGCAGTGC
The DNA here is from genome assembly GCA_050700495.1 of Pseudonocardiaceae bacterium. Classification (GTDB taxonomy): domain Bacteria; phylum Actinomycetota; class Actinomycetes; order Mycobacteriales; family Pseudonocardiaceae. The sequence continues at coordinate 16,290 of JBOHHF010000256.1, forward strand.
ACCGTCAGCGGGGTAATGGCCGCCACCCGTGCAGGCAAGGGGTGCGGCTCGTGCAAGGGCCTGGTCGCCGACATCGTGACGGCCGCCCTCGGTGCTGACTTGGAGACCGACCCGGCGGAGGCTTACTACGTATCGTGCATCCCGATGGACAAACCGCAGCTCATGGCCGAGATCCGGCAACGCGGGCTGCGCTCGCCGTCGGCGGTGTTCGCCGCGCTCGCGCAGGACGGGGCCGAGCATGCAGGCAGCAAGATGGCGGTGGCGTCGTTATTGAGGATGATGTGGGGGCAGGAGTACGTCGACGAGCGGGATGCCCGGTTCATTAACGACCGGGTGCACGCCAATATTCAGCGGGACGGGACCTTCTCGGTGGTGCCGCAGATCCTCGGCGGCGTCACCACCCCGGCGCAGCTGCGGCGGATCGCGGACGTCGCGGAGCGCTACCACATCCCGATAGTCAAGATCACCGGTGGCCAGCGCATCGACCTGCTCGGGGTGCGCAAGGAGGATCTGCCCGGGGTGTGGGCCGATCTGGACATGCCGTCGGGCTTCGCCTACGGCAAGAGTTTCCGGACCGTCAAGACCTGCGTGGGCAGTGACTTCTGCCGCTTCGGCCTGGGCGACTCCACCCAGCTGGGCATTGATATCGAGCGGCGCTACCAGGGGCTGGAGAGTCCGGCGAAGATGAAGCTGGCAGTCTCCGGCTGCCCGCGCAACTGCGCGGAGTCCTACGTCAAGGATGTGGGTATCGTCGCGGTCGAGGGCGGCCGGTGGGAGATCTACATCGGCGGTGCAGCCGGCGCGACCGTGCGCAAGGGCGACCTGCTGGCCACCGTGGACAGCCGCGACGACGCCGTCACGCTCACCGGGCGGTTCATGCAGTACTACCGGGAGAACGCCAAGTGGCTGGAACGCAGCTACGACTTCGTCCCCCGGATCGGGCTGGCCGAGCTGCAGGCGATCATCGTCGAGGACCGGGACGGGATCGCGGGCAGGCTCGACAAGGCGATGCAGGATTCGGTGGATGCCTACCGTGACCCGTGGCAGGAGCACCGGCAACCGGTGACCGAAGGCCAGTTCCGCGCGGCGCTGCCGTTGGTCGAGTTGCCGAAGGTGCCAGTCCGGACCGCCGACGCACTGGGTCCCGTGGAGGCGGAAAGATGACGAGCGGCCCTGGATCCTGGCGGTTGGGTTCGATGGACCAGATCCCGGTCGGCGAAGGACGCGCCTTCACCATCGATGATGAGCAGGTGGCCGTCTTCCGGCCGCGCGGTGGCGGGCTGCACGCCCTCCAGGCGATCTGCCCGCACCGCGGCGGTCCACTCGCCGACGGCCTCATCGACGGCGAGCAGGTGGTGTGCCCGCTGCACAACCACGCGTTTCGGCTGGCCGACGGGCACTGCACCACCGGTGAACGCTCAGTCCAGGCCTACCAGGTGGCCGTGGAGGACGGTGAGGTCGTGCTGCAATTCTGAGCCAGACTCTGAACGAAGTGGTTGTAACAAACATCTGAGGCAAAGTGCCGGTAACAACAATCGCCTAGCGTAACTCCTATGGGCGACTTCGTGGCATCGCGGATCGGCGTCGAGGAGGAGTTCCACCTCGTCGACCTGCGGACCAGGGCAGCGGTGCCGGCGGTCGATGCCATGCTCGCCCAGCTGGGCGGCGACTCGTTCGCGCCGGAGCTGCAGCGCTCCCTGGTCGAGACCAACACGTTGCCCTGCGACAGTCTCGACGAGCTGCGCGCCGAACTCTGCCGGCTGCGCCGCCGGTTGAACGAGGTCGCCGATCCCCTCGGGCTGGGCGTGGTGGCGGCCGGAACGGTTCCGCTGGTCGACCTGCTCGGCACGGACATCTCGGCCGGCGCCCGCTACGAGCGGATGCAGCACGAATACCAGCTGCTGGTCCGCGAGCAACACATCTGCGGAGTTCAGGTCCACGTCGACGTGCCCGATCGGGACGTTGCGGTCGCCGTCGTGCAGCACGTGGCGCTGTACCTGCCGCTGTTCCTGGCGCTGTCGGCCAGCTCGCCGTACTGGCGGGGAGCCGACAGTGGTTACGCCAGCTACCGCTGCATGGTGTGGCAGCGCTGGCCGACTGCCGGACCGCCGGGGCCGATGTGCACCGCCGCCGACTACGACGCCATGGTGGCTGACCTGGTCGCCTCAGGAACGATCAGCGACCCCGGCATGGTTTATTTTGACATCCGCCCGTCGGCTCACCTGCCCACCGTCGAACAGCGGATCGGCGATGCCTGCCCCGCAGTGGACGACGTGGTGCTCATCACCGGCCTGTTCCGGGCGCTGGTGCAGCGAGCCCGCGGGTGGGTTGAGGCGGGCAAGCCGTTCCCGCAGACCCGCCACGAGCTGCTGCGGGCGGCAACCTGGCGGGCGGCCCGGTCTGGGCTGGAGGGTGATCTTGTCGATCTTGCCAACCCGTCCGGGCCGACCTTGGTTCCACCGTCGCTGCTGGTCGAACGGCTGGTCAGCGAGTTGCGACCGGAACTGGATGCGTCCGGCGACTGGAAGCAGGTGCTTGAGCTGTCCCAGCGAGCCCTTGTCGCAGGCAGCTCCGCGGCCCGCCAGCGCCGGATGTTCGGCCGGCGCGGCGCGCTCACCGATGTGGTTGACGACCTGCTCGCGCAAACCCGCGGCGAGTCGCTGCACCGCGACCCGCCGACCACGGTGCCGTCGACGCCGGCCCTGCTTGACGGCTACTTCGGTGCTGGCAAACACGGTGCCGGCTACGACGAGGCGGTGGGGGCTGACGGCCGGGTGCTGCCGCACTATGGCTGGATGTTCCGGGCGCTCGATCGGCTGGGAGCCCGTGGCATGGCAGCGGCAGTGTCCGCGCTACGAACCGAACAGCGGGCAAGGGGTGTGACGTTCCAGGTGGCCGACGACGAGCCGGATCGGCTGTTCCCACTGGACTTGGTGCCGCGCATCATCACAGCCGAGGACTGGGCGACGCTGACGCCCGGGTTGATCCAGCGGGTGCGCGCGCTGGAGGCGTTCCTGCACGACGTCTACGGCCGGCAGGAGATCGTCCGGGACGGTGTCGTGCCGGCGTCGGTGGTCACCGGCTCACCCGGCTGGAGCCGTTTCGGGGCGCTGTCGAGCCAGCGCACGGTGCGAACCGCTGTCAGCGGGATCGACCTGGTACGAGACAGCGTCGAGGGCTGGCTCGTGCTCGAGGACAACCTGCGGGTGCCCTCCGGTATCGGGTACGCGATGATCAGCCGTCGGCTGGTGCGCAGCGTGTTACCCGACCTGGAGCCACCCGCCGGCGTGGTGCCGCTGGAAGGCGTGCCCGAGCTGTTGCGCAGGACGCTGCTGGTCTCGGTTCCGGATGGGGACGGGGACGCTGCGATCGCGTTGCTGAGCGCCGGCCCGATCGACGCCGCGTTCTACGAGCATCGACTGCTGGCGGAGCAGATGGCTTTGCCGCTGGTCACCCCCGGCGAGCTCACCGTCACCGACAGCGGGGTTCATGCGTACGGTCAGCGCATCGGGGTGCTCTACCGCCGGCTCGACGAGCAGACCCTGCTCGACGCGACCGGAGCCGACGGTCGGTCCATCGGGCCGGCGATCTGCGCGGCCGTGGCCGGTGGCCGGGTGAGCCTGCTCAATGCGCTGGGCAACGGGGTCGCCGACGACAAACGTATCTACGCCTACGTACCGGACATGATCACCTATTACCTGGGCGAACAGGTGCTGCTCGACAACGTGCCCACCTACCCGTGCGCCGACCCGCACCACCTCGTCGAGGTGCTTGACCGGCTTGACGAGCTGGTGCTCAAGCCGGTGGACGGCTACGGCGGTCACGGTATCGTGATCGGACCGGACGCCGACCGGTCTGAGCTGGCGGAGCTGGCGGCCACCGTCCGAGCCCACCCCGAGGACTGGGTCGCTCAGGAACTGGTGTCGTTGTCCACCCACCCGACCTTCGCCGGCAACCGCTTGGAGCGGCGGGCAATCGACCTGCGTGCGTTCGTCCTGCTCGGCGAACGGGCCGAGGTGGCGTCAGCCGCCCTGACCCGGGTCGCGTCCAGTGGCAGCATGATCGTCAACTCGGCGCGCGGTGGCGGCGCGAAGGACACCTGGATCTTGCGTTGAGAGGAACTTGCTGATGTGCGGCATCGCAGGCGAGATCAGATTCGACGAGACGCCGGCCGATATCGATGCGGTCACCACCATGACTGCCGCGCTGCACCGTCGCGGTCCCGACGGCTGGGGAATCCACGCCGGCGGCGCCACCGCACTCGGGCACCGCCGGTTGAAGATCATCGACCTGTCGGAGCGGGCCGCGCAACCCATGGTCGATCCCGAGCTGGGTCTGTCCGCCGTGTTCAACGGCTGCATCTACAACTACCGCGAGTTGCGTTGCGAGCTGGGTGCCGCCGGCTACCGGTTCTTCTCCGACTCCGACAGTGAGGTGCTGCTCAAGGCCTACCATCATTGGGGCGTCGGCTGTGTCAATCATTTCCTGGGCATGTTCGCCTTCGGCGTGCTCGAGCGCGACAGTGGGCAGTTGGTGCTCGGCCGTGACCGGCTGGGGATCAAACCGCTGTACCTGTCGCAGACTCCTAGCCGGCTGCGCTTCGCCTCCACGCTGCCGGCGCTGCTCGCCGCGGGTGGGGTGAACACCGCGATCGACCCGGTGGGGCTGCACCACTACCTGAGCTTCCACTCCGTCGTGCCGGCTCCCCACACGATCCTGGCCGGAGTACAGAAGCTGCCACCGGCGACGGTGCGTACCGTGCATCCGGATGGCCGTTGCGAAGACCGGGACTACTGGCGTCCGGCGTTTTCGCGGGGCGGTCCGGGTCCCGGCCTGAATAGTGCGGACTGGCCGGGCGCGGTACTGGATGCGCTGCGGCTCGCCGTGGAGCGGCGCATGGTTGCCGACGTTCCGGTGGGTGTTCTGCTCTCCGGCGGTCTGGACTCGAGCCTGGTGGTGGCGTTGCTGGCCGAGGGGGGTCGGCAGCGGCTACGAACCTTCAGTGTCGGGTTTGAGGCCGCCGGCGGCGAGTCCGGGGACGAGTTCGTCTACTCCGACCAGGTCGCGGCACACTTCGGTACCGATCACCAGAAGATCATGGTCAAGCCGGATCGGCTGCTCCCGGCCGTGGACGCCGCCATCGACGCGATGAGCGAACCAATGGTCAGCCATGACTGTGTCGCGTTCTATTTGCTCTCCGAGGAGGTCTCCCGCTCGGTGACCGTGGTGCAGTCCGGGCAGGGTGCTGACGAGGTGTTCGCCGGCTACGACTGGTACCCGCCGCTGGCCGGCGTGCCGCGGGACCAGGCCACAGCGGCCTACACGGAGGTGTTCGTCGACCGCCCGCACGCTGAGCTGGCCGACCTGCTCGAGCCGGAGTGGCTGGCTGGCTGTGACATCTTTAACACTGACCACAGCCGGGCCTTCATCGACCTGCACTTCGGTGCCCCGGGCGCCGACACGGCGGTCGATGCGGCGTTGCGGCTGGACACCACGGTCATGCTGGTCGACGATCCGGTCAAGAGGGTCGACAACATGACGATGGCGTGGGGGGTGGAGGCGCGGGTGCCGTTCCTGGACCACGAGCTGGTCGAACTCGCCGGTGTCTGTCCACCAGAGCTGAAGCTCGCCGCGGGCGGAAAGGGTGTACTCAAGGCGGCCAGTCGCGGTGTGGTCCCGGACGCGATCATCGACCGGCCCAAGGGTTATTTCCCGGTGCCGGCGATCCGGCACCTGTCCGGCTCGTTCCTGGACCGGGTGCGCGAAGCGGTGACCGATCCGGTGGCCAAGGACCGCGGGCTCTTCCGCACGGACTGGCTGCAGCGCATGCTTGTAGATCCGAACACCGAGCGCACCACGCTGGGATCCAATGCCTTGTGGCAGGTCGCCCTGCTGGAGATGTGGTTGCAGGAAAGGGGGATCTAGGTGCAGAAGAGGGGGATCTGAGTGAATGCGGCGAGCCCCGAAGAAGCTGGGGAGGCCGGCGCATTCGCACGGCGTCGGCGCGCCCGGCTCGCCGCAGAGTTGTCCGGCCTCGACTGGCTCGCGGCCGAGACCTGTACCTCGCCGGCGTTGTCCCCGGGTGGCAGCACCCTGGCCGTGGTCTCTGATCGTGACGGCGCACCCCGGGTCTGGCTGAGCCCGCTGGACCAGACCGGATCGCTGGACCAGCCTGGCCCGCCGGTACGGCTGGACACCGGCGAGGATTATGTACGAGTGGTCAGCTGGTCACCAGACGGCGAGTGGCTGTGTGTGACGACCGCGCCCTGCGGAGGCGAGCGCACGCTGGTCCGTGCGCTGCACCCGGACGGCTCCGATGCCCGGATCGTCGCCGGAAGTCCGGCCGGGGTGGCGTCGATCAGCTGCTGGCAGCCCGGCGGGCACATCGTGGGTCTTGCCCAGAGCAGCGTCACGGACCCGGCCACGCTTGATGCGTACGCGGTGGACGTGTGCTCCGGGCGCCGCCGTCATCTGGCGAGCGGCCCGGCGGCGACGGTGTGCAGTTTCAGCCACGACGGGCGCTACGCCGTGGTGCGCGTCGGCGCCCGCGGCGCCCGCCGCTTGCTGCTGGTCGACACCCGGACCGGCAGCAGTGCAGAGCTGCTCGGTGTCGAGGCGACCGTCGCCGATGCCCGCTTCGCTCCCGATGATCGGATGATTTACCTGCACACCGACGCTGATCGCGAGTACGCCGCGCTGCTTGCGCTGCCGAGGGTCGCCGCTGGCTACCCAGAGTCAGCCGAGCTCGTCGCAGCGCGCGAGGGGGTCGAGCTCGAAAGGTTCGCGCTCGAGCCGGCCGGTCGCTCGGTTGTCGCAGTGTGGAACGTCGAGGGACGTAGCGAGCTCGAGCACATCGACCTGGCGACAGGGGACCGTTATGCGCTGCCGGCACCATTCGCGGAGGTGGTGACGGGCTGCACCTTCGCCCAGGACGGTGGGTCACTGGTGCTCGCCGTGGAATCCGCCGCCGAGCCGCCGCACGTCCTGCGTTACCCGCTTCCACCGGCGCACGCTCCCGGCGTGCGGCTGGCTCCCGTGCTGCCACCGTCATGGCCGCCGGACGCATCGACCCGGCCGGAGTTGCACCGGTGGCGGGCCCGGGACGGCCTTGAGCAGAGCGGCTGGCTCTACCGGCCGGCCGGAGCGCTGGGCGCAGTGCCCACGCTGATCTGGTTGCACGGCGGTCCCGAGGCGCAGGCGCGTCCCACGTTCAACCCGCTCTACCAGGTGTTGCTGAGCTACGGCGTCGCGGTGTTCGCGCCGAACGTGCGTGGCTCGTCGGGCTACGGGCGCCGGTTCGTGGACGCAGATGTCCACGACCGTCGGTTCGCCGCCATCGATGACGTCGCCGACCTGGTCCGGTATCTGGTAGGCGCCGAGCTTGCCGATCCGGCCGCGATGGCCTGCGCCGGTCGCTCCTACGGCGGGTACCTGACCGTGGCCGCGATGGTGAGCTATCCGGAGCTGTTCCGGGTCGGCGTCAACCTCTGCGGCATCACCGACTTCGAGACATTTTTCGCCCACACCGAGCCGTGGATCGCGGCGGCGGCGGTGACCCGGTACGGCGACCCGTACCGAGACGCCGAGCTGCTGCGTGAGCTGTCACCGATCCACCGCCTCGGGCAGCTGAAGGCGCCACTGCTGGTGGTGCACGGCCGTCAGGACACCAACGTGCCCCTCATGGAAGCCGAGCAACTCGTCGCCGCGCTGCGGGACCGCGGCGCGTCACCCGGTTATCTTGTGCTGACCGATGAGGGGCACGAAATCCTGAGCATCACCAACCGTGCAGTCTTCGTGGGGGAGGTCGTGCACTGGCTGATCCGGCACCTGCTCGACATCGACGAGCGCAGCGCCTGACGCCTCGGTTACCGACAGCTGCCCTCCCGGGGCTATGCACCCCCGTTGTTGCTCGACACCCGGACGCCGTTTCGGCACGGTCGACGCCGAGGCGCAGCGCGAGCTTGCGGCCGCGTTCCGGGTCATGTCGATTCCCACCCGGTGATCATGAGGAAGGCTTGCTGCGCTACGCCAAGTCGGGTGCCCTGCCGCAGCAAGCATTGGAAGACCTGATCAGCCGGGCTCGGTGCGCTACCCGCTACTATCCGGGGCGAGCTCGCGGTGACGACGTCATCGTGGGCCGGTAGCGTGCCCGGTGAGCGCCCGGATTGCTACGACGTGGCACCACCAGCCAGGAGGCAACTTGTGACGGCCGTTGCGCCCCCGCCGATCGCCACACGTCCGCGCCCGACGCGCATCGCGGTCAAGGGCTCGACCTTACTGGGGCTGTTCCAGACGACCGATCACAAGGTGATCGGCATGCTGTACCTGGTCACCTCGATGGCTTTCTTCTTCATCGGTGGCAGCATGGCGATGCTGATGCGTGCCGAGCTGGCCCAACCCAACCTGCAGTTCCTGTCTAACGAGCAGTACAACCAGCTGTTCACCATGCACGGCACCATCATGCTGCTGTTGTACGCGACGCCGATTCTGTTCGCGTTCGCCAATCTGGTTCTACCCCTGCAGATCGGCTCCCCGGACGTCGCTTTTCCCCGGCTCAATGCGTTCTCCTACTGGCTGTTCCTCTTCGGTGGCCTGATGGTGATCAGCGGATTTCTCACGCCGGGCGGAGCGGCTGACTTCGGCTGGTTCGCCTACACGCCGTTGTCCAACGCCATACACTCCCCGGGCGCGGGCGCGGACCTGTGGATCATGGGGCTGGTGATCGCCGGCCTGGGTACGATCCTGGGCGCGGTGAACATGGTCACCACAGTGGTCTGCCTGCGGGCGCCCGGGATGACGATGTTCCGGATGCCGATCTTCACTTGGAACATCATGGTCACGTCGCTGCTCGTGTTGCTGGCCTTCCCCATTCTGACCGCCGCTTTGCTGGGACTCGAGGCCGATCGGCGCCTCGGGGCGCACGTGTTCGACCCGGCCAACGGTGGAGCCATCCTCTGGCAGCACCTGTTCTGGTTCTTCGGCCACCCCGAGGTCTACATCGTGGCGCTGCCGTTCTTCGGCATCGTGTCCGAGGTCTTCCCGGTCTTCAGCCGCAAGCCACTGTTCGGCTACAAGACTCTGATTTTTGCGACGTTGTCGATCGCTGCGCTGTCAATGGTGGTGTGGGCGCACCACATGTACGCCACCGGTGCGGTGCTTCTGCCCTTCTTCGCGTTCACCACCTTCCTCATCGCAGTGCCCACCGGTATCAAGTTCTTCAACTGGATCGGCACCATGTGGCGGGGTCAGCTGACTTTCGAGACTCCGATGCTGTTCTCGATCGGCTTTTTGATCACTTTCTTGATCGGTGGTCTGACCGGTGTGCTGCTGGCCGCTCCTGCGATCGATTTCCACGTCAGCGACACCTACTTCGTAGTGGCGCATTTCCACTACGTGCTCTACGGCACGATCGTGTTCGCAACCTTCGCCGGGATCTACTTCTGGTTCCCGAAGATGACCGGCCGGATGCTTGACGAGCCGCTGGGTAAGTTCCACTTCTGGGCCACGTTCATCGGGTTCCACCTGACGTTCCTGGTGCAGCACTGGGTGGGCAACGAGGGCATGCCCCGCCGCTACGCTGACTATCTGCCCAGCGACGGGTTCACCACGCTCAACATGGTGTCCTCGATCGGTGCCTTCGTCCTGGGTGCCTCCACGCTGCCGTTCCTGTGGAACGTGTTCCGCAGCTACCGCTATGGCGAGGCCGTCACCGTGGACGACCCCTGGGGCTATGGTAACTCGTTGGAATGGGCGACAAGCTGCCCGCCACCTCGGCACAACTTCACCGAACTGCCCCGAATCCGTTCCGAACGCCCTGCCTTCGAGGCGCACTACCCGCATATGGCGGACCGGATGCGGGTCGAGGCGCACGTCGGCGGCTCCGGACACCCATCCGCCCCGAGTGAGGTGGCGGCCCACGCCGTGGAGCCAGATGAGTCCAGCGGCGGCGATCCGCGCCAGAAGTGAAGATCGAGCCGCGGACGACCCTGCTGTTCACGGTGACCGGCAGGGATAAGCCAGGCGTCACCGCAGTGCTCTTCACCGCACTGAGCCGCCACCGGGTTGACATTCTCGACGTCGAGCAGGTGGTGATCCGCGGTCGGCTGGTGCTCGGTGTACTCGTCGGCACCGCCGCCGACCCGCAGGATGTCCAGGAGGCTGCGGAGCAGGCGATGGCCAGCGTCGGCATGCAGGTGGAGGTGGAGGGCGGCGCTGAAGCGGTGGGCGCGAACCGGCGGGGGTCTACGCACGTTGTGCTGGTTCTCGGTCGACCGGTCACGGCGTTGGCGTTCACCGAGACGACCCGCAGGTTGGCTGCGCTGGGCATCAACATCGACGCTATCCGGCGAATCGCGGATTACCCGGTCACTGGGCTTGAGCTCCTGGTCTCGATTCCAGGGGGCAACGATGACACCGTCGATGCCGCCCTGCGTTCCGCACTGGTCGATATCGCCGTTCAAGGCGAGGTCGACCTGGCCGTCGAGCGGGTGGGCATCGCGCGCCGAGCCAAGCGTCTGGTGGTCTTCGATGTCGACTCGACCCTGGTGCAGGGGGAGGTGATCGAGATGCTCGCTGAACGGGCTGGCTGCGGTGATGAGGTGCGCGCGCTGACTGAGGCCGCGATGCGCGGTGAACTGGACTTCGCCCAGTCGCTTCGGGGCCGGGTCGCTCTGCTGGCCGGACTGCCTGCCGATGCACTCGCCGAAGTGACTGCTGCGCTGCAGCTCACCCCCGGCGCCCGCACCACGATCCGGACCCTCAAACGGCTGGGATTTCGTTGCGGGGCGGTCTCCGGTGGCTTCACTCAGGTGGTGCGCCCCGTCGCGGATGCGCTGGCCCTGGACTTCTGCGCCGCCAACGAGCTCGAGATCCGCGAAGGACGACTCACCGGTCAGGTCATCGGTCCGATGGTGGATCGGCCCGGGAAGGCCACCGCGCTGCGGAACGCTGCGGAGCGCTTCGGGGTCCCACTGGCTCAATGCGTCGCCGTGGGGGATGGCGCCAACGATATCGACATGCTCGCCACCGCCGGTCTGGGCGTCGCGTTCAACGCCAAACCCGCGCTGCGCGAGATCGCCGACACCGCGATTACCCAGCCATTCCTGGATATCGTGCTGTTCGTGCTCGGGATCACCCTCGATGAGGTCGAGGC
>JBOHHF010000257.1:0-18679 GCA_050700495.1 Pseudonocardiaceae bacterium
GCGTAACAGTGTTCTAACACTGTTACGCACTCACGAGTGGCGCGGCGCGGCGCGGGTGAACCGGCCGAGGCCCAGCTCTTGCGCCACGGCTAGATCGGCCGCGGTGTCGACATCGCAGCGCAGCCCCGGCCAGCAACCGGCGAGTTCGCGAGCCCCTGTGGCTCGATGCGCCGCCGCCGAGCCAGGTCCGAAGCAGGGTTGCAGGGGCTGCCGCGGTGGGGCTAGCAGCAGGGTTGTCCCGGTGCCCGTCCGATCGGTGCAGAACGCCCGGCCGCCGGTGGCCAGGCCGGTGCGGACCGCGCAGTCCAGCTCCTCCGGACGCAGCGCCGGCAGATCGGCCTGCAAGGCCCCGATCGTCGCGGACGGGTCCGCCGCGAGCAGCACTGCCTCCCCGTACCGTAGGGCCGGGTTCAGGCCTGCGGCCGGCTCGTCGTAAATCGTCTCCATCCCGTCCGCCGCGAGGGCGCTGCGCACCACCTCATCGGAGCAGACCGTCACTGCCCGGCGCACCACAGCCGCGCTGGTCGCTGCAGCGAGGGTGTCCCGGACCATTGCGAGAACCAACCGGGCATGCGCCTCGGCGGTACCGTCCCCGCCGCCGGTCGTCCCCCGCAGCCGGGTCTTGGCTCTGGCGAGCGGTTTCACCGGAACGAGCAGGTCTACCTGCACGCGTCCATCCTCCCGCGCTGGACCTCTGATCCGGTGGCAGGGAAGACTCGGGTCTGGATCAGTGCGAGGAGGATGGCGTGGCACGCGAAGGCGTCATGACCCTGCCGGTGCAGCGAATCGCGGTGATGGGCGCGGGCTCATGGGGTACCACCTTTGCCAAGGTGCTCGCCGACGCAGGCCGGGATGTCGTGCTCTGGGCCCGTCGGGCCGAGGTGGCCGACGCCGTCACGCATCGTCAGCTCAACCCGGACTACCTGCCCGGGGTGCGGCTGCCGGCTTCCTTGCGGGCTACTGAGCACGCCGACGAGGCACTGGACGGGGTGGACGCGGTGGTGTTCGCGGTACCCAGCCAGACACTGCGCGACAACCTGGGTGATTGGCACAAGTCCATTCCCGCGAAGGCAACCTTGGTGAACCTGGCCAAGGGCGTCGAACTGGGCAGCCTCAAGCGAATGAGTGAGGTCGTCATAGAGGTTACAGCGGTTACTGCCGATCAAGTGGTGGTGGTGTCCGGCCCCAACCTGGCTCGCGAGATCGCCGCCGAGCAGCCCACCGCGAGCGTGATCGCCTGCATCGACCACGACCGTGCCGTCGCGGTGCAGCACGCCTGCGTAACCGGTTACTTTCGGCCGTACACCAACACCGACGTGATCGGCTGCGAGCTCGGCGGCACGTGCAAGAACGTCATCGCGTTGGCCTGTGGAATGGCTGTCGGGTTGGGGTACGGTGACAACACCCTCGCGACCTTGATCACCCGGGGATTGGCCGAGATGGGACGGCTGGGTGCGGCGCTGGGTGCCGACCCGACGACCTTTGCGGGCCTGGCTGGCCTGGGTGACCTGGTGGCCACTTGCACCTCACCGCTGTCCCGCAACCGCTCCTTCGGCTACCGGCTCGGGCTGGGGGACACCCTCGAGCAGGCCCAGCACGCCACCCAGGGGCAGGTGGTCGAAGGCGTCAAGTCCTGCTCGTCGATCCAGGAGCTGGCCGCGCGCTGCGGCGTCGAGGTGCCGATCGCCGACGCGGTGCGCCGGGTGTGCAATGGCAGCCAGTCGACTCATGAGATGGCCAGTGACCTGCTCGGTCGCACGCCCAAACCGGAATGAGCCCCCCGTCACCTCGAAGCCCATATGGAGACATATCCCAGTAAAAAGGGATCTGATCGCTGCGATAAGTCTCCATATCGCGGAGTGCGATCAGCAGCAGCCCGACGCTGGCTGGTGGCCGGGGGTTGTCAGGCCGGAGATCTCGCGCCGCGTGGTCGGCACCGGCCCGGGGGTGATGAGGGTGGCCGGCGGGGCGCAGTCGAAGGTCGGTGCGGTGGCCGGGTCGACCGACTCGGCCGGCTCGAGGAGCTGGAAGTGCCCTGCGTAGGGCTCACGGGCATAGATGGCGAAGCTCTTGGCGCACACCGCGATCGGTACTCCGCGCATGAACAGGTGCTCGTCGTCATCGAGCACGGCCTTGAACGGACCGGGGTAGATCACCGCTTGCCCGTGGTCGCGGCACTCGCCCTGCTTGCCCTTGTAGGCCACTACGGTCACCGCCCGGAAGTCGATCCCCTCGACCACCCGCCAGGGCGCGGAGTCCCGGTTGACCAGGTGAATCCCGTAGAAGCCGGCCTGCTCGAACGCGGCCAGGAACGCCTCCTCCTGGAACGCCCCGGAGACACAACCACTCCACAGCTCGGGGTCGGCGCGCAGGTGCTCGGGCACCTCCACCGCGCTGACGATGTCGGAGATCACCGCCCGGCCGCCGCGGCGCAGCACCCGGAAGATCTCGGCGAACAGCCGCTGCTTGTGTTCGGAAGCGACCAGGTTGAGCACACAGTTGCTCACCACCACGTCCATCGAGTTCTCGGGCACCAGCGGTTGCTCGGTCTGCAACCGGTGCTGCTCGGTCTCCAGCCGAGTCAGCGATCCCACATCGGTGACGGGGTGGGCGGCGAGCCAGTCACCCAGGGCTTCGAGATCCAGGGCGAGGTCCTGGATGCGGCCCTTACGGAACTCGACGTTGCTGTACCCGACCCGCTCGGCCACCTCGGGGGCGGCGCCACGAGCCAGCGCAAGCATGTCGTCATTGAGGTCGACGCCGATCACCCGGCCGGTGGGGCCGACCACCTGAGCGGCGATGAAGCAGATCTTTCCGCCGCCGCAGCCCAGGTCCAGCACGGTCTCACCGGGAGCGAGGTAACGGCTGGGATCCCCGCAGCCGTAGTCGCGCTCGAGCACCTCGGCCGGGATGACCTCCAGCAGCGCCTGGTCGTAGTCGACCGGGCAGCATAAGGCAGGTTGTACCTCTTGGGCGCCAGCGCTGTAACGCTGCGCCACCACCTGCTCCACCCCGGAGGGTGTGACCACTCCCGTCATCGGCGCTCCTCGGATGGACGGCGTGCTGCCGGTGGTCTACCAGCAGCCATCATCGTCATCATCAGATGAGGGTCTCAGCAACCCGCGCTAAGGATGTGCCCACGATGCGAGACGACAGGACAGGGCGCCATCGGGCCGGAAATTGGTGGGGACACCGGCACTCCGCCACGACGGTAGGTGCAGCTCTGCTGGTGGTGGGACCGCTGATGGGCTGCGCGGGAACCTACCTCCCCGCCGTCGCCGCGAACAGCAGCGCGGCGCCGGCGTGTGGTATTGGCGCGACGGCGCCGTACGTGCGTACCGAGCTGTATTTCGGCAAGTCGATTCCCGGCGGGGGCACGGTCCCCGACGCGGCATTCGCCCAGTTCCTCGACCAGGAGGTCACGCCACGGTTCCCGGCCGGGTTCACGGTGGTGCCCGCGAGGGGCCAGTATCGGCAAGCCAACGGAGTGATCACCCACGAAGCCAGCGACATGATGATCCTGTTCTACCCGCGTGACTCGGCGAGTGATGCCAGCGAGAAGATCGACGAGATACGCGCCGCGTATGACAAAACCTTCCGTCAGGAGTCGGTACTGCGAGAAGATGAGCAACCCTCCTGCGTGTCGTTCTGACGCGATGACCGTCGACCGTCTTGAGGCGCTGCTGTCGGCCGAGGGTCGCGCGCTGCTGGACCGGCTGTCCCACGAGGAGCCCGCGGTTGCGGACTCGATCCGGCTGGGCTCCTCGTTGCGCGAGCAATACTCGCCGGAGCTGGTGGCGGCGGCGCTGACCCAGCATGAGCTGCGTCGAGCGGCGGAGCGCAAGTTCAGTAATGCCGGCCAGATGTTGTTCAGCCGTCCCGGCTTGGAGCAGGCCTCCGCCGAGGTGGTGTCTCGCTACCGGGCCCGCCGATTCGCAGGCCTTGGTCGCCTTGCCGATCTGTGCACCGGGATCGGGGGTGATCTCATCTCGCTAGCCGGCCAGGGCGAGACGCTGGCCGTGGACCTCGACGAGGTTCATCTGCGGATGGCGGTGCTCAATGCCGAGGTGTACGGCGTCGCTGCCGGTGTGCGGGCGGTGCGCGCCGATGTGCGGTCGGTGGACCTGGCCGGGATCGACGGGGCGTTCGTTGATCCCGCTCGGCGCAGTGCCGGGCGGCGGCTGCGCACCGGCTGCAGCGAGCCTCCGTTGGGCTGGTGCCTCGGCGTGGCTCAGGCAGTGCCCGCGGTGGGGATCAAGCTGGCACCGGGGCTGGACCGGGATGCCGTGCCACCGCGTTGGGAGCTGGAGTTCCTTGCCGACGGGCGCGATCTCAAAGAGGCGGTTGCCTGGTCCCCCGCACTGGCCACTGCGGCCCGGCGGGCGACGATCCTGCCCGGTGAGCACACCCTCACCCCCAGCGATGGTGCACCGGTGGTCGTCCGTCCGCCTGGTGAGTACCTGCTCGACCCCAACCCCGCGGTGACCCGCGCCGGACTGGTCGAGGAGCTGGCCCGAGCCGCCGGATGCTGGAAGATCGACGACCAGATCGCCTTCCTGTCCGCTGACCAGCCGGTGCATACGCCCTTTGCCCGAACCCTGCGGGTGATCGAGTCGGCTCCGTGGAAGGAGAAACAGCTCGCCGGCCGGCTGCGTGCGCTGGACATCGGTGCCGTCGACATTCGCCGGCGTGGCCTCGCCGGTGACGTCGTGGAGCTGCACCGCCGCCTCAAGCTCCGGGGAACCCGCCGCGCCACCCTGGTCATGACCCGCATGCTCAACCAGCCGTGGAGTCTGGTCTGCGTCGATACCGACCAGCCGGTGCCCGGATGAGCTCCACCGAACAGGTCGACAAGGCTGCTTCAAGGGCGGGTGTCCAGCTCCAAGGCCGTGGTTGTGCGCAGTACTCACGAGGCAAGGAGCGTGGTGGTGATGCGTTGCCGCAGCGCGTCGACCTCGTCGACCTTGGAGTGGCGGGTGCAGTGCCAGGCTAGCTCGCGCAGATCGTCAGTGGCGCGGCGGGAGCGGATGATGCCGGCGGCGTCGAGGGCGGCAGTGCCGATGGCCGCGGCCTCGACTGGGTCGCCGGTGGCCATTGTCAGGCTGGCGAGCTTGGTCTGGGAAATCGCCCGCGAGCGGGCGTAGCCGGCACTGTGTTCGGCGACCGCAGCCGCGAGCCGGTCGGTGGCCTCAGCAGGGTCACGGCCCTGCATCGCCAAATCGAACAGAGCGTGCCCGGTGCACTGGGCGTGGGTGGCGGTGTTGTAGTAGTCCATGAACGGCGGGTCGTTGGCTGGGGTGGAGTGGGCGAAGTGATCATCGACGGTACCAACCGCGATCAGTGTCTCGCGGACCCGCCGCATCTTGGCCAGCGCGCGGCCGTGGTAGGTGTGCAGCATGGCCCGCTCGGTGGGGGTGAGCCGGTCGGCGCGAACCAGAGCATGCTCGATCAGCGTGAGTCCCTCATCGGGCCGCCCGGTCCAGATCATCTGTAGCGCCATGTTACCCAGTGCTTGTGCCCGCAGATGCCAGTCGTCGGCCTGCTCGGCGCAGCCCAGCGCGAAGCGGAACACCCGGCGGGCCTCGTCATGGGCGTAGGCGTCGAAGGCCATGAACGCTGTCAGATCGGCGAGATCGCCGACTGCGCTAAACAGTTCGGCGCGCAGCCGAGCTGGGCAGGTGGCGTCCAGTAAGCTGGCTGACCAGCGCAGCTGGGCAAGGACGGCGTCCCGACCCAGCCCGCCGCCGTAGGTGGAGTCCCAGGACTCGAACACCCGCGCGGCGGCGCGGATCTGCTCGATCTCCGTTGCGCCAACCCGAACCGGGACCGGGCTGGGTTCGCTGCCCTCCAGTAGAGTGGCCAGCGGTCCCAAGGTGAGGGTGCCCACGCCGAGGGCGGTGCCGCGAATGAACTGCTTACGGTTCACGTTTGTCAGCCTCACCACCGTGCGGCGGGCGTTGATGAACCCCAACGCGGCGTCCGTGGGGACACCCAGGATCGCCCGCAGTGCTTCCCGATACAACTTACCGGGCCAGCGGATGAGGCCGCGCTCGAGCTTGCCCACATAGTTGGCGGTGAGTTCCACCACCTTCTTGTCGTGGTGGTCCCAGATATAGGCGTTGACCAGCTCGGCGAGCTCCTGCCGGGACAGGCAGTCGTCGGGGTAGGTCGGTGAGGCGGTGCGCTCTCGCGCCGCCCGAAGCTAATCATTCGCGACTGCCACGGGCCGACCTCCCGATCATGGGCTTGACGCGCGTCATCTGACACAACACGTGACCAAACCAGCCCGAATGGCCTAGCCGGGAGGACGCGAATCTTCCCCGAATCCTCCCCTTGACGGCCTGCGACTCAATGCCTCACGCAGGTGTCCCCGCCCGGGAGAGTCAGATCGTGTCGGGCTCAATGGCGACGGCCCCGCCTGTTCTTCCCGAAAAGCCGGACCCTTTCCCTGCATCGCGTGGATGAAGATCCACTTCGAGCTGCGATCAACAACGCGGCTACGGGCTGGTAAAGGTGACCATGCACAGGGGCACGTTGTTCGATGGCTGGTACCCGCCGGGCGAGCAGATCCCGCGTCGCCTGGAAGCCGTGTTCATTTCCGCGCCAGGGCAGTACGGCGACATCGTCTGCATGGTCCCTCAACGGATTCAGCGTTGGCGATCCCCTCACCGCCCGCCGCTGGAACGAGACGGGCTATCGCTGGCATGATGCACTTCACTTGGCGCACGCAGTATGCCTCGGCTGGTCGCCGGTCCTTCGCAATGTAGCGGGGCTGCGACGCCGCTCAGATCCGCGCACGGATCACGTCGAAGACGGTGGTCGTGCTGTCGTAGCCGACGAGGCGATCGCCTGGGCGACCTTCTGCTACGCCCGCACCCGAGGATGGTTGCGGGGCGGTCCGGTTGGCGCTGTCCTCCTTGACAGGGTCCAAGAGATGACCTACGCACTGGAGGTCTCCTCTTGCACACGTCCAGAGTGGGAGCGTGCCATCACCATCGGCCTGGGCTGCATGCTTTCCTTATGGCAGCATGGCGGCGGAGTGCTGGTCGGTGACTTGCACGAACGAACGCTGGAGTTCTGTCCGCCGGTCAACGGAGTGCCTGACGCGCAGTCCGCTCGATCGGGAGGCCCCACTTCGGCGGGAACCGGTAGTCGATCGGCCCTGTGATCGGTCGGAATTCCTGCTTGATTCGCGTACGGCCGGAGACTCCTTTGATGTCGGCGTTTATCACAGGACTATAGGCCAGGTCGATCGCGTACTGGTATGCCAGGAAAGGCCCCGGTGACGGCAACGCCAGCAGTCGCTCGTACACTTCTCTGAGGCTGGCGGCGTTGGCTAGCGCCTCGGGTAGTCTAGAAGTCATGATCTGCTCGATAAGACGCAGGTGGTTGGCGTGCTTGCGCACCTCTCCGAACGGCGGATTCGGCACGATGTAAGCGGCCGAGTAGACGCGCTCGCCACGATACATCGCTGCGGACAAGATCCGGTTGTAGGTAGTGAAGCAGTAGTCCGCCCACGTGGGCCTGGCGCCGAGAGCGTCAGTCAACAGCTCCCATGTCGAGATCTTGTTGAAGATCTTGAACAACATGATTCGGAACACCAACTCGTTAGTGTCCTGCAAGCCTGTATAGATGACATCCCGGATCAGGTATTGCGAGACTCGGTCGGTTGCCCTGTAGACGTTGGTGAACTTGTGTTGAGCGATCACTGGGTCATTAGTCCATGGCGTCGGCGCTCCGCTGGCGCGGGTATGGAACACTTGCTGCCGTTCTGCTGCGAACCTCCAGTAGGTGTCAAAGCACTCACTCACCCGTAGTGTCCGGGACCCCGCGCTGAACTCACGAACGCGTGACGGTGATAGCTCATGGTCGATCGCCAACGTCAACTCCTCGGGTACCCACACTCGCGTCGCGGATACTGATGGCAAGACTGCGGAAGTCGTCGTAGGTGCGCTGGGCGGCCTGAGCATGCCCACCGAAAGCGCCGTCAGCCGGCTTTAGCGCGAACATAGGCTTTCTCGCCTCTTGCGCCAGCGGCATGAGGCTGTGGTAATGCTTGAGTTGAGCGAGGCAGTACGGATCAGGAGCGGGAGGGGTGTTCCTTTCGCCGAGTACAGCGTGGTGGAAATCGATGGGGATCCGAGCGATCCACCGCTGGTATGCCTGCACGGGCCGGTTCAGTCGCACCCCATGACCGAGTACGACATATCCGAGTGGTGCCATGCTGCCGGCCGGAAGTGGTCGAGGAGGATCGCCCAGTTCACCGAGCCGCCTGTGCCAGCCATCACGCCATTCACGGAGCGTAGGCCCGAGATTGCGCAGTCCCTGCAGGCTGAACAGATCGGGCGCGACCGGCACCAAAACCTGGTCGGAAGCGACCAGCGCCGCGCGGTTGATCGCACCCAGGCTAGGCCCGACATCGACGAGCACCACCTGGGCGCGATGCCCCTCGGCCGCGGCTCGCAGCACCGTTCAGAAAGCGGAGGTGACGAGGAAAGGGCGCAGCCGGGTGCCATCGAGGCACTCGCGCCATTGGCTGCTCAGGTCGTCCTCGAATCGGGACAGCGTGAGGTCACCGGGCAGCAACGCGAGCCGTTCGTCGGTGGTCAGGGTGGGCGTGACCAGTCCGATTGCCTCTCCTTCCTCGACGAACGGGCGGATCGCCGACCAGATCGAGCGAGGCTCGGTGCTGCTCCACAGCTGCTCGACCTCCTCCTCGTCGAGAAAGGCAGCCGTGAGGTTCGCCTGCGGGTCGAAATCGGCCGCCACGACGCGGTAACCGAGATCCGCGAACATCCAGGCCAAGTGATAAACAAGCGATGTCTTGCCGACGCCGTCTTTGTTGTTGAAGAACGTAATCACTGGTGGTGTCATGGTTGCCTCCTGATTATCACGGAGACGTGGGAATCCATGACAGTGAACTCGGGTGGCGGATTTCCGTTGACTTCCAGCGACCGGCGTGCCGACGGCAATCCCATGCCGAATCGCTGCACGTAGCCGAGATCCCGGAGCAGGCCGGCGAGTGTGGGGTTGCGGTAGTCGGTGATACTAGGTAGGCCGAAGTTATCCGCTGAGACGATCCCGTACGCTCCACCCGGGCTGATCACCTCGACACGGTCGGAGTACCACGTGATCCGAACCGGCGACGCGGTGTGCTCATAGCTGCGGTGCATCACAGTGTTGCGGGCCACTTGTTGCAGCGCAACGAGGGGATAGTCCGCTATCCGCTCCTCCTGGCGTCCGGAGGTGAAGTCGACAACGGCCACCTCGCCGCAGTCGAGGCGCAGCTTCTGGACTGTCATCGTCGGCGGTGGGAGGATGGTGCCTGGTCCCTGAGATGGGCCAGCTGCTTCAGCAACTCGTCGGTGACCAGCTGGCCCAGCACAGCACCGTTGTTCGATACGCCGACGAAGAGCACCCCGGGCTCGCCGTAGCCCGGCATGTCGTTGGCGGAGGCGCAGATCGCTTCGCTCAGCCAATCAGAGTTGGCGGCGCTCTCCGTGCGCTCCACCCGATCGGACTCCAGATCGGCGAGCAGCGTGATCAGCTCCTGATCCGGCAACGCCACGACGTGATCTTACGGGCTGCTGTGAGCCTGCTGTGACCCTGTCGCGTTTGTGACCCTGTCGCGTTTGCGAGCAGGTAGCGTTTCAGGCATGTCGCATCCCCTTGGTTTACCCGTGGTGCGGTCCTCAGCCTTCGCCTTCGACAGTGCGCACGACTTCGCAGAGGTGCTCGGTGGTCGGGTCCCCGGTTTCTCCTACTCGCGGATCGACAACCCGACTGCCACCGCATTCGCCGCAGCGGTTGCTGCGCTGGAGGCACCGGGCGCAGATGACGTCGGTGCGGAGCCGTTCGCGTCCGGGATGGCTGCCATCTCCGCCACGTTGCTCGGCCACCTCGCGGCCGGTGACGAGGTGATTGCCCCGGCGGACTGTTACGGCGGTACCTGGGCACTGCTCACCCGCTGGTTGCCCCGGTGGGGGATGCACCCGGTACTGGTCGACATCACCGACGTCGCGGCAGTCCGAGCCGCGGTCACCCCGCGGACCCGGATGATCTACGCGGAGACCATCGCCAACCCCACGTTGTCGGTGCCCGACCTGCCCGCTCTCGCCCAGCTCGCACATCAGGCCGGCGCCCGGATCGTGGTGGACTCCACGTTCGCTACACCCGTCATCTGCCGGCCGCTGGAACACGGCGCGGATCTGGTGCTGCATTCAGCCACCAAGTTCCTGGGCGGGCACGCCGACGCCACCGGCGGGGTCGTTGCCGGCCGCCGCGAACACCTCGAGCCGGTCCGAGAGGCGCGGGTCGACCTCGGCGGCTGCCTGGCCCCCGACGAGGCGTTCCTGCTCCATCGCGGGCTGGCCACGCTGCAGTTGCGGGTAGGGCGACAGAGCGCCACCGCCGTCGAGCTGGCCGATAAACTCGCCGGTCACCCCGCGGTGCAGCGGGTGCGCTACCCAGGGCTGTCTTCGCACCCGCAGCACGGCATCGCCTGCTGGCTGTTTCGTGACGGGATGTTCGGCAGTTTGATCACTATGGACATCCATGGTGGACGGCAGGCCGGAATGGCCTTCTGCGACGCGCTGCGTACCGTGCTGATCGCCTCCTCGCTGGGCAGCGTCCATTCCAAGGTCAGCCATGCAGCATCGACCACTCACCGCCAACTTGACGACACCGCACTCGCGGCGGCTGGTATCGCGCCGGGACAGGTGCGGCTGTCCGTGGGTGTGGAGGACTCCGGGGCGCTGCTGGCCGATCTGCTCCAGGCACTTGACGCCACTTGACTGGGACGGGCACCTGCTGGTTTGATCATCCATTGTGAGTAGCACTCCAGTCCTCGTCCGGCGGTCCCCAGTGGATCTGCGTCTGGTGGCGAGTGCGCTCTGTCGCGCGCGGTGAACTTCCTGCCCTGCTGACCGCGCGTCATTGATGGCCAACCCTGCCTGGGTGGTGGGCCCGCGCGTGGTCGGTTCACCGATCGATCCCGCGAGGAAACCCCATGTACGCCGTCCCTGACCTCACCGTCCCAGTTTCCGGCAGCGCCGGTTCCGCCACCCCTATCAACCTCGCCATGCGGCTCGCTGCGCACCCCGAGCGGTGGCGTCCCCTGGTGGACTACCGCACCGACACCCGCTGGTACCGGTTGCTCGAACGCCTTGGGCAACACGAGGTGTGGCTGCTGTCCTGGCTGCCCGGCCAGGGCACCGATCTACACGACCACGGCCCGGCGTCGGGGGCTTTCGCGGTCGCAGCGGGCACGCTGACCGAAGACGTGGTTGCTGCCAAGCCGGGCCGGTCGCCGGTGGAGGTCACTCGCGAGCTGGCCGCCGGGCGCTGCCGGGTATTCGGCCCGCACTACGTGCACCGGGTGACCAACACCGGCACGGTCCCCGCAGTGAGCGTGCACGTTTACACCCCGAAGCTGGCCATTATGAACCGCTACCGGGTAGAGCCGGGCGAGCTGCGCCACGTCGGGGTGGAGCACGCCGGAGTGGACTGGTGAGCCGCCCGCCCGGATCGCGCAGCATCGACCAGATACTGGCGCAGGCGCGGTCACGGCTACAGCGCCTCACTCCCGCACAGGCACATGACGCCCTCGTCGCTGGTGCCCTGCTGGTGGACATCCGCCCGGGCTGGCAGCGCGCCGCGGAGGGGGATGTACCGGGAGCTTTGCTGGTTGAGCGCAACCACTTGGAGTGGCGCTTCGACCCGGAGTGTGACGCCCGATTACCACAGGCCACCGGCTACGACGTACAGGTGGTCGTGCTCTGCTCAGAGGGCTACACCTCCAGCCTCGCAGCCGACTCGCTGCACGCCCTCGGCTTGCGCCGCGCCACCGACGTGATCGGCGGATTCCAGGCATGGTCTGCCGGAGGCCTTCCAGTTCGCTCACCGGGTGAGGGCAGGGCGGTGGGCGATATGGAAAGGCAGGGGAGTCTCGGCGGGTAGTTGCGGGCAGGGGACCGGGGCGCCCCATTGGGTAGTCAGCGGGAGCACACCCGCCCACGCTCGGCCTGCCGCCACGTCCGAGTCGTCGTCCACCGGCGGCCCGGTTCGGACCTTTACCGAGGCTTCTTCCAGGGATAGTGCCAGCACCGTGACGGCGGCGATTTCCTTGCGGGTGGGTGAGCGACTGTGCTCCCAGGACCCGGGCGCGAGGTGCTCGACCAGCGTCCGCAACCCGTGCCGCAACTCGTCGGAGTCGGTGACCTTCCGCGCTGTGCCGTGGATCACGGCACTGGCGTAATTCATGGAGTGGTGAAATGCCGAGCGGGCATAGACCACCCCGTCCAGCCGAGTCACCGTGACGCAGACCGGCGCTCCCTGCGAGGCGGCCATCAGGCTGGCTGCGCCACTGGAGCCGTGCAGGTAGAGCGTGTCACCGTCGCGCCCGTACCCGGTGGGCAGCACCAACGGGGCGCCGTCGAGTACCAGCCCGAGATGGCAGACCAGCTCGGAGTCCAGGAGGGCGAACAGCTCGGCGGGGTCGTGGCGAGCCCGCTCGCGGTTCCGGCGCAGCGTGCTGCGCGGGGTGGGGCACAGCTTCATGGCGACGATGGTGACTGATGAAGTGGCATCCTGGAACAGCCACGGAGATGCAACCTTGAAAGGCCACTTGTGCTGCCCCAGGACTTGCCGTTAACCCTGGATCGCCAGGATGCCCGGTCGCTGGCGGTGCAGTTGGCCGACGAACTGCGGGCAGCCGCTGGGTGCGGGACGGTGCGGATGGGGGACCGGCTGCCCTCCACCCGGGCGCTGGCCACCACGCTGGGCGTCAGCCGCACGGTGACCTCAGCGGCGTACGACGTGCTGCAGGCCGAGGGATGGATCGGTGGGCGACGGGGCGCTGGCACCTACGTCATCGCGGCACCTAGCGTGTCGGCACCGCCGCATCCCGGCCCACGCCCTGTTCCGGCGCAGGAACAGGAATGTGGGATCGACCTGCGATCCGGCACGCCTTGGTCGGCGGGCTTGCGGCGGGCGGCATGGCGGCGCGCCTGGCGGAGCGCGGCCGACGCAGAGGTGCTTACTCGCCCGGTGGACGCAGGCGTGCCGGAGTTTCGGGCCGCGGTGGTCGATCACCTGCTGCGTCACCGCGGGCTGGCGTTGGTACCGGACGCCGTGCTGGCCACCGGCGGCACCACCGCCGCGCTAGCGGAGTTGGCCGCCGTACTCCTGCGCTCCGGAGATGTGGTCGCTGTGGAGGAACCGGGCTACCCGCGGGCGGTAGGAGCACTGCGAGCCGCGGGATTGCGGGTGCGGCCCGCGACTGTGGACAGCGAAGGGCTGGTGATCACCGCGCTGCCCGACCAAGCCCGGGCGGTGTATTGCACTCCGGCGCACCAGTATCCACTGGGTGCCACCCTGTCCGCGAGCCGCCGGCTCGCGCTGGTGGCCTGGGCCCGTGAGCGCGCGGCTTGGGTACTGGAGGACGACTACGACGGAGAGTTGCGCCATCACGGCGTACCTCTGCCGCTGCTGGCCACCGTGGGACCTGACGTGGTGGTGTATCTCGGTACCGCGAGCAAGATCCTCACGCCGGCGCTGGGTGTCGGATGGATGGCAGCACCTGACGAGGTGGTGGCCGCAGTCTGCGCGTACCGGACTGACACGGGGGTACGGCCGTCTCCGGCCGGCCAGCGGGTGCTCACCGCGCTCGCGGTGTCCGGGGATCTCTCCCGGCACCTGCGCCGGGTGCGCCGCGAACTGCTCGCTCGGCGTGATCTGCTGGTTGGTGCACTGCGCGCGGCGGGCCTGCCGGTTCGTGGTGATCAGGCCGGCGCACACCTGGTGGTAGATCTACCGGACGCAGATGCCGAGCGCGACGTCGTGCGCCGCGCAGCGCACGAGGAACTTCTGCTGGATGGGCTGGCGCGCTGCCATAATGGCCCGCCCGGTTGCTACGGAGTGACCCTGGGCTACGCCGCGCCGAGCAGCCGGTCGGTGCTCGCCGCGGTGCTACCTCGGCTGACCGCGTTGCTGGGGCGGACCGCGGGATCACCAGGAGTAGGAGCTGACGACTTGCCTACGGCTGTCGGTCGATCGGGCCCGTTGGTTCAATCAGGTGAACTACAGCGTCCTATCCGTGAACGGCCAGTTGAACATGTGGGACCGCGGGTGTCGGAGTAGGCGCTTCCTCACGGCCGGAGACGCCACTGCGCCCTCGGTTCCGGCCGTGGTTACGGTCCCGGCGGTTGATGCGGAGGCATTGCGATGTCCCCTTCATTCGGAAGCAACGAAACCGGTGTCCCCATCGATGAGCATGGTGTGACGCTCACCGAAGACAGGCTCGACGACACCGCACTGCTTCGCGATTGGGAAAGTTCTCGCGGCAGGCACGCGCAACCAGACCGTGATGTTGACCAACCCATCGAACCCCTTGCACCCGCTGCGGTCGCCGTTGACGCGGTCGAACATCCCGCGGGTTCGGCGGTTGCCGAGGTGGCCGATGACTGGGATGAACCGGAGGACTTCCGGTTCATTGTCCGTCCCTACACCTGGACCCAGGGCCGAACCCGGCCGGTGCAGGACCTCGCGGTCGAGACGTTGGTGTCCACCAGCGACGCTGGTCGGGACGTCATCACCACCCACACCGCAGAACATTCCGCCATTGCTGGACTGTGTGCGGATGCGCGCTCGGTCGCCGAGGTCGCGGCTCTGCTTGCGCTGCCGCTAGGGGTGGCCCGGGTGCTGCTCGCCGATATGATCGACACCGGATTGGTGCACGTGCACCGCAACCCGACGGAGGTCGGGAGCCCGCCGGGTCTGTCGCTGATGGAGCGAGTGCTGGGCGGGCTGCACCAGCTGTAGCACGGTCAGCGCGAGATGATCACGTCGCGCTGCGGCAAGGTGTCCGCGATCACGGTGGCGACCTGCTGCAGCGCTCCGCTGCCGGTACCTGGGGGCAGGTCGACCACGATGTAGACGGGCCGATCCACCGCGACCCAGGTACTCGTGCCGGGGCTGGGAAGTGTGAAGAACTGCACTCCGGAGATCGCCAGCAGTCGCGAGGTCGTGGTGAGGTCGGTAGGCCGGTCGAGCCCGCAGCGCAGCACCACCGGTGGCTCACCCCACGCAGCTGCACCCGCCGGAGCCGGGACGGCCAGCTGCCGTCGTTGCAGAGCGCCTTGCTCGCCCCTATCCAGCTTCTCGGGTAGGGCTGCCTGCAGCCGCATGCAGTCCGCCGACTCAGCCGCGGGGGCCGGGACCCCGGCCAGCCCCACCGGATCTTGAGGCCGGCCCCGTACCTGCGCAGCGACGATGAGCACCCCCACCACAAGCGCCACCGGCAGGGTCAGCGCGATCCCGAGCAGCCAGCGCGGTACGCCTCCCGCCGGGATGCTGGCTGATCGCGCCACCCCCGACCGCCGTCAGGACAGGTGCACGACGGGACAGGTCAGCGTGCGGGTGATGCCGGCCACGTTCTGCACGCCGGGCAGGCTCGCTACCGCCGCGGCCACGGCGGCAACCTTGCCGACTTCGGTCTGGATGAGGATGTATGCCTGAACCACGGCGTGGCCCTTCGTCTCGGCGGCTCGATCGGAGTAAGAACGGAACCTACCCTGGATCGGGGGTGTGGCCGTGTGTCCTGCCGGTGGTACTGCACCGGACTCGCCGCCGTCCGAAGCCGGCACGGTAGCCGATCTGGGCGAGTTCGGGCTGATCGCCCGGATCACTGCGGGGCGGAGTCTGCCGCCGGGCACGCTGCTCGGCCCAGGAGATGACGCCGCGGTACTGGCCGCTGCGGACGGCCGGGTGGTGGTGAGTACCGACGTGCTCGTCGAGGGGGTGCACTTCCGGCTGGACTGGTCCACGCCGCACCAAGTCGGACGCAAGGCGGTGGCAGCCAATCTGGCAGACGTGGCGGCGATGGGTGCGGTGCCCACCGGACTGGTCGTCGGCTTGGCCGTGCCCGGACGCACTTCGGTATCTACTGTAGATGATCTTGCAGATGGGATGTGGGAGGAAGCTGAGCAGGCCGATGTGGGCATCGTCGGTGGGGATGTCGTCAGCTCGGCTGAGCTGGTCGTGTCGCTGACGGCGCTCGGCGACCTGCAGGGCAGGGCGCCGGTCACCAGGGCCGGCGCGCGGATAGGGGACGTACTCGGGCTACGCGGGAAGTTGGGCTGGTCGGCCGCGGGCCTCGCCGTGCTGCGCCGGGGATTCCGGTCTCCACTGGCGGTGGTGGGCGCACATCGCGTTCCGGAGCCACCCTACGACGCCGGGCCGCAGGCCGCTGTGGCGGGCGCCACGGCGATGATCGACGTCTCTGATGGATTGCTCGCCGACGCCAGGCACCTCGCCGACGCTTCCGGCGTCAGCATCGACATCGACTCGGCAGCGCTGCCGTTACCCGGCAAGCTGGCCGAAGTAGCCTCAGCGCTAGGCGCCGACGCGCGGCACTGGGTACTCACCGGGGGAGAGGACCACGCACTGCTGGCGAGCTTCCCGGCCGAGGTCGCCCTGCCCGCCGGCTGGACGGCGCTCGGCACGGTCCGGAAGGGCCACGGTGTGACCGTCGACGGCCGACCCTACGAGGATCCGGCTGGCTGGGAACACTTCGCGCGTTGACGCACAAAGCTCTAGGCAGGGTCGTCGTTGTCGAGGGCTTCTAAGCGGGCGAGCACCTCGACCGCCTGGGGGTCTCCGAGTTCCTCGAAGATGGTCAGTGCCTGGTGCCAGGACGTGCGCGCTGCCGCCAGGCGGCCGGTGTCGTATAGGACCTCGCCAACGTTGTAAAGGGTCCAGCCTTCATACCAACGGTCGTTGATCTCGTGGCGGACGACGAGGGCCTGGTGGTAGTGGTCGAGTGCTTCGTCGAATCGCCCCAGGCTCCGGTAGGTGGTAGCAAGGCTGTGCAGGGTCCAGCCTTCGCCCCAGCGGTCGTCGATCTCGCGGCGGACGACGAGGGCCTGGTGGTAGTGGTCGAAGGCTTTGTCGAATCGCCCCAGGCTCCGGTAGGTGGTAGCAAGGCCGTGCAGGGCCCAGGCTTCGCCCCACTGCTTGCTCATCTCGCGGCCTCTGGCTAGGGCCTGCTGGTAGTGTGCGAGGGCGTCTTCGAATCGCCCCATGTTCCGGTAAATGGTACCAAGGTTGTACAGGGTCCAGCCTTCGCCCCAGCGGTCATCGAGTTCGCGCCAGGCGCCTAATGCTTGTTGCAAGTGGTCGATGGCTTCTTCGAACCGCCCAAGGGCCCGGTAGCCGTCACCGAGGTTATTCGCAATCCAGGCTTCACCGTGCCTGTCGTGCAGGTAGCGAGTTGCGGCGAGGCCGGTCTCGTGGGTAGTGATCCAGTCGGCCCAGTGTCGGCGCAGTTGGAAAAAGTCCCACAGGACAGCCGGGAGCTTCCACGCGATGACGTGTTGGCCACATTCTGCGGCGTGCCGGATGGCGGCCACCAGATTGGCACGTTCGGCCTCGCACCATTCCAGTGCCTGGTGGTAGGTGGTGAAGACCAACGGCAGCAAACCCGCTTCCGGGGGATCGAGTGGGACGTAACGCCATTGTGGGGTGAGGACACGCCCGGCGGCATCAGCGGTGTGTAGGTACCAGGCAAGCAAGCGGCGCACAGCGTTGTCACGTTCGTGGTTTGTTTCCTCGGTATCGGCGCGTTCGGCCGCGTAGACGCGCAACAGATCGTGGAACCGGTACCGGTCGCGCCCGGTCTCCTCCAACAGGTGCACGCCGGTCAAGTGATCCAACAATTGCCGTGCCCGGACAATAGTGATGCCGGCGAGCGCGGCGGTGGCCGGGACGCTGATGTCCGGACCGACGTGCAGGCCCAGCAACCGGAACATGCGTGCAGTCTCTGGTGGCAGGGCCTGGTAGGACCAGGACAACACCATGCGTACGGCCGTAGTGTCATCGTCGTCGGCGACGAGCATGTCCAGACGGTTACGTTCGTTGGTGAGTTCCTCGGTCAGGTCAGCGAGCGTGCTGTAAGGGTGGCCGGCGATCCGTTCGGCGGCGATCCGCAACGCCAGTGGCAGACAGGCGCACTGTCGGGCGAGGTCGGCAGCCGCGTTCAGTTCTGCATCGACGCGGACCGCCCCGATGATCTGCCGCAGCAGCACGATCGCCTCGGCTAAGGGCAGCGGGTCGAGACTTACTCTGTGGGCGCCGTCGCGGATGACGAGCCCGGATAGGCGGCTGCGGCTGGTCACCACCGTCAGGCAATCCGGCGAGCCTGGCAGCAGTGGGCGAACCTGTTCGGCGGTGTTGGCATTGTCCAGTATCACCAACACCCGCCGACCATCCAGTAACGACCGGTACAGCGCTGCCTGCTCCACCACGCCGGCAGGGATTTTTCTGACGGGTACGTCGAGGGCGCGCAGAAACCCGTCCAGGGCCTGTTCAGGCGTCATGGTCGGGCAGTGGTCGTAACCACGCAGGTTCACATACAGCTGCCCGTCCGGGAAGCGGTCCCGCACCCGGTACGCCCAGTGCACAGCCAGCGCTGTCTTGCCAACCCCCGCGGTACCGGCGATCGCCGAAATTACCATCGCCACACTCCGTTCGGCGGACTCGTTCAGTATCCGGGTCAGCGTGACCAGTTCATGTGCTCGTCCGACGAGGCTTGGGATCGCTGCGGGAAGTTGCCTCGGTACGGTCATCGCGGTGTCAGGTGCCCGCGGAGTGGGAAGATCGGTGATGTCGTCACGAGGAGGAT
>JBOHHF010000258.1:0-4180 GCA_050700495.1 Pseudonocardiaceae bacterium
ATCAGCTCGGCGTCGGCGAACTTCACCCCCGGAGTAGCCGGCCGGTCGTCCAATATCACCCGTAGGCCGGATCCGTCCAGCTCGCCGGCCAGTTGCTCACCGGCGGTCCGGATGTCCTCGGACTTGCCCGCGAGCACCACGTGCACATCGGCCGGGGCGACCTCGCGGGGCCAGATCAGGCCGTGCTCGTCGTGGCTCTGCTCGGCGATGACCCCAACCAGCCGGGAGACCCCGATTCCGTAGGAGCCCATGGTGATCCGGACCGGCTTGCTATCGGGCCCGAGTGCATCCAGCGCGAAGGCGTCGGTGTACTTGCGGCCGAGCTGGAAGATGTGCCCGATCTCGATACCGCGGGCGGCGACCAGGGTGCCAACCCCGTCCGGCGACGGGTCTCCGGCACGCACCTCGGCGGCCTCAATGGTGCCGTCGGGGGTGAAGTCGCGCCCACATACCAGGTCAACGACGTGGTGGTCGAGCTGGTCGGCCCCGGTCGCCCACGCGGTGCCCCCTACCACCCGGGGGTCGACGAGGTAGCGCACGTGGTGGCGGGCCAGTGCGCCCGGCCCGATATACCCCTTGATCAGGAACGGGTGCGCGGCGAAGTCCGCCTCGTCCAGCAGCACCACCTCAGCCGGCTCCAACGAAGCCGCCAGCCGTTTCAGGTCGACCTCACGGTCGCCGGGAATCCCGACACCGAGCAGAGCCCAGTCGGCAGCGTCCGGTGGCCGGGTCTTGACCAGAACGTTCTTCAGGGTGTACGCGGCAGTGAAGGTGCGGCCCAGATCCGCGCCGTTGAGGTGTGCAACCAGCGTGTCGATGGTCGGGGTGTTCGGGGTGTGCAGCACCCGGGCTGCCGGCTGACCGTCGATGGGCAGCTCCGGCGGCACCGGCGTGGTCACCGCCTCGACGTTGGCCGCGTACCCGGACTCGGGGCTGCGCACGAAGGTGTCCTCGCCGGTCTCGGCCTCGGCGAGGAACTCCTCGCTGGCCGAGCCGCCCATCGCACCGGACATCGCCGACACGATCACGTAGCGCAGCCCGAGCCGGTCGAAGATCTTGATGTAGGCATCCCGGTGCAGCTGGTAGGAGCGCGCCAACCCCTCGTCGGACAGATCGAAGGAGTATGAGTCCTTCATCAGGAACTCCCGGCCGCGCAGGATCCCGGCCCGGGGTCGCTCCTCATCCCGGTACTTGGTCTGCACCTGGTAGAGGATCACCGGGTAGTCCTTGTAGGAGCTGAGCTCCCCCTTGACAGTGAGCGTGAACAGCTCCTCGTGGGTGGGGCCGAGCAGGTAGTCGGCACCCTTGCGATCGTGCAGCCGGAACACGTTCGCGCCGTACTCGGTCCAGCGCCCGGTGACCTGATAGGGCTCCCGGGGCAGCAGCGCGGGAAACTGGATCTCCTGGGCGCCGATCGCATCCATCTCCTCGCGCACCACAGCCTCGATGTTGCGCAGCACCCGCAGGCCCAGCGGCAACCACGAGTAGACCCCCGGGGCGACGCGGCGGACGCACCCGGCGCGCACCAGCAGCTTGTGGCTGGTTACCTCGGCGTCCGCCGGGTCCTCGCGCAGGGTGCGCAGGAACAGCGTTGACAGCCTGGTGATCATGATTTTGGGGCTCCTCGGACGGCGGACACGCAGAGTCGCAGCGTATCCGCAGCCCGGCTTGTCGGTCCTCCCGGTTACCGTCGCGGGCATGACCCTCTCGATCGCCCACGTGACCATCGACTGCGCCAATCCGCAGTCACTGGCCGGGTTCTGGACCGCGGCATTGGGCACCACAGTGACCAGCGACTATGGCAAGTTCGTGCTGCTGGCTGGGACGCCAGAGCTCGGCCTGCAGAAAGTGCCTGAGCCCCGGGCCGGCAAGAACCGGCTGCACCTTGACCTGCACACCGACGACCGAGCGGCCGAGGTCGCCCGGCTGACCGGGCTGGGCGCTTCGGTGCGGGCCGAGCATGCGGCGCCGGGGCTGTGGTGGACGGTCATGACCGACCCGGAAGGATCTCATCGTATGAGACAGTTCAGCTATGACGAGACCACGCGCTGCGATCTACTGCCGCATCAGCAAGGACAAGGTCGGCGCCGGGATAGGCGCAGCTCGCCAGGAATCCGACTGCCAGGAGCTGGCGACTCAGTTGGACTGGACGGTGACCGAGGTCTTCACCGACAACGATATCAGCGCCTACAGCGGCAAGCGCCGACCCGCGTACCACGCAATGCTGGAGGCTATCCGCAGCGGTGCGGTTGACGCGGTGCTGGCCTGGCACACCGACCGGTTGCACCGCTCCCCGGCCGAACTGGAGACCTACATCACGGCGTGCGAACCACGCTCGGTGCCCACTCACTGCGTGAAGGCCGGGCCGTTGGATCTGTCCACGCCCTCCGGTCGCCTGGTGGCCCGCCAGCTCGGCGCCGTCGCTCGCTACGAGTCCGAGCACATGGCGGAGCGGATCTGCTCGCAGAAGGCGAAGGCGGCCGCCGCCGGTGAGTGGATCGGCGGGGCCCGCCCATTCGGCTACACCCGGGACGGGATGGCGCTAGAAGCCGCCGAAGCGGAGGCGATCCGGGACGGGGTGCATCGGGTTCTAGCCGGTGAGTCCATCTACGCGATCACGAAGAGCTGGCAAGGAACCGTGCCCGCAGCCCGTGGCGGGCAGTGGCACGCACAGAACGTGCGCCGCATACTGACCCGCCCTCGTAACGCCGGGCTAGCCGTGCATCGCGGAGAGGTGGTCGGCGTGGGCAGCTGGCCCGCGATCATCACCGAGGACGAGTACCACGCGGTGTGCGCGATCCTCAGCGACCCGGCCCGCACCACCTACTCCGGCGTGCGCTCACTGAAGTGGATCGGCTCCGGCTTATACCGCTGCGGGCGGTGCGGCGCGGACCTGCGTTCAGCCTCGAACATGACCCGCGACGGCAGCATTCGCCGCGTCTACCGGTGCCGCACCGGCATGCATCTGATGATCAACGGGGAGACACTCGACGAGTTCGTGATGGAGACGGCCTGCGCAGTCCTCGACAAGCACGGGGCCGGGCTACTGCCCGAAAGAGACACGGAGGAAACCAGGGACCTGTACACCGAGGCCAACGCATTACGGGCCCGCCTGGACGAGGTGGCCGACGCCTATGGAGATGGTGACCTGGATCTGCGGCAGTACACCCGCCAACGCGAGCGCATCACCGCGAAGCTGGACACGGTGACGGCCAAGCTAGCGGCCACAAACTCGGGCGACGCGTTGGAAGGTATCGCCACCGCCGAGCAACCATCTGCGGCGTTCCGCGCGCAGCCGGTGGCACGGCAGCGCGCCATCGTGGACGCACTGATGACGATCACCATCCAGCCTGCCAAGCCCGGACGACTACCGAAAGGCATCGAGTTCGACTACAGCCGGGTGGAAATTGTCCCAAAGGAATACACAGCGTGACCAAGCTCTCTGCGTAGGCTGTCCAGTACGACCCAGCAGGGTTCCCCGGCGTGGCACACGAGCAGGAGCCGTCACGATTGCCGTCTCATTCGTGTGCGTTCGCGAGCGTCCGTCAGCTATCGCGAGGATGTCCCTGCGCAGGTCATGGACGGTGCCGACCAGACGCGGACACAGCACCGGAGTCCTGAAAATCGGAAGGTCGGCGGTTCGACCCCGCCCCTGGCCACTGTATTTGACCAGCCCAAATGCTGGTATCCATTGACTTGTCCAACGTTGTCCGTCTCAGTTGTCGTCTCAATTCGGTGCTCGTTGAGTCAGGCTGAATCGCGGCGACGGCTCACCAGCGAGCCGGAACGTCAACGATTCGCGATCGCTACTTCAACGGCCGGTGCCCGGCTTAGCCTGCCGTAACTACACCGACGTCGGTGCGTACGTGCGGCCCTCTCTGCGCACCTCGAACACGTCTGGCGCCACTTCCACGGAATCCAGTGTTATCTGAGCCTCCCAGTCCGTCGGCCACTGCGTGGCCGAAGACCAGCGCACTCCGTCCAACCGGATGCCAGTCAGATCGACGTTTCGAAGGTCCGCCGTAGTGAAGTCGTGTAGGGCGTCATCAAGGTCGGTGATCACGTCCTCTAGGTCGGCGAGCCCTGCATGAAGATCGTTAACTCGGTCGAGGATGCCGACGAGGACGAACACACGTACGCGGATGAGAACGAGGACCAACGCGCGGGCGAGGTCGCGGGC
>JBOHHF010000259.1:0-30961 GCA_050700495.1 Pseudonocardiaceae bacterium
GCTTCAACCGGAACCGCCTCCCCGCGCAGCAGCGCGAGTACCGCGTCGGCAGTGAGTGGTGCCAGCAGGATCCCGTGGCGGTGGTGACCGGTCGCAACGAGCACCCCGGGCTCCAGCTCCCCGATCACCGGCAGGTTGTCCGGGCTGCCCGGTCGAAGCCCCACCGCGGTCTCCTCCAGCGCGTACTCCGCGATCGCGGGCAGCACCCGCTCGGCGTCGGCGAGCAACTCGCGCACCGCGCCGGCGGTGACGTCGGTGTCGAACCCGACGTCGCGCTGGGTGGCTCCGAGGACCAGCTGCCCGCCGTCGCGGGGCACCAGGTAACTGTGCCGCCCACCGACGATCACCCGGACCGTCCGTGACGGCGGCGGCAACGTGCCCGACCGGGACCTCAGCCGCAGGATCTCCCCCTTCACCGGGCGGATCACCCGCGCCAGCGCGGGGTGCAGCGCGGCGCTGTGCGCACCAGCGGCCAGCACCACAACATCTGCCGGCGGCAACGCTGTACAGCGCTGGCAGCAGAACCTCACCCCGGCACTGCGGCAGGCCACCAGTAGCGCATTCATCAGCGCCCGGTTGTCCACTGACGCCTCGCCCGGCACCAACAGCCCGCGACGCACCTGCGGGCCCAGCGACGGCTCCGCGCGGCGAACCTCCCGGCCGGAAAGCAGCTCCGCCTGCCGCCCCATCCCGGACAGCTGCTCGGCGAAGCGGTCCAGTTCGGCGTGGTCGCCAGGATCCAGCGCGATCATGAGGGTGCCTCGGGTCCGTAGCCCGGGGGCGGCACCGGCGGTGGCGAGCTCGGCGGCGAAATCGGGCCAACGGCGCAGCGATGCCGTCCCCAACGCGAGTACCTCCTGCTCACCGGGCACCGCCTCGGTGACCGGGGCGAGCATCCCGCCGGCGACGTGCGAAGCGCCCAATCCCGGCGCCGGGTCGTGCACGGTCACCGCGAATCCCGCGGACGCGGCACGCCAGGCACAGCTCAGCCCGATGACGCCGCCACCGACCACGGCGACGGTACTGGGCAGGCTCGTGTTCAACGGACGAGAGGACGAACCCATTACTCATCACGCTCCCTGCGCCGGCATGACCCGGATCAGGTTCGACGGTCGGGGTCGCCCTGACCCCCTCTCAGCCCGGTGTGGCCCGGGCTCCCGTGCGGACCAGCCTTCACCGTACCTCGACACCGGGGGCGCGGCCGGTGGAGTTCCCAGACTCAACGGGGCGTCGAACCCCGATGACTCCGGATACGGTCTCCAGATGGACGGTGCCCAGATGGACGGGATGCAGATCCGGGCCCGGCTGGCCGATGCGCGACTGTATCTGTGCACCGACGCCCGGACCGGCCGCGGCGACCTCGCCGAGTTCGCCGACGCAGCGCTGGCCGGCGGGGTGGACATCATCCAGCTGAGGGACAAGAACTTGGAAACGCGCCACGAACTCGTCGCGCTGGAAGTGCTCGCGAGAGCCTGCCGGCGCCACGGCGCGCTGCTCGCGGTCAACGATCGGGCTGACGTAGCGCTGGCTGCCGGTGCGCAGGTGCTGCACCTGGGCCAGGACGACCTGCCGGTGGCCTGGGCTCGCCGGATTCTCGGCGATGACGTGGTGATCGGCCGATCCACTCACGATCGCGCGCAGGCCACCGAAGCCGCCGGGCAGCTCGGGGTGGACTACTTCTGCACGGGTCCGTGCTGGCCCACCCCGACCAAGCCCGGTCGCCCGGCCGCCGGACTGGATCTGGTTCGCAACACTGCAGCGACAGCCGCGGACCGCCCCTGGTTCGCCATCGGCGGTATCGAGACCACTCAACGGCTCGACGAGGTGCTGGCCGCCAGTGCGGATCGCGTCGTGGTGGTGCGCGCGATCACTGAGGCAGCGGATCCCCGGGCGGCCGCCGCCGCCTTCGCGCACCGGCTGCGCTCGTCCTAGCTGTCGTCTCTGGACGCCTCGCCGATGAGGAGAGTCAGCCCGTAGGTGGACAACACCTCACCGATCGGCTGGAAATAGCTCTGCCCACCGAGCAGGCAACCCCCGGAACCCCCGGAGAGGGTTCCTTGCGCCTGCGTGCCGCTGACGAAGGGGCCGCCGGAGTCGCCACCCTCCGCGCAGATATTGGTTCTGGTGAGCCCGCGGACGACGTCGCCGCCGCCGTAGTTCACGGTCTCGTTGATGGCCTCCACCTGGCCGCAGTGATAGCCGCTGGTGGACCCGGACCGGCAGACCGAGGAACCCACCGCGACCGGCTCGGTACCCGTCACGGTGAGGTAGCCGCTGTCGGTACCGATGTCGCGGGTCTGGTTCCAGGACTCCGACGTCACCTCGACCAGGCCGAAGTCGTGACCGGGAAACGATGACTCGGCGGCCGGTCCGATGGCGCTGCCGTCCGGCCCGGACCAGGTGCCGCCCAGCTTGGTGCAGTGCCCAGCCGTGATGATGTAGCGGGTATTGCCCGAGACGGCGTTGAAACCGACCGAGCAACGCCCACCCTCGCTGGTGGTCATCTTGTCGCCACCGCGCAGGTTGGCGAGTAGCGCCGGGCGAGCGTTGACGTGCTCGATCCGGACCGTGTCCTGACCGGCCGCGAATGCCTTGGCGGCGGCATCGTCGGTGGCCGACACCACGACGGAGTTGCTGGCCGGGTCGACGTGCCAGCCGGTTATCGCGTCGGGGATACTTCCGGCTCGAGCGTCCAGCACCGCCATGACCCGGTCCAGCATCAGCAGGTTCCGAGGCACCAGCCGCGGCTGGGCTCCGGCCGCGCGGACCTGCTGGACAGCGGCAGGGTCGGTAGTAGCGACGATGAGGTCGTTAGTGCCGGGCTCGAACCACGAACCAGCAAACGAACTTCCCAGCGCAGCGCGCAGCGTCGACTCGACGCCCGCCGCGGCAGCTTCGTTGACCAGCCGCTGCGCAGTACCGACCAGCTCTGGGCCGACCGATTCCGGAGATGCCGGCGCAGCGGAAGCAGGTAACGCGACACCCACGCTGAGTAAGAAACCCAAGGCCGTAGCAGCCAGCGATCGAGCACGGCTTCGGGGGAGCACGGATCGAGTCCTCTCGTTCAGTAGGTAGCGCACATGGCTCCCCCGACGGTTACCTTATGCTACGGATCAGTTACACAGTGTTGAAGAGCCCATTCGGATGACACCATAACTCATACAGTGGGTGTCTTTCTCACTACTTGGGGTGGTGAGGAGCCGAGCGTAGCCCAGGGTGGTCCACCGGCAGCGCCCGAATCAATACTGCTCCGCTCACCGCGACGCAGGCTGCGACAAGCGGCCAGCTCAGGGCGAGCCGGGCGACTCCGAGCGCCACCACTGCGCCGGTCACCCAGAGCGGCGTGAACACCGCCACCCGGATCAGGTATTGCCCCACCCACACCCAGGAGGCCAGCGAGTACGCCCGGAGCAGGGCAGGATCTTGACGCCAGGAGGTGCGTTGTCCCAGCATCCCACCCACAATCACGCCGAGCAGCGGCCAGCGGACCAGCACACTGACCGCCCACATCAGCGCGCTGACGACGTTGGACAGCAACTGGGCGAGGAAGAAGTCAGCAGCACGGCCGGTATACAACGCGATCAGCGCCGCCGCCGAGACACCCAGTAAACCCAGGAGAGCGGCCAACGGGCGGCCACCGCGGCGCCAGCGCACCGCCGCAACCGCGGCACCGGTGATCAGCGCCGCACCTACGCCCCAGCCAAGGGAGCGTTCCGAGACCAGCCAGCCAGCGACGAAGGCGACGGCGGGCGCGGTGGCGTCCAGCGCGGCCCAGCGACCACCGAGCAGCGCCGTCAACGGCTCTGAGGCATCCCGATGCGGCACACATCCAGGGTGCCGCACCAACCGTCGAGTAGTCATCCCGCTCCCGATCAACTGGCGGTCGGCGTTTCTCGGAACCCCAAAGCGCCGAGCACTTGGTCTGCAAGAGCGAATGGCCCGTGCATCCCAGAGTTGAGGAACACGGTGCCGGGCGGCATCTCACCCTTTGCCGCCAAGCAGCGTCCGACCTGGTCGAGCCGCCACTGACGCGTGCGAGCGTCCCGCTCGGGATCATCCGGTGTCATGATCTGGTTCTCGATTCCGGTCCGCAACAGTGCTTCCTCCAACGAGAGGAAGAAATGCCGGATCTCTTCGCCAGCCAGGCGCAAGCTGCCGAAGATTTCCTCCAGGTATTGCGGCTCAACCAATGTCATCGGGACCAACAGCGGTCGATTGTATTCTCGACGAATCTCCTGGAGCGTCCGCACGGTCAGCCTGCGCCAGATCGGCAGATCCTGAAAGTCTCCGGTCGGCGCTGGCGGAACCATTCTCCTGAGCACGAATCCAAGGAGTTCCGGATCGACCGTCATGGCCGTGCCCAGACGTTTCGAGAGCTCCTCGACCAGCGTCGTCTTGCCCGCGCCGAAGGGACCGTTGACCCAGATGATCATTGCTCGATCCTGCCGGATCGTCGTCACCCACCCTCACTCGAGGACAACCTCGGCCACCCTGGCCGCAACCACCACCCCAGGCAGCGACCACGCTGGACCTGCCCGGCGCACTCAATCTGGTCGAGGACGACGTCGACGCCACCCCGCTGAGTACTCGCGGCGGCGGTCGGGACGGCGAACGCTACGGTGGGCGTAGTCAGAACCCGTCTCGACCCCAGGTGAGGACTGCCATGACGACGACGTCGGACAGCGCCCGCCTGCTCCACGACCTCGAGCCAGTGGTCACCGACAACCTCAACCGGCACCTGGCTGCGGCCAAGGAGTGGATGCCGCACGAGTACGTGCCGTGGAGTCTGGGCCGCGACTACGCCGACCTCGGCGGGCAGGCCTGGGACCCGGAGCAGTCGCGGCTGTCGCCGATCGCCCGGACCGCGTTGGAGGTCAACCTCCTCACCGAGGACAACCTGCCCAGCTATCACCGGGAGATCGAGCGCACATTCGGACGCGACGGCGCCTGGGGCACCTGGGTACACCGCTGGACCGCCGAGGAAGGTCGGCACGCGTACTGCATCCGCGACTACCTGCTGGTGACCCGCGGGGTCGACCCGGTGGAGCTGGAGCGGGCCCGGATGGAAGTTATGCAAACCGGCTACAACACCCAAGAAGCTCCGCTACTGCGCATTCTCGCCTACGTCTCTTTCCAAGAACTTGCCACTCGTATCTCCCATCGCAACACCGGCCGCTACACCGAAGACCCCATCGCCGAACGGCTCCTCACGCGAATCTCCACCGACGAGAACCTCCATATGGTCTTCTACCGTAACCTCGTCAAAGCTGCCCTCGACGTCTCCCCCGGCCCCACCCTGCGCGCAATCACCGATGAGGTCACCAACTTCGCGATGCCGGGCATCGTCATCCCCGGATTCGCCCGCAAAGCTGCGCTGATCGCCAAAGCCGGCATTTACGACCTGCGCATTCACCACGACGAAGTGATCTGGCCACTGCTGCGCAACTGGGGAGTGTTCGACCTGGAAGGCCTCGACGCCGAGGGCGAGAAGGCGCGCGCCGAGCTCGCCGACTTCCTCACCAGCCTTAACTCCCAAGCCACCCGCTTCGAAGAACAGCGAGCCCGAACCCAAGCAAGAGTCGCCGCCAACCGCAGATGACCACGAGATTCCTCAACGCAGAACGTACTTGAGGCGTTCCGCGGTAACGCACGCACGCCCGAGGCCTGCTCGGACACCGGGACCCTGGATGCTACAGTTTATGCCATAGAGCTGAAGCACATTTACGGCCCCGACCACAACGATATAGACCATGGCGTCCTGAGCGATCCCACTGTAGAGCATAACACCCACGCTCCATTGACTTGCGGCCCATAATATGTTCCCCGGTATCCAGGAGGAAAACGTGCTAATGCCGGGCACGTGCTCGGGAACCGTCGACAGTCCAGCCTCTCGAGCTCTGGCCATTACCACTCGACCGAACAATGACGCGAGCCAGTTCGACACGGTCACAAGCGTCATCCCGACTGCCGCGGAGAGCAGCCACCACTTGGGCTGAAAAAGTAGCGGAGTCAGTATCATCAAGAGGGGTAGAAACGTCCAGATCCGAATTCCGATTTCCATACCAACCGCATGTTTCGTGAGGCGCCCGGCCCGCCAACCCACCACCATAGGAGTGATGTCGGCGAAAAGGCTTTGGTAGTATTTCACACCGACCAGGGTGAAGCTAAGCCCCAGCAGTCCGAGCGCCAACGGCGTTACGCCAGAAGGGATCTCGTAATCCGTGGCTCTGAGCTGGTCGAGCACGGGGAACTCGTCCGAGGACGCCCCGGATACCCTCTGCAGGAACACGATGATCTGGTTTCCCCAGTCCCAGCCGATGTTTCGCAGCGTCCACATGATGACGACGGCCGAGGTGACCGTCCATGTCACGGCGGATAGTGTGGACCAGAACAGGAGCCACCGTACTCGCATGTTGCGATCTGGATCGCGATACAGATTCTGCTCACGACGTACCCGCCACAGACGCAGCCTCCGACTGAGGGCACCGGACAGCGGCTGCCCAAGGTCGGCAAGATCCGACCACCAGCGCGTCCGGTGTCCGGCGGCCTTCTCCGACCGCGCGGCCTTCACCGCCTCGATCTCCTCGGCCAGGTGGTCCCAGAGTCGGGCGTACAGCCGACTGGAGTCCCCGCCCTTCGTACCGAAGATTAACAGTCGGCGCTTCGGTTCACGGTCGAGGAGGTCTTCGATGAACCGCGCAACGAGCGGGGCCTCGGCATAGAAGATATCGGGCACCCTTCCGTGCTGTGCAGATGAAGGTAGTTCACTCCGAGGTCGATCAGGCACAATGACTCCCCGCCGTCGTCGGTCGCGGTGACCGTAATATTGGCAGGCGTGAGGTCGGAGTGCTGGATGCCTAGCTCCTCGAGATCGGCGAGTGCCAGAAAGAGTTCCTTGCCGAACTTCTCGATCAAGTCGATCCGAAGCTGTGACGCCGTGAAACCGGAACGATTGAAGTATGTCGCTTCGAGCCCGTCCAGCCGCGGTCGAACGGATTCTGTGTTCAACTTTTCCCCGAGAGTCGTCCCGGGTACGAAGTCCATGAGGATCCAGCGTTCGGAGCTTGCCCAAACCCTGACTAGGTGCTTGAGCTCATGATTGCCAGGATCATAGGTCGTCGCGTAGTCGCGCGTCGCGCGACTGATTCGCGGAATCCGGAGGAACGGGTAGATGATGCACTTCAGCGCAAAGGTCTTTACCTCACCGTGCGATCTTTTCCCGACGCGCCCCTTCAAGATGAATGATGTTGTACCGTGCCTATGGAAGTTCAAGGTGCCGAAATCGATGCTCTCCCATTCTTTGCCGATACTCTTCCACTCTTGGACGGTGATGTCGTCTGGTGCGACCGAGGGCGGTGCGTAGAGCTCGCGAAGGGCATCCTGGACCGCATCCTCGCGGACAAAGCGCTGGCAGGTATGTGAGTAGTCGGCGTGATCGAGCTCGTCCGTCGACTGCTCACCTATATCCGATGTGGGCAAGCGGCGCCGCTCGGAGTGCCGCAGCGAGATCATCGTGAGCACGAGGACACCCACAAACCCAAAGAGCCGTTGGTCTCGCTGCTGCTCCTCGTCTCGATCTTTGAATCGAAGGCACCACTGTTCCAGCACCAGGATCGAGACGTCCCAGGATATCTCGAACTGAGCGGAGAGCGTGTCACCGTCCGTCGGCAGATTCAGCAGGACTTCACGCCAGTCGTCCCATGACCAGGATCCGAGCGTCATGTCAAGAAGGTCGTCGCAGCCGTCTAAGCGGAGCCGCCCGATTGTATCGAGCAACCCTCTCACAGTCGCCGTCATTTAGCTTGGACTCCTTTGGCGGGCGTCAGTCGGAAAATGGTGCGGACCGCGCCGTTGCGTAGCTCGGCCGGATCCTCCCCTTCAATCGCGCAGCTCATCAAGTCGTACGCCTGGCGAGCGGCGACGATCAGGCGGCCCACATCCATCTCAAAGGGTTTGATCGCGTTCATCCACGGCAGTGGAGCGATATCCAATACATACGGCGGTTCGCTCGGAGAACGGCTCCAGCTAGCCAGCGCCATACGGTCGCTACGGTATTCCTGACCGGCCCGAGTGTGTTCCTTACTCAGTCCCGGTCCTATTCGTCCGAGCTCCCAGCTCATGGCCAATCTCCGCAGCGCGAGCCCGGAACTGAGCGGACCGAGCGTTCGGGTGCTCAATGACAGCACGTGCGAGCAGCCGTCCGCGAGCGCGAACCGATGCGGGTGGGTGGTGAGGATGGTGCCGTCGATCGCCCGCTGCCCGCGAAACAGGGTCGTACCGCGGACCGCGATCGGCAGCCAGGCGCTCGCACGCAGCGCGTCACCAAGATCCTCTTTCGACACGAAATCCGAAACCATCAGCGTACGAAGCTCATCGACCAGTGTGATCGCGACGTGCAGGGGTACATCCGAGCGAAGAACGGCTTCGTAGTCAAGCGGCTCCAGCTGCACCAATACGGTGTCGAACGTGTAGTTGAGATCGATGATGTTGCCTCGGAAATAACGTCGTAGGTCGATGAACCGCGAGGTAGTGAGGTAGTCCCAGTAGATCCGGAGCCTGCGCCAGCCCTCACCACTGAGGAAGTACGCACCGTTCATCGCGCCAGACGAAGAGCCGTAAATTGCGTCGAAAACATTGCTGAGTCCTAGATCGTCGAGCGCGGTGAGCATGGCTGCGGACACCACACCCCGCATCCCTCCGCCCTGGATTGTCAGACCGATCTTGTATGGATCCCCACGGTGACCAGGGCGGTCCCGCCGAGATTTCCGTGCGTGCAGAGCCTCAAGGACCGGATGGTCTATAGGCCAGTACTGCTCGCCCATTGTGTTTTCCTTATGTCCGTGGTTCGCGCAGTGTCCGCTATTTCAGGCTCAGGCCTCGCGGCGGCGGGCGCGCTCCAGCTCGTCGGCGACGTCCAGCTCGGCGCCCCGTTCCGGCGTCGGGGCAGTCCCCCCGAGGTGCGCCGGCACCCACCAGGGGTCGTTGCCGGGCTCTTCGGGATAGCGGGCCCGAGTCACGTCGAGCAGGCCATTCATCACGTCGACCAGCGCGGTGTCGGGCGCCGCCCCGCGCCCCGGCGTCAGCTGCGCCCCGATGGTGATGCCGATCGGGATATGCCGCGCGGCCCGGATGGTGGGCCTGCGGCCCTTGGTCCACACCCGCTGGCTGCCCCACAACGCCACGGGGATCAGAGGAACGCCCGCGGCGCGCGCCATCCGAGTGGCGCCGGACTTGAACTCCTTCAGGCAGAAGCTGCGGCTGATCGTCGCCTCCGGGAAGACCCCCACCAACTCGCCCGCCCGCAGCGCCTCGACCCCCGCTCGGAACGAGGCCGCCCCGGCCGTGCGGTCGACCGGAATATGGTGCATGGCCCGCATCAACGACCCAGTCACCCGGCTGGTGAACACCTCCTGCTTGGCCATGAAACGCACCAACCGCCCATGCTCGCGCCAGAACGGCAGGGCGGCAAGCGCGAAGTCGAGGTAGCCGGTGTGGTTCATCACCACCACACCACCACCGGTAGCGGGGACGTGCTCCTGCCCGGCGATGTCGAGCCGCAGATCCAGGGCACGAAACAGGGCCCGCGCGGCATGAGCTACACAGCGATACGCCTCATCGGCCACCAGCTCACGCTAGCGGGTGCAGCTCATCGGCCAGTCTGCCCGGCCCCGGCCCAGACCGGCCGCCGACGACCTCGCCGGTGCGCGGCGTCGAGCCGGCTAGGGTCACCAGCTCGCGGACTTGGTCCGCGACAACCGCGAGTGATCGTCTTCGCTGATTCTCAGCTCTGGTGAAGCTCTATGCCGACGAGCCGGACCACAAGCTGGTCCGCGAGCAGGCCAGTCTCGTCGTGTCGGCATTGGCCAGAGTGGAGATACCGGCAGCGATCTGGCGCAAGCACCGGATGGGCGAGCTCGACCCCGCAGACGCCGCGGTCCTCGTCGCTGCCTTCGAAGCCGACTACCACGGGTGCGCCGAAAACCAGCCACGCTTCGGCGTAGTGGCCGCCACCGCCACCGTGCTGGAAGCCGCCGCCTGGCTGGTCGGCGTGCACAGCTTGCGCGCTGATGACGCAGTTCAGCTGGCCAGTGCGAAAGCCGCCGCCGAAGCGGTGCCGAACTGCCGCACGGTGGCGGCTTTCGACGGCCCGCTACGCGCAGCGGCCGCGAAAGAGGGCTTCGCGCTGCTACCAGGTTGAGCCCAGATCGGTCTCAGTCCACAGCTGAGGTGGCTTGCTTCTCACCGTTGGCGCAGCCACCGTTGGCGCAGCCACCGCTGGCCGGTCAGGCGAACCTCCGCAAGGTCAGTCCAACCTGACGGCGATACCGAGATGGTGTCCAATACCTCGGCC
This sequence comes from Pseudonocardiaceae bacterium, assembly GCA_050700495.1. GTDB lineage: Bacteria > Actinomycetota > Actinomycetes > Mycobacteriales > Pseudonocardiaceae. The sequence goes on from JBOHHF010000259.1 coordinate 10,352, forward strand.
ATCCCGTGATCGCCCACCTGCCGACCACTCAGCACGTACGCTGTCGAATCACCGCGTCGCCGGTCAACTCCAGTGATCGCTCCGCAGCCGGTTCAAAGGCCGATGGTTGATCCTGTGTGATGTCGCCGGGTGGTGGGCGGGAGGTTCCCGGCCCTGCGGCGCACGCCTCGAAAGCGCGTGAGGGTTCACGCCCTCCGTGGGTTCAAATCCCACCGCTACCGCCAACTAGCAGCTAGAGGTCCGGGCACCGCATTCGCTGAGGATCGGCGCCTATGCGGCTGGTTGCATTTGTGGTGGCGTTACCTGCTACGCGCACGTTGCGGTTCCGCCTCAGCACCAGCCGCAAAGCTGTGGCACGCGGCAGTCGAGCCAGGGGGCCTGCCGCACCTCAGCATTGGCCGCGCCATCGTGGGGACCGTTGACTCCTGGCTGCCTTCCCGGTGTCGTCACTACCTTCTCCTCCCTCCAGCCATACGATGTGGCCACCGGGCGATGTCTGAGGCGGGTCCACGCGTGGCGGATGGTGGTTCGTTACGCTCGCAGCGAGGATGAGGCGACTCCAAGTAGTGGACAAGCACAGTCTTATCTTCCCCTGGTAAGCCGCCACCGCAGCGTATACTCGACGTCGCATGGCCCCGCTCGGCATAAGAATAATATTGATCGAAAGGGCACAACGATGAAGGAGCAACCGAAGCATCCCCCTGAGTACGAGGACGACGATTTACGGCGTAAAATTGTACGTGGCGAGATTAAGCACTATTTGTACAAAACAGATCCTGAGCCTCGTGTCGAACCTGCCGAGGGCTCAGAATTCGTGCAAATCGTAGAGGACGAGAAAGCCATAAGACACCTCCGTCGACTGGGACAGAACCTTGACGAGTGAGAATATTTCCGGCCCAGAAATCCGACAGGCTCTCGACCTGCGGCTCAATCACCGGGTCCCAGCAGCCTTTACCGAACTCGCCCTCGCCATCTGACAGCACACGGGCCGTCGTCGACCGTCGCCACCCTCCCGCTAACGCAACAACGCCGCTCAGCCTGCCCGAGTCCGCCATCTACCAATGCAACAGACCCCGCCGACCGTGATCGCTGACTTCAGGTCAGCGAGCCGTCCACGGTGGCGGTGGGCGTCTCGCGTTACGGTAGGCAGGTGACAGCACTATGGTCCTTCAACGAGCAGCCTCGCACCGGTGACCCGCTGCTTCCCGGCGCCACGCCAGCGGCTATCCGGAAGGCGCTGCTGCCCGAAGACCAGGCCCAGTTCGACATCTCCTACCAGCGCACGCTCGTCACCGCCCGGGAAGACATGGACCTCACCGAGCTATTCCGGTGCCTGGAACACTGGCGCCGGGTCGCCCTGCTGCAACGTGACCCCGCCCGGTTCGCCTCGATCGTCCGCCGCGCAGCCGAGCGCCTGACCGACAAGCCGGTGCCCGCCGACGAGCCGCTGACCCTGACCCGTCGCCACGTCGGCTTATAGCACCACGGTGTATCGGGTCACCACAGACGAGAAGTCCCAGCCGCAGATCGACGCGCTCCCGCCTGAGGCGTTGGCGCCGTTCGCCGAAGCCCGCGCGGTAGTCGAGATCGCACCGTGGAATGGCAACTCGCTCAACGACGACAACCCCGACGCGCCCGTGCGCACTCTCGCGTTCGGCCCGGCTCACCAAGGCCTCGTCACCTACCTGATCCTTGACGACCAACGCCGCGTCGACCTGCTCGACGTGCTGTGGCTGGGCTGACCCAGATCGGCTAACTGTGGCTGGCGGCTGGGTGTACCCAGTAATACGTTTCTTCCACGCCGCGATCATGGGCCACAAGGTCGCCAGACATCGACAGCTTCGACGTGGGAGAGCGGGTAGACCCTTCCCCGGCCCGCAACGGGAAGATGGCGCGCGACACACGAGGGCTGCAGCCTCAAGGTCTCATTTGGGGTCTCAATCGCTCAGGATCGTGGACGTTCACGGAAGACCGGATCGGGTCGGTGACCTGCTGAAACACACCGGACGATCGGGGCTGAGCTGTGGGTCGCAGACCTCGAAAGCGCGTGAGGCGGTGGCGCAGGTCTGTGCGCCGGAGGCATCGTTGGCCAAGCAGTCCTCGTGGCGAGATCAGATCTGTCCGCAGCAGGTGGTCGAGGTTGGCGCGCAGCCCGTGGTAGCGGTCGGCGGTGGCGTCCCCTTTGGTGGTGCGCGCGGCGAGCACGGTGGGCAGCAGATCCCGGACAGACTCGCGCAAGATCGGCTTGTAGTCCGCTGGGCCGGGTCGCTGGTCCAGCGGGACAGACAGCGAGACGTCGATGACGCGGGAATCGATGAATGGGTTATGCAGGGGGATTCCGTGGAATTCGGCGAGCTGGGCGTCGGCCCGCAGCCGCGCCCATGCCATCGCCTCAGCGAATGCCCTGCCGAATCGGCGATGACGTAGTAAGTCGGCCAGAAATATCGGCGGCGTGCACAGCAATCCGTCGCCGCCATCGCGCCGCCCTGCACGCCGGGTGTGGGCTCCATCCCGGCCAGTTCCCCACACCTGAGCGGCGCGGACGGCTGCACACCGACATGGCCCGCGCGTGGTGGCAGTGGGGCAAACCCGAGCAGACCGCCCGCGCGTTACTGGCCGCGCACCACCAGGCCCCAGCTGAGGTCCGCGACCGCCCCGCCATCCGCAAGATCATCACAGACCTGGTTGGTGCACACCCTCGCGTCGCCGGTGTGCACGAGCTGGCCACCGCCGTAGGGCACCGCGCCCTGAGCGGCCGAAACTGGACTACCGGCTCCGGGACGGCAGCTCAACGACGACCTGCGCGCGGGGTGAGCCCGACGAGGACCGGGTCGTGGTCGCTGGTCCGGAACCGGTCCGGTGCGTACAGCGAGGCGACCTGGCCAGCTGACTTGGAATTAATGTTGTAGTCGAGCACGGTCGGCTCGTCGGCGTTGTGGTGCGCCTCTGCGGTGCCGGTGACCGGGTCGCGCAGCGACGCCGACGCCATCGCGTAGTCCAGGTAGCCTCATTGCCCGTCGAAAACGAAGGAGTAGGCGTCGGCGCAGGCGAAGGCCCTGACCAGATTGGTGTAGCCCGCATTCTCCAGGACGGCGATCGGGACCTCGCCGGCGTAGGAATTCAGGTCACCGACGATCAGTACATCCGCGGGCATCACCTCGTCGCGCAGCCAGCGGGCCAGCTCGGTGGCCTGCGCGGTGCGCCGGGCGTTGAAGCAGCCCTGGCCGTCCCCCTGGTCGGCGTCGGGACCCGAGGCCGGGCAGGAACCCTTGCTTCGAAATACGGTGACCACGACCCGCTCTGCTGTCGCCGAGTTCGACCCCAGGGCTGTCCGAAGCCGCCCGGGCAGCCCTGGGGTCGAACTCGGCGCACGTAGGGCTGTCACCCGCGGCAGCCGACCCATTTTCACCCCCAGGGCGGCGCGCAGCGCCTACAGCGTTGGACTTGAAATGGGTTGGCCACCACGGTGACGCGGGCCGCACCGGGAGTGCTGAAGGTCTGCGCCACCGGCCGCCGTTCGAACTGGTCGCCGGCCTGATCTGGGTCTGCCCTTGGAACTCCGACGCCATGCCGGTCACCTGCACGACGGCCCCATTGCCGACCAGGTCGCTGTTGCCGTTGAACACGAATATCCCATCGGAGGTCGCGACGTCCCCGTCGCTCGTATCCTGCAGGTAGAAGCCATGCAGCGCGGGCGACGGACCCTCGTAGTCGGCGACGACCGTCCCGCGGACCGTCACAACCTGGCCCGCGCGCGGGCTGACGTCACCGGTGCCCGCACCGAGCCGATGCTCACTGGGTCGGTCGAGCACGCCTGTGACGCTGCGACCGTGACAGGCGTGGATGACGCGGGCGCGCGCGACGGAGGCCGTTCCGAGGACGGCGCCATAGCCGGCCAGGGTCACGTAGCGGCCGTCGCTGGACAGTGCGTGGGCGCCCTCCGGGCTCGCAGAGCCGAGTGCTGCGCCGAACAGGCCGACGAGCAGTCTCACGCTACGAGATGAGTGAACACGCACAGATTCTCCAGTGCTGCAGAAGACGGTCTCCAGCACGCTAGATTCAGCAGCCCGCCGGTAGATGTCCTATCCGAAGTGTTAATCCGCTCGCTGTCTTCTGCTCATCGGACGGTTACCGGCGATCGATGAATCGGGCATATTGCCCTGGGCGCTCCTCGTTGTAGGCACCGACGGTCACTCAGCGCAAAAGTGCGACTGTAGGGCTAAACCCTAAGGCTCAGTACGTGGCGGGCCGTGGGGGTATTTGCCAGGCTTGGGGGGTGCCGGATCCGCAGAACAGCTACACCCACGGCCACCACGACAGCGTGCTGCGGTCACACCGCTGGCGGACGGCGCACAACTCCGCCGCTTACCTGATCCCGCACCTGCGGTCAGGTCAGCAGGTGCTCGATGTCGGCTGCGGTCCCGGCACCATTACCATCGACCTCGCCCGGCTGGTGGCGCCCGGCAGCGTGGTGGGCATCGACAACGAACCGGCGCCGCTCAGGCCGGCCCGAGCCGACGCCCGCGACGTCAGCAACGTGACCTTCGCCGTGGGCGACGTCTACCAGGTGGATTACCCGGACGGCAGCTTCGATGTCGTGCATGCTCATCAGGTTCTTCAGCACCTGGCGGAGCCCGTCACTGCACTTCGCGAGATGCGACGGGTGTGCAAGCCGGGCGGGCTGGTCGCCGCTCGGGACACCGACTACGCGGCGATGACCTGGCACCCGCCGGATGTTCGTCTGGACCGCTGGCTCGACATGTACCGGGGCGTTGCACGGAGCAACCGAGCCGAGCCGGAAGCCGGACGGCGCCTGCTGTCCTGGGCCCGAGCAGCCGAGTTCAGTGAGATCACCGCTTCTGCCACGGCCTGGTGCTTCGCCACACCGGAGGAGCGCGCGTGGTGGGGCTGCCTGTGGGCAGAGCGGGTCACCAGCTCTGCACTCACCGATCAGGCACTGGACCGCCACCTTGCCACTCGCGAAGACCTCAAGGAGATGGCCGACGGTTGGCGGCAGTGGGCCGCGCACGGCGACGGCTGGTTCGCCGTCCTACACGGTGAAGTGCTGTGCCGAGCCTGATCCGTCCGTTCGGGGCGTTCGTTCGGCGGTCTGATCGGGTATACAGAGATCAGGTGCCTACTTATCGGACCGAGGAGTCAGCATGACTGTCACCGGTATTTTCACAGCGATCGTGATCGGTCTGATCATCGGTGCGCTGGCCCGCCTGGGCCTGCCGGGCAAGCAGGCCATCCCGATCTGGCTCACGATCCTGATCGGAGCCATCGGGGCGATACTGGGCACCATTATCGCCCAGTACCTGGGCGTGGCTGTCACCCCTGGTATCGACTGGATCGAGATCGTGCTGCAGGTCGCGGTGGCCGCCGTCGGAGTCGCGATCGCCGCGGGAGCCTACGGTCGACGCCGCGTGGACCGTTGATCAGCAGTCACTCGAGGTTGCGGCAGCCAGCGGGAGCCGCATTTCGAAACGGCAACCCGGTCCATGATTGCGGGCCTCGATACGACCGGAATGCGCCTCGACGAGGCCTCGTGCGATAGCCAGGCCCAGACCGGCGCCGGATTCGTCGGCCGGCGCCGGAGTGCGAGCGGTGTTGCCGCGGTAGGCAACGTCGAAGACTCGCTCCAGTTCGTGCTCGGGGATGCCGCCGCAGGCGTCATCGACACGCAGCCAGGCCTGTCCCTCGCTGGCTCCCGCGGCGACCACCACGGTGCCGTCCGGTGGGGTGTGCCGGATCGCGTTGGACAGCAGGTTGCGGATCACCCGAGCCAGCTCCGGGTCACTGCCTCGCACCACTGGCCATTCACTGGCGGCGTCGGCCTGCAACCGGACGCCCTTGCGGGCGGCGGTGACGGATTCGACGGCCAGAGCCTCGGAGACGACCTCACCCAGCGGTATCGAGGACAGCGTCAACCGTAGCGCCCCGGAACTGATCCGGGAAAGCTGGAAGAGGTCGTCGACCATGCCACTCAATCGTTGCGTCTGCTGCCCGATCCGCAAGGCATACTGGGCGACCTCCTCGGGGTCGGTCACGACGCTGTCGGCCAGTGCCTCGGTCATCGCCCGGATACCGGCCAGCGGGGTACGTAGGTCGTGGCTGATCCAGGCGACCAGTTCGCGTCGGGCCGATTCGGCCGCCCGGTCCCGGGCGCTGGCCTCCCGCTGCCAGGTCACCTCCTGCGCGATACCCCGGCCGAGCAGCAACCCGGTGGGCACGCTCACCGCCGCCACCGCGGCACCCACGGCGAGCTCGATGGTCAGTTGCGGGGTGAACATCCACCCGTTGACGCCCAGCACTCCGGCCAGGGTCGCGGCCACCGGCACCAGGACCAGCACGGTGACCGCGGCGGTGATCGAGTACCGGCGCATGTGATGCAGCAGCAGCGCGCCGAGCAGGGCCACCGGCAGGGTGCACAGCAACGCGACCGGGCCGACATGGCGCAGTTCGTCGAGCATCGCGATCACTCCTTGCTGTCGTAGCGGTAGCCCACGCCCCACACGGTCGCGATCCGCTCGGGGGCGGTGGGGTCGGTCTCCACCTTCTCCCGCAACCGTCGCACGTGGACGGTGACCGTGGAGTGATCGCCGAAAGTCCAGCCCCAGACCTGCTCGAGCAGTTCACTGCGGCTGAAGGCCCGACCCGGGTGCCGGATGAGAAAGGCCAGCAGGTCGAACTCCCGCACGGTGAGCCCCAACTCCTGCCCGCCCAATACGGCGCGACGGCCGGCGATATCGACTATCAGCCCGTCGTCGGTGACCGGCGGCAGCTGAATCGCCGGCTGCGCGGCACGGGCCCTGCGAAGCACCGAGGCGACCCGGAGCACCAGCTCGCGGGGGCTGAACGGTTTGGTGATGTAGTCGTCGGCGCCCAGCTCCAGACCGGCGATGCGGTCCTCCTCCTCACCCAGGGCGGTGAGCATGACGACGGGCACCGGGCCCGCGGCCCGCAACCGCCGGCACACCTCCAGACCGGGCAGACCCGGCAACATGAGATCGAGTATGACCAGATCAGGCAGTGCGGTCTCGACCGCGACCAGCGCCTCTTCACCGTTCCCAGCGACCGTCACGTGATAACCGGCGCGGCCGAGGTAACGGCTGACGACGTCACGCACCATCACGTCGTCATCGACAACGAGAACGGCACCGCCGGCGCTCACGAGGCACCTCGGACCTTGGTGACGCGTACCGCCAGAATGACGGCCGAGATCGTGAAAAGCGCCGCGGTCACGGCCAACCAACGCGGTAGGTACGGCTGCGTCGACAGACCGGAGGCGTCCAGGTAGGTAGCCGTGGACAGCCGCAGGATCAGCGGGGACCACACCAGCAGCAGCACCCCCGACACCACCACCGGTACCCGCAGGTGGTTCAGCCACGGCACACCGGCCACGGTGGCCAGCGCGGGGCGGCGGCGCAGCAGCATGACGAGTGCCGCGTCCGCCCCGGCGTAGAGGGGAAAGAGCACCAGGTCGTGCACCACGGCGCTACCGACGAACCAGGCACCGATCCCGATCGGATTGCCGGTCAGCAACCGGACTCCAGCGTAGCCGGCGACGACGAAGCTGGCCAGCAACGCCAGCAGCGGGACCCCGTTGCGGAGGGTCACCGCTGTGCCGACAGGAACGTCAGGCGGACCACCCACTTGGTGTTGTGCACCCCGGGCAGAGCAGGGACGACCACTCGAGCGGGGAAGCCATGGTCGGCTGTCAGATCTGCGCCGTTGACCCGCAGGGCGAGCAGCGCATCGGATGCTCCGACCTGGCCTGCGGACAGGGTCGCCGAGCCGAACCCGCCGCCACGCTGCAGCGATTCGACGAACAACCGGGCATCCGGAGCCGCGCCCGCGAGCCGAGCGAGATCGGCCAGCCGCAACCCGGTCCAGGTCTGCAGGCCGGTGGACCAACCCTCCACGCAGGCGATCGACAGCCGCGCGGTGTGCTGCGGCAGGGCGAGCAGCTGGGTGCGGGACAGCGACGTCGCTGCTGTGACCGCCGGACCGGTGAGCTCCAGCCGCCAGCTCTCATCAACCGGCCCGATTCCCGCGGCGACGGCGGTCCTGTTGACCTGGAAGTCCGCAGGACCGCCACCCAGGTCCTGCCCGCCCAGATCCTGCCCGCCCAGGTCCTGCCCACGCGGTGCCAGCAGCGCGGTCGAACTTGCCGGGCCACCGATGGTCTGGCCCACGCTGAGCCCAGCCAGCGCCAGCGAGCTGGTCGCGACCATGCCCAGCGCACCCCGCCGCGAGATGGTCGGCGGGGCGGGAGCGGGGGACACCAGGTGGTCGGGGTCGGGTTCCTCCGGGATGGTCGCCGATAGTGGAGTGCGCAGCTCGCCGCGCAAGCTGCGGGTGCGCAGTGCACTGACCATCCGAGGCAGCCGCAGCCCCACGTGCACGACGAACGCGGACATGAACACCCACGCTCCGTAGTAATGGGCCTGGTAGAAGCTGAACGGCCAGGCGTAGAGGTACTGGATGTTCATCACGCCGGTGACCAGCTCGAACCCCGCGCCCCCGACGAGCAGCAGCAGCGAAGCACGCTCCAGCAGGTGAGTGATCGAGCGGACCGGCGGCCACTCGAACAGCTTGGGCAGCACCGACCACAGCTTGGCCAGCACGATCGGGATGAGCACCAGGCCGAGCGTGACGTGCACGCCCTGGTTCACCCAGTACAACCAGGACGGACCGGCCGGCCAGGTCGGTAGCCACGAGCCCAGCAAGCCCTTGTCCGGCGTGGTGTCGTTGCCAGGCGCGAGGTTGGGGTTGTACGCGGCGTAGGACGCCAGACCGGTGAGGAACATCACCGTGATGCCGGGCAGCAATACCGCGCCGAGCACCGCGGTGAACCACGGCCCGCGCAGCGGGCTACGCCAGAAACGGGCCCGGAACGGACCCGGCGCAGCGTGCTCCGCTACCCGACGACCCCACCGGCGCAGCATTGTCATGATCCCGACGCTAGTTCTCCGGCGACCGGTGTCCGCTTACCGTCCGCTGACGTGTGCAGTTCGATGAAGCAGCGCCCCCCGCAATGGCGGTTGCCGACGCGCAGTCCGAGCTGTGCGGCGAGCGTCGACAGTCCAATTCTCGCCCAGGGAAACCAGGGTCCCGTAGCGGTGCCGGCTACCTGAAGTGTGGCGGCCCCCCGCCACAACCCCGCTCCGGGGTGCTCAGCTTCGACCAGCATAGTGCCATCGGGACGCAGCAGCGCGGCGCAGCAGCCGCGCCGGGTCCCCCCCGATGCCGATGTTGCCGTCGGCCAGCAGCACGTGGTGCCACCGTCTCTCGCCGGGCAGCGGGGCGAAGACATCGCGACGCAACACCAGTACGCCACGCGAGTGGCACTGCCGGACCGCGCAGTGTGAGTGGTCCACGCCCAACGCAGCAACACCGCGGCCAGCCAGTTCGGCCACCAGCCGGCCGGGGCCGCAGCCCAGGTCCACCGTCGGCCCGGTGCAGCGGTCCAACAGCCAGCCGTCCTCGCTGTCGGCGGGTGCCAGCCAACGCTGCGAGGCCACCGCGAGGATGCGTCTGTCGTCGCCGATGAGCCGGGCGGGCCGACCGGCCAGGGCAGCGTCGAAGACTGCCGTCTGTCCGGCGGTCACCGGCCGCTACTCAAGTGTGACGACAATGTGGCGACCGCGGCGGCGAACCGTCCACCGGGCGCTTCGTCGGCCACCGTGGCGGCGTCCGCCCAGGTGTCCACATCGGATAGTTCGGGCAACCGCACTACCCGGCATCCGGCGGCCCGCAGCACGGCCAGGGTCTGTGCCCCGGTGTCCGGGCGTGACGTCGGCACATCGGCGATCAGTTCGGCCACCGCCGGTCGCCGGACGCCCAGCGCCCACCAACCACCATCGGCCGACGGCCCGTACACGGCGTCCACGCCGTCGCTATCGAGCAGGTCCAGGCACCACCCGAGCAGGCCGGCACCGACCTGCGGGGTGTCCATCCCGATCTGCAGCACCGGCAGGTGGCCGGCCACCGCGGCCGCATCGGCGTGGGAGGTGGCGATCCGCTGGCCCAACGTCGTCCCACGCTGGGGCAGCACTGTGGTGGCCCGCAACCGCGCGGTCAACGCGGTGACCTCGACCGCTTTCGCGAGATCACCGGTCAGCGCCACCACAGGGGTCACGTGTGGCACCGCCAGCACCGCGTCCAGGGTGTCCAGCAAAGCCGCCGCGGCGATGTGGGCAGCCTGATCCGGGGTGGCCGGCGGGCACAGCCGGGTCTTCACCTCGCCCGGCACGGGAGCCTTGGCCAACACCAGCAGCGCCGCACGCGCAGCACCCCCGTCATCTCGCCACACGATCTACGATCTCCTCTCACCGGACGCTGCCGAGCAGTCTCCGGCTCCGCGGCATACCCAACCCTTACCCCTCGGTGACATTCGGTGGGCGTGGGTCAGCAGTTCGCCCGTGCGAGTCGGTTCCCACCGCATTCAGCGGGCGCAGCGGGGATTTCCCGCGCCACATAACCCCGTTCAGCCCGCTGAATGCGGTGGGAAACCGAAGGCGCTCAGCACCTCGTCGGCGATCTGGTCTGGAGTGGCTGTGAGGTCGACGGTGATGCCAGGCTCGTCGGGGTCGAGCGGCTCTAGTGCGGCGTACTGGGAGTCCAGCAGCTCGGGTGGCATGAAGTGTCCACGGCGGGTTACCAGCCGCTGCGCTACCAGCTCGGGCGGCCCCGCCAGATGCACAATCCGTACCTCCGAACCTGCGCCACGCAGGACATCCCGGTAGGCGCGGGTCAGCGCCGAGCAACTGACAACCGCGCACTCGCCGCGGGCGGCCCGCTCGGCGAGCCAGCGCGCGATCGCAGCCAACCAGGGCTTTCGCAGAGTGTCATCGAGTGGATCCCCAGCGGCCATTCTGGCGACGCTCGACGCGGGGTGGAAGTCGTCACCGTCTGCCAGTGCGCAGCCAGTTCGGCTGGCGAGCCGCGCGGCCACTGTGCTCTTGCCCGAACCAGACACGCCCATCACAACCAGCAGCATCGACGGGGACGTCATCACCGATCAGGCTACCTGCGCGAGGACGGAATCAGGACATCCGTAACACGCTGAAAGTGGCTGGTCCGGCGATGCCATCCACGGCGATTCCAGCTCGGCGCTGGAGCTCTTTGACGGCCGCCTCGGTGGCCGGCCCGTAGATGCCATCTTCGATCAGGTGCAGCCACGGATACCAGTGGTTGAGAACCTGTTGAAGTCTGGTGACTCTTGTCCCTGTTGAACCGAGCTTTTGCACCGTGACGGTCTCGGTCGGCGGCAATGACGGTACGTTGAGGATGGCAGCAAAACTGGCCAGCCTCCACGGCCGCGGGTCATCGCATATCGGCGAGGCCATCACCGATAAGTGAAAGTGTTTCGTGTGCGAATTAGGACCATTGTAGCGGACCCAGCGCCACGGGTTGTTACCGGGCCGACTGTCCAGGATCAGCCGATTCGCAATGATGTATTTGATCCGTGGATCACGATTGGCCGCCAGCTCGTCGGTGAGCCGGTCGATGTCCATCCCACGAGCCGGATCATGGGTGAAGTCTCGGGCGGTGACGATACCCGGCCCGTACCAGGGGTTGTGGTCGCTGTTGCGGTTGCGGTGATCGGCATCACCGATCGATCCATCGGAAGCCTTATTACGATGGGGATAACGCTGATTGAACTGCGCCAGCAAGGTGTTGAGGCTGCGTGCGACGCGCCAGGCCATTAGTCGTTCTCCTTCCGTGGCGCGGCTTCGCCGGGCCAGTTGTCGGGCGTACGGTCGACTGGATAACCGCATACCAGCTCGACGGGCTGACCGGTGTCGTCAGCGGCGTCGGCAGGAGTGGGAATGGTGTTGTCGTAATCCGATTCAGGCATCATCACTACCTCTCTTGACTTGCCATTGATAACCGCACTGCACGCAGTCGAGGGGATCGCTGTGTCAATGCGATGTTCGTGGGTGCGATATCAGAACGTTCCGACGATTTGCTGGAACCTGGGTGTGCGAGACATCGCATCGTCGGCGTACCGCTCCGCCGCCGGGCCCAAGCCATTGTATTTCCGGTAGGCGGTGCGCATCCCGTCGGCTCGCATGTATCCGGAAAAGATGTCCAAACCGACACGGACGTTCACATCGGGTCGCCAACAACCACCTTGCGCATCAGCCCGGTCTTGGAACCCGGGCCACGTGAGTTGCACCGGACCGACTCCCTGCGCGCCGCAGCGTGATCGGTTCGCCTTGTAGGCACCGTAGTTCACCTCAGTGACCGGGCCGCCCCGGGGGGTGCCGTCGCACCTCACAGGGTCATGGCCGTAGACATTCATTCCGCCTCCGGACTCCTTCACGAGCAGCACGCATGCGCAGGCCAACCGCGTGTTGGTGCGCACAGATCCGGCAACGGCGAGCTCTGGCATCTTGATCCCGTTGTCGCGAAGCCGTTCAACGAGTCGATCTGGGGTGCGCTGGACGTATCGCCACGTCACGGGGCTGACCACGCCGTCCACGCTGATCCCTACGACGTGCTGGAAACGCCGAACCGTCGTGTCCGTGATCGCCCCGAAGTCACCGTCGGCAGACACTCCGTAGCCATAGCGATTCAAACATTCCTGTAACAGGGCCACGTCACCCCCGGCGGCACCCTTCTTGATAGTAGCGGGCACGGTCCAGCGCCTTCCTCTAAACAAAAGCCCATCCTGGCGGCTCTAATCAGCAAGAACGCACCAGTTCATCGAACGCTGTCTTCGTCATGTCGACGACGCCCCGGTCAGCGTTACCGCAGCTCCCCGGAGGCCCAGCGCCGTCGACGGTCCAACGTTACGCTACGTGATCGAGCTTCCGCCGGTGGCCTGGCTCCCTAGATCCTTTGTGGTCGAGCGCGCTAGCATCGCAGTTGCAATCAAGTGGCGAGTGCGAAGGGACCTGCGTGCACGACGTTCAGATCGAAGTGGTGCTTTTGTCGGTTTCGGACGACGCCCAGCTGAGATGGCGGGTGGTACGCGGCGACTTGCCGGCCGGATGCCGACCGGATGCGCGGGCACGTGAACTCGCGGGTCTGGGCACCACTGTGCCCACCGCGACAGTCGTGCACTCGACATCGTGGCGACCCACACCAGATGGGCTGATCCTCACCTACGCGATCCTGCCGGACCCGGACCCTGATGACGGCGTCGCGCACGCCGTCCCGGCTGATGCCAAGGTCGTCTGCTCTCCGGATGCCGCCGTCCCGACTCCGGCGGCGGTGGATGTCGAGCATGTCCTGGCCCATGCGCTGCGGCACCTATCGCTGGTGGCCCGCACCACCCCGGCGGTAATCGCCGCGGTCGCCGCGCACCCGAAGCTATGGCACGCTGTGGTGACCCGTACCCCAGACGTGGCTGGTCAGCTTGTCTTATCCTGAACCGGGAGCAAAGGTCCCCCTCACATGAACAAAGGGGTGATCTCCTTTCGTGACGGTCCGTCCACGGCTGCTTGCCATCCTCGGATCCGGAGAGACCGCGCCGACGATGGGGAAAGTGCATTGCCTGCTCGTGGCGCGCCTCGGCGCCTTGCCCGTCGATGCCGTCCTCCTCGATAGCCCATACGGTTTTCAGGAGAATGCCGACGAGATCTCTCAGCGCACGGTCGGCTACTTTCGAAACCTCCAGATTCCCTTCGACGTCGCATCATGGCGCACCACCGACGACGTCCTACCGCGTGAGCGGGCTTTGGCGCGAATCAACGACGCCGATTATGTCTTCGCCGGCCCGGGCAGCCCGACGTACGCGCTGGGAGTCTGGGAGCACAGCCGGCTGCGGGACATCCTGGCCGGCAAGCTCACCAACGGTGGCTGCGTGACATTCGCCAGCGCGGCAGCGCTGACCCTGGGGGTCGCAACCGTGCCGGTGTACGAGATCTACAAGGTGGGCGCGACCCCGTACTGGGCGGCGGGCCTGGATCTGCTGGCACAGATCGGTCTGCGCGCAGCGGTGATCCCGCACTACGACAATGCCGAGGGCGGCACCCACGACACCCGGTTCTGCTACCTCGGCGAGCGACGGCTGCGACTGCTGGAGTCGATGTTGGAGACCGATACCGTCGTTCTCGGCGTGGACGAACACACCGCGGTCCTGTTCGACCTCGATGCGGACACGGTGACAGTCCTGGGCCGGGGCGCGCTCACGGTCCGCAGGCAGGGAGTGAGCACAGTATTCCCGTCGGGCGCCACTGCGGCGATCGATGAACTCCGGGCGATCGCCGCAGGCGGCGGACCGGCAGTCGGGGCACTGAGCACGCAACCGTCAGCCCAGGCGCCTGGCCTGACACCATCGCTGCGCGCGGAGGCCGACCGGCTGGAGCGGGTCTTCGACGCCGGCCTACGGACGCGCGACGTCAGTGCGGCCATCACGGCCGTCCTTGAACTGGAGCAGACGATCGTCGACTGGTCGTCAGACACCGAGGAGGAGGACAGCGCCGAGGGGCCACGGGCCATGCTGCGCCGGATGGTGATGCGGCTGGGCGAACTCGCCGCGGTGGGTGCGCAAGACCCCCGCCGGGACATCGCGCCCTTCGTCGACGCACTCATCGAATTGCGGGACCAAGCCCGCGAACAGGGTTCCTGGGCACTCGCCGACACCTTGCGGGATCGGCTCATCGCAGCCGGGATCGAGGTGCGCGACACCCCCGACGGTGCCGTCTGGCTGATCGCAAGAGATCAACGGGGTGGTCCGACCCCGGGGTCGAGGTAACGCCGGTGGACGGCGTGCAGGACCTCGCCGCGAGACCGGCCCGTGACGCCGGCGAGCTCGTCGAGCAGGATGCCGGATAACGAGGACAGCCCGAAGATCATCTCAGCCAATCCGCGCAGCGGGTCCCGGGCGCCGACGGCGTCGCCCATGGTGCGGTCCATGGCCTGATGAAAGACCGAGGGGTCGGCTTCGGTCTCAGCGATGCTCCACGCGTTGAGCACCTCCAGCGCGGCCGGCAACACCGCGTGCATCAGGTCATCGGGGTTGTCGACGCTCATGTCGTCTTCCCCCGGCGGATCAGGGCAGCACCATCGACCGGGCGGACTCGAACCGTCGGGTGGCATCGGCCCAGTTCGCGACGTTCCACCACGCTTCGACGTAGTCCGGCTTGACGTTGCGATACTGCAGGTAGAAAGCGTGCTCCCACATATCGATCAGCAGCAGCGGCACCGTGCCGGAGGCCAGGTTGCCCTGGTGGTCGTAGACCTGCTCAAGTACCAGCCGCTGGCCCAGGGAGTCCCAGGCCAGGACCGACCAGCCGGATCCCTGTATGCCCAGCGCGTTCGCGGTGAAGTACCGGCGGAACCCGTCGAAGGACCCGAAGTACTCGTCGATCGCCGCGGCCAGCTCACCGTCGGGCTTGTCGCCGCCGTCGGGAGACATGTTCGGCCAGAACACGCAGTGATTGACGTGGCCACCGAGATTGAACGCCAGGTTCTTGGCCAGCATGTTCACTGTCGCCACCTGGCCACCTGCGCTCGCCTCGGCCATTTGTTCCAGGGCGGTGTTGGCGCCCTTGACGTAGGTGGCGTGGTGTTTGGAGTGGTGTAGCTCCATGATCTCGCCGGAGACGTGTGGCTCCAGTGCACTGTAGTCGTAGGGCAGGTCCGGCAGGGTGTAGTCGGCCACGCTGTCCTCCAGATGGTGGTAGGTTCAGCTGCCACTATCTTGCGATTGCCGCCTCTGCGCAACTCCGACGGGTGCTCACGGTGTTGACCGGCCGCACTGTGATGCCGGCCGCGTCGATCTCACGACGAAGCCGGGCCCACCCCAAACCGGTCACCCTGGCGAGGCTGCGCAGGCTGGCTCCTGTCGAGTAGGCGTTGCGCAGGTACCCGGCCAGGTCGTCGAAGCCGAGCTCGCGTAGCCGCCGGCCCAGCGCCCGGTCGCGCTGGGCCGCCCTGGTCGCCCGACCCGCATCCAGAGCCGCGCGGCGGATTCGGGCGCGCTCCGGTGATGCGCCGTTGGTGCGGGCCGTATGAGCGAGCGAGGCCAGACGGCCGGTTTTGGAGAACTCCTGTCCAACCGCGAGCCGAGCCCGCAGTTCAGAGGAGCGCTGGTAAGCCGCGCTCTGGCGGGTCGCGATCGACCGGGAGAGGACCTCGGCGACCAGCGGCCGGCTGCGGCACAACCCCATCGTTTCCCGGTAGGAGGCCGCCGTGTGCCCATGCGTCCGGAGGTGACCGCCCAGCGAGACGTACCAGCGCCCGCACAGGTGGCAGCAGACCCGACCGGTGCCGGCTTCGGCCACCAACTCCCCGTACGGGGCGTGCAGCCCTGTACCATCGGGAAGCGACCATAGATGGGCGTGCCCGAGGTAAGTGTGCGAGTGCGCTCGGCGGTTCACCTGCACGGCCGCGGTGCTTGTCATGATCGTTGATCCTTATTGCCACATAATTGCTACTACAGCATCATGACCTGTAGTCGACGTAAAACGCAACGCCCGATCGCTTACGGCCCGCAGGGCACCATCATGAGCGCTGACTACGCGGTCCGGCGCTGCGCTACGGCGGTGTCGTCGTGCTGGGCGGTCGGTCGCAGATCCGGTGGTAGGCCGTCAGCGCCGGTTCCGACCACTGGATCGGCCTGTCTCGACGGACGTGACCAGGGTAGCCGCACTGCGGGGGCACCGGGCACTGTACCTCCGGTGGGTCTGGGCAGCCGATCGAGCACGATCACCAGGATCAGACCGAGCAGGACCAGGCCATGTAGGAGGAACCGCTCGGGATCGACGCGCCCGGCCACCACGTCCAGCACCACCAGCGCTGCGAGTACCGCCACAAAGGTTGCGAGCGTCGGTACCATTCCCGAGGTCGGCGACGAGCGCCGGGCGACCCAGAGGAAACCGACCCCCAGTGCCAGGTTCCAGGCGGCGCTCTCATGCGCGAGATGCGCGATCGAGGCGCCTTCGAGCATGACCGCCTGGTTGCCGTGTCCAGCGGACTGGGCCGTGAGGACCCCGACGAGGGCGATTTCGAGCTGAGCGAGGCCGACCAGGCCCAGAAGTATCCGCAGGGCGGTAACCAGCCGGGGCCGGCGTGGCCGGGGGGCGGCCGCGAGGACCGCCTCAACAACGTCGGGCTGCTGGGTGGCCACAGTGGTCCGGGCGAGTCGAGTGACACGCGCAGCCTCGTCGGCGAACCGGCGGCACGACACGCAGGCCGCCAGATGCGTATCGATCGTGCGCCGTTCGACCGCGCTCTCCTCGCCGTCGAGCCGGGCCGAGAGAGCTTCCCTACACTGTGTGCAGTCCACATAACTATTGTCGCCCTGGGGAACTCTGGGGTTCCCGAAAACTCTCAGTTATCCTGCCCGCATGGGTGACGCCCGATCTGATGACACGCAGACAACCGCGCTGGCGCTTTCAGCCGGTACGGGCGACCGCGTCGCCCTTGCCGCCTTCGTTCGCGCCACTCAACGCGACGTATACCGCTTCCTCACCCATATTGGTGAACGCGATGAGGCCGAGGATCTCACCCAGGAGACCTATCTTCGGGCTTTGCGGTCGCTGCCGAGCTTCGCCGGCCGTTCCTCGGCCCGGACTTGGCTGCTGTCCATCGCTCGGCGAGTCGCCGCCGACCAGGTGCGCCGGACCGTGACGCGGCCGCGCACCACCGCCGTCGAGGACTGGGACACCGTCGTGGCCGCGAGCCCGACGCACCGGCGGTCGGGGTTCGACGAGGGTGTTGTCCTCCGCGAGCTGGTGGCCGGGCTGGAGCCGGACCGTCGAGACGCCTTCGTGCTGACCCAGATGCTGGGTCTCGACTACGCGGCCGCGGCGCAGGTGTGCGAGTGCCCCATCGGCACCATCCGCTCCCGGGTGGCCCGGGCGAGGGAAGACCTGGTCCGCGCGATGAACGCCCCCGGAATGTCCGGCCGAAGCGCCACCGGTCGCTGAATCGTGCGCCGTTTCGTCAATGGCGCTCCTCGAGGCCGACCGCGTCACGCAGGCGCTTCGCGGCGTCCTGGAGATCGGGATCGTTACGCGCTCCCGAAGCCATCAGTTCGGCGAGCCCCTCGGCGATGACGTTGATCTTCTCCTGCGAGGCCTCTTCCGCCCGCCGACCGGCATTCTCGAGCAGCACCACCAGCAGCAGCGTGAGGACGCTCCCCACAGTATGAATAACCGTCTGCCATTCCTTGAGGTCCGACCACAGAGGCAAGCTGACCAGCCAGGCCACGACGATACCGGTACACACGAAGAAGAACGGCGCCTGGCTGACCCGGAGGTATGCCGTCTCAACAAATCGGTCGAACAGCGAACGGCGATCTCCTCGCGCGCGGGTTTTTGCGGCTTCGGTTCGCTCCACAGCCACAAGCCTAAGCGACCAAGCAGCAATTCCCTAAGGTGTTCAACCATGACTGTCGTGCGGTCGGTCCTGTTGTTCGCGCTGGCAGCGCTGGCCGAGATCGGCGGGGCCTGGTTGGTGTGGCAGGGCGTGCGGGAGAACCGCGGACTGCTCTGGATCGGGGCCGGCGTACTCGCGTTGGGCGGCTACGGCTTCGTCGCGACGCTGCAGCCAGACGCGAACTTCGGCCGGATCCTGGCCGCGTACGGCGGCGTCTTCGTCATCGGCTCGCTGGCCTGGGGCATGGCCCTGGACGGCTTCCGGCCCGACCGGTTCGACGTCATCGGAGCAGGAATCTGCCTGCTCGGCGTCGCGGTGATCATGTATGCACCGCGCGGCGCATGAGGCTTACCGCTGGCCCGATATCCGCCGAACGGATCACGTTACCGGCCCGCCCCGGACTTATCCTTATCGACCGTTGACCGGCGCCGTCGAGGGAGGATGAATCGGGTTATGTCGTTGACCTCATCGGTCGATCAGCCGTCGTCGGTGGTGCAGTCGATCGAGCTGTCCATCGGGGGCATGACGTGTGCGGCCTGCGCCGCGCGGGTAGAACGCAAGCTCAACAAGCTTGACGGGGTGCACGCCAGCGTGAACTACGCGACCGAGAAGGCCAGCGTGCAGGCAGCTGCGGGAGTGGACGTGGCGGAGCTGATCACCCAGGTCGAGCGCGCCGGCTACCAGGCCGCACCGATCGAGCCCGACCAGCCCGCCTTCCAGGACGAAGCGGCCGATGCCCAGGTCCAGTACCTGCTGCGTCGCCTGGTGCTGGCGCTGCTGCTCGGAATACCGCTGGCGGATCTGTCCATGGCGGTGGTGTTGGTGCCCTCATCACGGTTCCCGGGGTGGCAGTGGGTACTGCTGGCGCTGACCTTGCCGGTGGTGACGTGGTGTGCCTGGCCTTTTCACCGCAACGCCGTCGTCAACGCCAGACACGCCTCGACCTCGATGGACACCCTGGTGTCGCTGGGGATCACCGCGGCCACCTGCTGGTCGATCTACACGATGTTCTTCCACGGCGACGCGGGCCCCGGCGCCGACAGCGGTTGGGGACTGATCTTCCGGCCCAGCGGCTCCATCTACCTCGATGTGGCCGTCGGTGTGACGATCTTCCTGCTCGGTGGGCGGTTGTTCGAGGCGAGAGCCAAGCGGCGCGCCGGCAGTGCGCTGGCCGGATTGGCCAGGATCGGGGCGCGCGACGTCGCCGTGCGGCGCAGCGATGGTCAGGAGTACCGCATCCCGGTCGCCCAGCTACAGGTCGGCGACCACTTCATCGTTCGCCCGGGCGAGACCATCGCCACCGACGGCGAGGTGCTGGAGGGGCACAGCGGGGTGGACAGCAGCACGATGACCGGGGAATCGGCACCCGTCGACGTGTCCGAGGGCGACCCGGTCATCGGCGGCACCATCGCGCGCAGCGGCCGGCTGGTCGTACGCGCCACCAAGGTGGGCAAGGACACCCAGTTGGCGGCGCTGGTGCGGCTGGTCGAGCAGGCCCAGAGCGACAAGGCCCGCATCCAGCGGCTCGCGGACCGCATCTGCGGGGTATTCGTGCCGGTCGTGTTGGGGCTGGCGGCGCTGACCTTCCTCGGGTGGCTCGCCCTCGACGGGTCGGTGGAACATGCGTTCAGCTCGTCGCTGGCGGTGCTGATCATCGCGTGCCCGTGCGCGCTGGGTCTGGCCACGCCGACGGCACTGATGGTGGCCTCCGGGCGCGGCGCGGAACTGGGCATCTTCATCAAGGGCCATCAGGCGTTGGAGTCAGCCAAAGCGATCGACACCGTGGTTCTGGACAAGACCGGAACTATCACCACGGGTCGGATGACGGTGGTCGATGTGGCGCTGGGCGCGGGGACCGAGCTGAACGCGGTGCTGCGCCACGCCGGTGCGGTGGAGGACGCCTCCGAGCATGTCGTGGCCGCGGCGATCAGCGCGCTGGCCCGCGCCGGGCTGGACCGGATCCCGCCGGTAGTGGACTTCACCAGCTTGTCGGGTCTCGGAGCCCGTGGCGTGGTGGACGGCCAGGAGATCCTGATCGGCTCGGCTCGGCTGCTGGTCCAGCGCGGAATCAGGGTCCCGGGCGCGCTCGACGAGCAGCGCATTCAGTGGGAACGGCAGGGCTGCACGACCGTCATCGTTGCCGCCGATGGCGTGGTCGAAGGTGTGTTCGCGCTGGCCGACAGGGTGAAGCCGACCGCGGCAGCGGCGGTCACCGAGCTGCACCGGCTCGGGCTGCGCACGGTCCTGCTCACCGGCGACAACGAAGCG
>JBOHHF010000260.1:0-9616 GCA_050700495.1 Pseudonocardiaceae bacterium
ACCCGGGGCGCGGCACACCGCGCCTCACTTGACACCACAAAGAACGGAGATCACCATGCTCGCTGAGCCGACCAGGTGGTCCCATACTCGTGGCAAGACCCCGGTCCCATCCTCGTGGCAAATGACAGCCCAGAGGGGTGAGGCAGCCCACACTGCTGGGTGCGCTCACTACGCTCGATGCCTCCGGTGGGCATTTCGTCCGAGGGGTCGGTGACCGCCTGATGGCGATGCCACTCGCCAGCCTGTGGACGCCACCCGAATGAGCCAACGAGAGGCGACCCGATGACACTACTGGCGGATTCGAATCAGCTCGGGGCCGATGTGGAGGGGGTTGCGGCGCGGGGGCCCGCCCAACCACGGTGGTGGGTGGCATTCTGGAATGCCGCTGGTCATGTCGATTCGCCAGTGGGAATGGTGGACGAGGCGATGGTGCCGGCCGCAGAGCGCAACGCAGTTTCCGACGCTGGTCGGTCCGCCGTCGACCCAATGGATCACATGATGAATATCGCACCAGCGGGCTGGCGCAGAACATCCCGGAAACGCACATCCGCGATCCCGGACGATCACCGCGCGCCGGATTGCCGTGGGCACGGTGTGGCTGGCTCGTCCGACATCCAGCGGCTCACCTCGGGCACCCAGCACCATCGGGATGACCTGCGCGTCGCACGCGATGCGGCGAGCGATGTCGGCGTTGACCGGGCCGCCCAGCGCCAGCGACGCCGAGCCGATCCGGCCCTGCAGCACGGGCAGGCTCACGGTCACCACGACCTGCGGGCGTTCCCCGCCTTCGGTGGGTAGCTCACCGTTGCCCAGCGCGCGCTGGGCGAGTTCGACCAGGGCGTCGGCGTCGCGTTGCGCCGCGTCTCGCAAGTCGACCTCAGTATCGGTGGTCGGCCGGGGGGCGGCGAGCGGGCTCAGTGCTGAACGGATGATCTCGGTGGCCTCCCTGTCCAGCCATCCGGCCAGCTCATAGCCATCGTCGCGGTCGTGGAAGCTCAACCGTCGGCGAGTCTCGGGAGTGTCTGTGGGGCGTCGGCTGCCTGATCAAGGTAGGCCAGGATCCGCTTACCCAACACTGCTAACTGCCCGGCATCCAGCGTGCGGGCGTGGCGGGCCAACTCGGCCTCCACCTCAGCCCGCTTATCCTCGCTGATGTGTGGGGGTATGCGGGCCAACACCGAGCGGATCACCGCGACGTCCGCAGCACCGATCGCATGCTCAGCCACCGCCGCCGCGGTCTGCGCAAGCCGCGGCTCCACCGGCGCCCCACCCAATCCCCGCCCGGGGAGCACGTCATCGGCGGCGGCAACTCGGGCCCGCGCCTCACCCCGCGACACCCGCGCGACCGCCCGCACCAGCTCCACCGTCGTGCCGTATCCCACCGCAGCGGCCGTACCCCGGGACTCTATTTCGGCCACGACCGACAGCATCTGCGCCCAGGTGGAATGCAGACGGGCTTCCAACGCGCCCAGTTCGGCGAGCAATTCGGCATCACTGCCCTGCCACACCGGTGCTGTCGACATGAACCAATTCTAGGGCGGGGCACCGACAAAAGCTGGCGTTACGTGGTCATCGGAATGCGTTTCGACACCGAAGATGTCGGCGAGAATAGGGCGCCCCGGCCGAGGTCGGCGGCTGCTACTGCCAGCGGTCAGCGTGCTCCTCAGTGACGTCGAGATCGGGCTGCTCGGCATAGCTGAACGTGACCGGGGCGACCTCGGTGCGCGGGTGGTATGAGGGGTCGACGCGAACGAGGTCCCACTCGTTGATCCAGGCTCGCACGTACTGGCGCATCCGGGTGGTGCCCAGCCGTTCCAGGCCGGTCACGTCGGGGGCGTTCCAGCCGAAGGCCTCGGAGTGCAGGGCCTTGAGCCGTTGGTAGGCGTAGTCGAGTTCGGCGGTGTCGGGGGTAGTGAGCAGCAGCATGTCGCGCTCGATCAGACCCATGGCGGTCTCCGCCCGAGTGGCGATCTCGTCCCATTCGCCGGACTGCTTGGCGCGCAGCTTCGCCGGGACCACCTGCCGGTCGTTCTTCGCCGTCAGCACGGCCGCGTCGAAGTCGTCGGTCATGGCCAGCACGGTCGCGAGTGGCGACGCGGGGTCGTCGGCATCGGGGTGCAGCCAGCGGAGCAGTTCGGCGTAGGAGCGCCCCCGTTGCTGCAAGGTGTAACGCCCGATCAGTTCGACCTCGTCGAACAGCAGCACCCAGCCCTCGCAGCCGGCGGCGACGAGCAGCCGGGCCAGGAATCGGAAGCGCTGACGGGCCAGCTCCCGCGCGGGCACCGCGGCCAGCACCGGACGACCCAGCCCGGCGAACTTGGCCTGCCGGCGGACGTCGGCAACGCCGAGACGGTCCCCGGACCAGAACCGGATGATCGCGTCGGCGAAGTTGTCCTCACCGGCCTGCACCCGCGGGAGCAGGGTCAGCGTCAAGGGAAACCACTCGTCGACCGGGGCGCCGGAGCCACCAGCCCAACGCATCAGCTCAGCGAAGGCCAGGCCGTCGGGATCCAGGCTCGAGGCCGCCTCGGCCACCGCGCCGACCGACCCGTCGGGCAGCACCGCGGACTCCACTGCGGCGCGCAGCACCTTGGCCGGGTCGTGCAGCGGCGTCTCCTTGCTGACCACGATCCGGCTCACCGCGTACCCGTGATCCAGGCCCAGGTGGGTCAGGTGTTCCAGGACGTGGCTCTTACCCGCGCCGAACCCGCCACCGAGCAGCAGCCCTCGGGGTCCGGTGCGGACCTGGCCGATCCCGTCGATCAGGGTGATGAAACGGTCCTCGATATTGGACTGGCCGCTGCCCAGCGCGGCCACTGCGTCCCTGCTCGGCACCCCCGATCGCAGGGCCTCCACCGCGCGCCGCGCGGCGAGCCGGCCTGAGGTGCTCATCGGACCACCTCCAGGCGGGTCTCCAGCCGGACCAGGGCGGCGAACGGGTTGGCGCGGCGGCGGTCGCGGATCTCGTCGATGACCCGCAGGTGCAGGGCGCTGTAGGCGGGCAGGCCGCGGGTGTCGTCGGTGACCAGCTCGGGTGGCATCGTCACCGCCACGAATGCGCCGCGCAGGTTGTCGGTGGCGTCGACCAGCTGACGCAGCACCTCGTAGGCGTCGAGCACTGCGGCCTTGCTGTAGTAGTGGCCGGCTCGCTGTTCCAGCGGGGGGCGGCGGAGGACCGCGAGCCGGCTCAGGTCGATATCCAGGACGAGACCCACACCCGTGACGCGGGTCTGCCACGCCGCCAGCGACACCAGCAGCGACCGCGCGTTATGCCGCGCGATCCGACCGTAGAGCGATGCGGCCTTCAGCATTCGCAGTGCGACGGGCTCGACCCGCAGCCAGGCCAGCACCGCGTTGCGTTCGGCGCCGAGGACGTCGCCGGTGCCGAGCTCGCACTGGCACAGCCGCAACACCGCCAGCCGGAACTCCCGGTCCAGCGACGGGTCGCGCAGCAACGTGGCTTCCAGGTGCCGGCGCATGCTGCGAGCAGCCTCCGGTACGGCGACATCGTGGTGCGCGGCGACCGTGGCCACGGCCAGCTCGTCGGGCGTGGGAGGTGGCAGGCCGAGCGATTCCCACCCGGCGCGCACCTGGCGTCGCGCGAGGTCGCACCAGTCGACCTGGCGGGCGACGGCGGCGAAGAGCTGGTCGATCAGGTGCACCCGGTGATCCGCCGCGTCCACCCCGACGTACAGATAGCCCTCTGCGTCGGCGATGGACGTCAGGCTGTGGTGCCAACGCATCGCGACCTCGTCGCTGCCGGCCACGACAAAGCGCACCGCGGCCCCGCCAGCCCGGACGTAGTCGCCCAGGTACTCCTTGGACACGAACTCGGCGTACTCCTCGGGCCCCAGCCCGATCCCGCCCGTGGGCAGGCTGCCGCGGATCTCGCTCACCCTGCGCTCTTCTCACTGGGGCCTGACTCACTGGGGCCCGGCTCGACCGCGATGCCCCAGTACCGCTGTTGCTGCCCGCTGATGGCCACCGTGGTGAGCAGTCCGGCCTGGCGGGTGCCCGAGCTCGCCGCCCAGCGCAGCCGCCGACCACTGGGACCGGCGGTCTCGCCGCTCTGGTCGAGCAGGTACAGATCGCGGGCGAACTCGGCGCGGGTGTAGTCCCGGGACTGCCCGGGCAGCAGCGTCAGCACGCTGTAGACGTCGAGTAGCCGCACCACCGCGCCCGGCGCCTTGCCCTGCCCGGCGACCACAAGGTCGTAGGCGCTGACCAGGCTCGCCAGAAAAGGTGCCGGTTTGAACCGGGGCCCGGCCCGCTGTGCCTTGGCGAGCTGGGCGACCACGACCGACGGTCGGATCCCGCGAGCCCGCTTGCGGTCGATCTCCAGCGCGAGGTCGCCGGGCAACACCCGCACGATCGACGGGTAGCACAGCAGCCGGTCATCCTCGGCGAACATGGCGATGCCGGCGGCTTCGGCCGCAGCGAGCAGCTCCTTGGCGTAGGCACCGGAGGCGAGCAGGTCGACCTCGTCGACGTCGAAGGCCGTGGCCGCCGTGCCCACCCGCTCCATGACGTCACCGGCGACCGCCTGCACCGCATACAGGGCCCGGCGCAACTCCCGTACCTGGCCCGACGCGGCCGCAGCGTGGGCTCGCTTCAGCTCGCGGGCCAACGAGGCGACGGCCTTGCTGCTGGTCTCCACCGCACGCGCCACCCTGTCGAGCGCGCCCTCCAGGCTGGTGGTGTCCTGGCTGTTGCCTGTTTCCTCGTCATGCACGGGCGACAGGGTATCCACCAGCTCGCCGCACGATGCCCCGGCCGGTATGTGACGGACGCCCGATCAGCCGCGGGTTCGCCAAGTTCCTGGCCGACGATCGTGCGCCGCAGGCCGTCTTAGATGCCTCACTCAGGCCGTCCCGACAAACTCAACAGCGCCCACGCCTACCTGACCGCCGCCCGAGACCACACCTTCAGCCAGAGGAAGCCGGGCTCACCCAGCACTCGATGATCTTACAGTCGGCGGGAGCAGCACCGGCATGTGTCCACGCCAGGCCTTGGGTAGCGACGGGCAAGCCTATAGTCAATCCGTGATACCTTTGCGGTATGGACACGAGTTCTGGAGCGATGATTCGTGAGGCTCGTCGCCGAGCTCGGCTGTCGCAGACCGATCTCGCGCGACGCGCCGGTGTCGCGCAGTCGGTGATCAGCGCGTATGAATCCGACCGGCGTGAACCGGGTCTTCGTACCCTCGCCAAGCTGATCGAAGCTACCGGCCATCAGCTCGCCTTCGAGATGATTCCCGCACCGCGCAATCGGCTCGGGCTGCCCGACACGCGACTTGGCCGGCGTCTCCGTCGGCACCGACGTGCCCTCATGGAGATTGCCACTCGACGTGGGGCGCACAACGTGCGTGTCTTCGGCAGCGTCGCCCGCGGCGAAGACACCGAAACCAGTGACATCGATCTGCTCGTCGACCTTGACATCGGCGTCGGCCTCGTGTCGTTGGCCGGGCTGAACAGGGAACTGGCCGAGTTGCTCGACGTCGACGTCGACGTCGTGCCGGCCAACACTCTCAAGCCTGCGGTGCGAGATGGCATCTTGAGTGAGGCGATCGCGCTGTGAGCCGCCGGGACGACCAACGGTTGGCCGACATCCTCGCCGGCCACGATCTCCGAGGACTTACCACCCCTCGTTGCCGCGTCCAAGCGGCTCCTCGATCATCTTGCTGATCCACGGTCTTGACGCTTGGCAACTGTTCGCCTGCCGGACCCCAAGGCGCCGAGTACCAGCAGGACGAGTAGTGGCAGCACTCCCACCCGGTCCGCCAGAGCTTGCTGGATCACCCCGGCTGCTTCGATCACCGGGCACTGGTGTTGCCACCGCCGAAATATCGCCGTAACCAGGCCGTGTCCCGTAGACCATGGACCGGGTCTCGGGGCTAGATCCGGATTGAGGCGACAGCTTGCCGAGCCGGCTCCCAAGGACCGCTCGACCACGAGGAACCTTCGCCAGTACAACAACCTCGCCGCGCGCTGGCAGAAGCGGGACGAGGTCGTCTTGGTCTGCCGCCGGCTGGCGACCACGATAGTTGGGGACCGGCGATGAGCCTGGCGTTCCGCAACATCGACGTGTCGCCGGAGGATCCGGTCGAGATGTGGCCCACCGAAGCGGTCCTCACCGCGCTGGAGCGGGGCGGTCTGGGGCACTGGCGGCGGCTCGCCGCGGCGATCGATAAGGACTCGTGGGGGTTGGTCGCCCGGCGGGCGGAGCGGTGCCCGCCGAAATCGCCCGGTTGCAGGTCGCTTTCGGGATGGCCAGGGCGGAGTTCGCCTCGACGATCGGGACCTCGGTGTCGCGGCTGTCCACCTACCTGAGCGGCAAGGTCACGCCCTCGGTGGCGCTGCTGGTACGGATGCGGCGGGTCACCACGCGCAGTTCCACTGGGTAGGGGTGCGGTCACCTCGATCAAGGCATGGGGGGTCCGGCGACGGCAAAGTGTGCTGGACGAATGCGCGTGTGCCCTGGTCCGGTCCGCCTTGGGTTCAGGTGGTGGTGCCGGGCTCCAGTCCTGGCGGTGCGGGGGCGGGGTGGGCGACGAACTCGGCGAGGTCGTCGCTGAGCGTGGCCAGCGTGCTGGAGGCGAGATCAATGCGCTGGCCCAGCAGGGTGCGCAGCGCCTGTGCCCGCCCGATGATCGGCACGGTGCGGTACTCGGCGCGGGTGGAGCGCAGCACCGGGGCGAGGTCCTCGCTGACCGCGTCCAGTTCATCTCGGGCTAGGTGGGCGTGCGCGAGAACGAATCGGGCGCCAGCGATATACGTAGGTCTGGGCTGGGCCTCGGCGCTGAGCTCGTCCACAGCGATGTGTGCCCAGTCCAAGGCGGCGTCCAGATGCTCGGCGCCACCGAGGGCGTAATGGGAGTCACCGGCCTCCTTGGCAGCCCAGGCGGAATCGCAGCCGAGCACGCCGGGTTCGTCAGGGGTGCGCTCGGTGGGAGCGGTCTCGGCCACGGCCAGGGCTCGGGTGACCTCGTCAGGCCGGTTGCGGGCGGCGTTGATCCGGGCCATCCGGCTGGCCAGCCGCAGCAGGGTGGTGCCGCTGGTGGCATCGGGCAGGGCGGCTTCCATGAGCTCGGCGGCCTCGTCGTAGCGCTCGTCCCAGTAGGCGATGTTGGATTGCACGAAGCGGATATAGACCCGGATCGGGGTGTGGCCGGAGACCTCGGCGCAGTGCAGGGCGGTGCGGGCGTGGGTGTTCGCGGCATGCGGGTGACCCAGATCGAAGGTAACCATGGCGAGCATGGCGGTGATCTGGCTGGCGATCTTGTACAGGCCGGTGGTGTGGTGGGGTTGCTGGCGTCCGGCGATCAGGGTGAAGACGTCGTCGCGGGCACCGAGCAAGTGGGTGAACATCGTGGCGGGCGGGTCGAGCTGCTCGCGCCGGGCGAGTTCGGCGACGTCGGTGGTCATCTGGTCGAGCACGTCGTCATCGACGTTGGTGGCGGCGCTCCAGCGTCGGAACTGGGCGGATTCCTCGGCTGCCATGATGACCTCCTTGAGGAGCGGCAGGCCCCGTGCGTCGCAGCGCACGAGGCGTCGGCGTCCCCAGACGGCACCAGTGTCACCCGCTCCACGCTGCACCGCACGGCCGGGGTCAGCGTGGTCACGCACCGTGGTGCGGAGGGCAGCGTCCGCCGCCCTGGTCATGACTCCCGTAGGTGGGTGGCCCGCGGTGAGCAGGCTGCACTCGGCGGGGGTGAGGTGTTCCAGGTCATCGGCGTCGACGAGCTGCGCGGGGGTGCATCCGTGGCCGTAGGTGGCGGCGAGCTGGGCGAGGTAACGGGGGCTGGGTGGGCTGCCGCCGTGCGGCCAGGCCTCGAACTCGCTGATCCGGTTGTCCGACAGGCGGGCTCCGGGGTGCAGGGTGTTGTACCGCTGGGCCAGCTTCCACTGCGGCCACCCCAGCGCGTGCCGCCACGCCAGCCTGGGCCGTAGGCCGAATCGGCGGGCCATCTCGGTGGCGATCTGGGAGACGGTGCACCTGTAGCCACGCATCCGGTCGCGCAGCTGATCACGCTCAGCCTTCGCTGAGGTCCCCGCCTTGCGTGCCATCGCCCACCCCCACCAGATACCTGCAGGACCGAAACCGCTGCAAAACGGTAGTCCCGACTGGTCAGACGCGGGAGCCAAACGGCCGGATCGACCGGAAGTCCTTCCCCCTTATTGGTTTGTTTACGCAGTTCAGCGCCATGGCGATGGGCGGGGGAAAGTTTCCTGCCGCGCCAGGCTCCGCCACCCATGATCGACACCACACTGTGCGAGCGATGAAACCGCACCAACGCACAACACGTCACGAGCACGAGCCCCGGGGAGATCACATGGCAATCGCAGTGGTCACCAGACCGGCTCGGGCTGGACACCCAACGGCGATCACCCCACCCGTACCACGCGGCTGCCCGGCCGCAGCATTGCAGACGGTGCCGGCGTGAGACCAGTGACCAGCAACAGCCTGACCGTCAATCAGACGAGTCATCGTCTCGTCTGTGATGCACTGCGCGGGGTCCTGCGCCAGCTCACGCAGGTCGGGCCCGACGCCGTCGAGGAGATCGGCTCGATTCTGTACCGAGTCAGTGCGGTGGTGTACACGCTGCTGCTCGATCACCCGATCGATCGGCGGGGCCGCTGTCGGTCCTGCCGACGTCCCGGCACGATCATCGGGCTTCGACGCCGACCCTGCCGGATCTACCTCAAGGCGAGCTACTGGCTGCTGCGCCAACCCGATGCGGCCATCCTGCTCTCCCACCTCGCCGACGACCTGGGACTGACCACCGTGCCGGGTACGGGAACTCCGCAACCATCAACCAACCCCGGCGAATCCCTGGTGATCACAGGAGACATGCCATGGCTGAGGTGAGGCAGGACACCAAACCTGCTGCGTCGCAGGCGCCCGCCCCCCAATTCGGTGCCACCTGCGCCCGACTCGGTGTGGACGACCCCGACCCGGAAAACACCCGGCGGGTCACGCTCGCCGCCGCCGGGCAAGCCCAGGACTCGCAGCGATCCGGCCTGCTACAGCGGATGGGCCTGCGGGTGCCCGATCCGCAGTTCCCCACCAAGATTCCGGCTGGCCGCCGGTCGAGCCGCCCCGTACCGGCTCCTGGTGGCCAGCCGGATCCCAACCCGCAGACCGGGAACTCGAGTGTCGGGCCGCCACGGTGGGCACGCTGTCCCGAGCAGGGGCGCCTACACCTGCTGCGATCCGCCGACGTCATCGCCGCCACCAACCAGGGCCACGCCCGCGCAGTATGCGGGCGCCCGATACCCGCCGAGGGCCTCACTATCACCGGCGGCCCTTCGGGAGCGCTGTGCATGGCCTGCGCCCTCGGCGCGACCTCCTCGATGCCCGCCTGCGGCCCGAGAGGCGGCAATCCGTGAGTGCCCCCGGGAGCGGCCCCTCGTTGATCGACAGCCCAGCCGCTGCCGCCGAGGCGCTGCGCGACTACTTCCTGGCCAACGCCGAGGCCGGTGACAACGCCGCCAACGACGAACTCGTCGCCGAGCTGGTGCGCCGCATTCGCGCTCAACAGGCCTCCAGTGATGGTGATCGCTGATGCCCACGACCACGCTGGCCCTCAGGGAGCAATGAGCAAGGGAACGTTGCC
>JBOHHF010000261.1:0-8587 GCA_050700495.1 Pseudonocardiaceae bacterium
ACCAACACCAGCTGGCCACCGAACTCGCCCGCCGGGGCCTGGCCCTACCACGCGACGCCGAATCCATCACCACCACCGACATGACCACCACCCTGCAAACCTCAATCCGACGCACTGCTTCCCCGCCCCCCTACCTGCTCAGCTCGTAGCAGCGGATCGGTACCGTCGCCTCCGTGAACTCGGAGACAGTGCTCGCCGATCCGCGCAGCGATCCCCACTGGCGCCGGCTCGCCCTGGGCCCACACGGCAGCGTGTTCACGTCGCCGCCGTGGATCGATGCGGTATGCGCTACCTACGGCTTCACCCCGGCCGCCGGCATCCTCCTCGGCTGGGACGGAGAACCACGCGCCGGACTGGCCTGGGTGCCGATCAGCGACATCCGCGGCGACAGGTTGTCCAGCCTGCCGTTCTCCGACCGCGCCGATCCGCTGATCGATGACCAGGTCGACTGGAAAGCCCTCGCTGACGGTGTCATCACCGCCGCTGCTCCGTTGACGCTGCGATGCTTCGACACCGCCGTACCCGTGGGCGACCCCCGCTTCGAGCGGGTCGCTGCCGCGGCGTGGCACGGTACACCGCTGCACGGCGGCATCGAGGAGATCCGGCGGCGACTGTCCCAGCATGCTCGCCGCAACATCGCGATCTCCGAACGCGCCGACGTCCGGGTCGAGGCGCACACCAGCCTGGACGCCGTGCGCCGGTTTCACGGGTTGCATGTCACGCTGCGCAAGCGCAAGTACCGGCTACTGGCCCAGCCCTGCGAGCTGTTCGACCACATCTGGGAGGCCTTCTCCCCCGGTGACGCAATCGTGACGATGCTCGCGCACGCCGGCGACGAGCTGATCGCCGGCGCGATCTTCCTCAGCTGGGGCGACGTGCTCTACTACAAGTTCGGTGCGTCGCGCCAGGAACATCTGGCCCTGCGCCCGAACGACGCGATCTTCTGGGCCGGAATCCGCTGGGGCGTCGAGCGAGGCGCCCGGCTCGTCGACTGGGGGCTCAGCGACCTCGATCAGCCAGGATTGATCGCATACAAGCGCAAGTGGGCCACCGAGCAACGCACCATCGTGACGCTGCGCGCCGGCGGCGAACAAGCACGCGGCAGCTCTGAGGTCGGTCCGCTGCTCGGTAAGCTCACCCGACTGCTCACCGACGATGCCGTACCGGACGAGGTGACCAGGAAGGCCGGCGAACTGCTGTACCGCTACTTCTGCTGAGCCCGCTTACCAGCCGCCCGTACCGTCTTACCCTGCGGTGTCTTGCCCAGCGGTGTCTTGCCCAGCGGTGTCTTGCCCCATGGCTTGACCACCGAGATACCCGTCGCCGCGAGCAGCAGCACCAGCGCGAGCGACCTCACAAGCAGCGTCTGCACCTGGACCGGTTCATCTTCACCGGCGACAATCTGATCCAGCCGGGGCAGCATCAACAGCAGCCCGGTTGCGGTCAACACGACGGCAATCCCGCACTTGGTGAGCACCCACCAGTGCCGCACCAACCCCCACGGGGTGGACAGCGCGAGCACCAGTCCACTGACCAGCGAGGTGAACACGACCGGGATCAGCACCCATGAAGCGAGCGCGCCCATCGCCGCGGCGATGCCCCCCTGCACCACCGGATCACCGGTGGACAGGCCAGTCACCTCCAGCGCCACCAATGCACCATCGAGTCCTAGCCACCCGACTGAGACCGCGACGTGGATCGTGAGCAGGGCCGCCCGAGCCCGGCGCGGTAGTCGCGGGATAGTGAAAATCGACGTATCGGCGGCTGTCAAGGCTTCCCCCCGGTTGCCAGCAGACGATTCTGATCAGCGTGCGCCATGCCCCCGTATGAGCGTCGGGACTGTCCGCAACAGGATCGTAAGATCGGTCCAGAAACTCCAGCTACGCACATAGGTCAGATCGAGTTCCAGCATCTCCAGCGTGCCCATCGTGCTGCGCCCACTGACCTGCCAGAGCCCGGTGAGGCCGGGTGGGACGTCGAAACGTCCGGCGTACTTGGGCGGGAACATCTCCTTTTCCCACTCCAGGCACGGGCGGGGGCCGACCAGCGCCATCTGGCCCCGCAGGACGTTGAGTAGCTGGGGAAGCTCGTCGGCGCTCGTGCGCCGCAGGATCGAGCCGAGCCGGGTCACCCGCGGATCACCGTCGATCTTCCAGCTGCCGCCGACCGAGGTGTTCTCACCCCGCAGTTCACGAGCGATGAGCTCCCGGTGTTGCGCGTCGGAGCCGCCCACCCGCATGGTGCGGAACTTGTACATCGTGAATGGCCGACCTCCCCGGCCTACCCGCTGCTGGCGGTGCAACGCCGGGCCTGGAGTCCCCAACCTGATCGCCAGGGCGATGAGCAGCATCGGAATCACGAGCACCAGTAGCGCGACCGACACCACTGCGAGATCGACCGCGCGCCGGGCAGCCGGTTCCCAACGGGCGGGTAAGCGCACTTGTTCAAGGCCGCTGGACACTGAGCCTCCCCGT
Source organism: Pseudonocardiaceae bacterium (assembly GCA_050700495.1). Classification (GTDB taxonomy): domain Bacteria; phylum Actinomycetota; class Actinomycetes; order Mycobacteriales; family Pseudonocardiaceae. The sequence continues at coordinate 2,475 of JBOHHF010000261.1, forward strand.
GGTGATTGCCATCAGCATGAAAAGCACGTCCCCGGTTCCTCGGAGCGTCAGGTGCGGATCGATGATCGTGAGGATGAGCACGAACCACCAGCAGACCCACAGCGCCGAGGCGGCTGCGCCGACGGCGCCCGGCCGCTCCATGAGCTCCTTGGTCCTGCGCAGCACCGCGACCGCCAGCCAGATGAAAGCGACCAGCAGGGGGATGCCGCCGATCCAGAGCAACTGCAGGTAACCGCCCTCCAGGTAGATGACCTCGCGCCACCTCTCGGGTGCCTGCAACACCGAGTTGGGCGATACCCCGAGCAGGATGTTGATGAAGTCGAACCTGGGTAGGTAGAAGTCGGACAGGTTGTTCCAGCGGCCGATCCAGCTGCGTGGCACTCCGTACTCGCCGAACCCCTCCAGCCGGCCGATCAACGCCGGCGCGCCGAACGCGAGCACGATGGGCAACAGCCACAGGAACCGCAGCGAGCTGCGTCGCACCGTGCTGAAGCGCCACATGATGAGTCCGGCCACCACGGCCGCGGAGATCCAGGTGGAGAACTGGCCTGCGGCCAGCACCCCCGCACCGAGTACGCCGCCCAGCACCAGCCGCTCCCGGTAGTCCAGCAGCCCCCGAGCCGCGCAACAGATCACCAGGGTCAGGCAGATGATGATGTAGTCACCGGTGGCCAGTGGCGAGCCGAGCGTCGTGGTGCCCCGCTCGGCGAGTGCCGCCACGTTGCTGTCGGGTGTCCAGAAGGCCTGCAGCATCGCCACGACCGGGCCGAAATTCAGGGTCTGCAGGATCGCGATCACCGCGACCACGGCCCCCGGCCAGATGATCAGCCGGAAGCACCGCACCAGCTGCGCCTCGGTGCTGACGCTGAAGCGCACCAGCAGGTAGATGGCAACGAGTTTGCAGACCGGCAGCACGGCGGCCAGGTCAGAGGCCACCGGCGGCTGCCCGCGCAACATCATTGACAGCAGCGGCCACGCCGTCGACATCAGCAGGAAGACACCGATCGGGATGTCGAGTTGATGCAGCCGTATCGGCACCCGGTCACCCCGGCACCATCGGAGATAACCGCCGAGCAGCGCTCCGACCAGCAGCACGGCCAGCAACGCCTCGTTAGGACGCACCAGCGGGATCAGGTTGCCGCGGTCTATGCCGGCGATGATGGGCAGGGTGCCCAGGTAGGCATACGTCGCGAAGATCGGCCGGTAGGCCGCTGTGGCGAACAGCCCGACCAGGACCAGCGCCCCGATGACGGTGAGCGCAAGCAGCGGCCCGGCCACCACCGCGAGGGCCCCACCGACCAGGGCGCAGCCGGCGGCTCCCAGCCCGAGCCAACGACCGATCACAGGGATCGGCCGGCTTTTCTCGAAGGCGGAGCTAGGCGGAAGCGTTTGGGTCATGACCCACCACCGATCCTTCGCGGCACCGCGACACGGAGTACCAGGACGTAAACCCCGAGTGCCAGGACGCCACCCAGGATGAGAAGTGCGAGATCGCCGAGCCGGCCGATGCTCGTGACGTGCTGCAACCACCACGCCGTGGCGGCCACCGGCACCATCGCCAGAGTCGCCACCAGAGCGCCGGCCAGGGGCCGGGAATCGATGAACCGCTCAGGCCGGATCGCCCGGCGCAGCGCAACCAGCACCATGGCGGCGGCCGCAAGCTCACCGACCAGGATGGCCACGACGAGCCAGGCGATGCGCGACCCATCGGCGGGTACCAGCAGGGTCGCCGCGGCGATCACCAGTATCACGCCGAACGCCACCTCGCTGGCCCGCCGTGGGATGCGGTCGTCGAGGCGCGCGAACAGGGCCTGGCGCCCGATGTCGTGCACCCCGCCGACCAACTGGGCCACCGCCACCACCCCCAGGCAGGTGGCGAGGGCACCGATCAGAGCCGCATCCCGCAACTCGCCGTTGGCGAGAATGTCCGCGATCGGTCCGGAGAGCACCGCAAGCAACACCAGCAGCGGCAGGCTGGCGATCACGGCGTAGGACAGGCCTTGGCGCCACGCCGAGCCGAAGGTCACACCGTCCGCGCGATGGGCGGCGTGGGACAGCCCGGGCAGCGCAGCCATCGACACCGCACGTGCACTGACGTAGGACAGCGCATAGAACACGGAGTAGGACAGCTGCACGACGAAAACACCACCCGGCACCGTGCCGGCCAGCACGAGCAGCACGAACATCGCCGCGGTCGGCCATGCCGCCACTCCGACGGAACGCATCAACCTTCGGGTGACCGCGCGGGCCTCGGGGTCGTAGCGCCAACGCATCGACGGACGGGTCAGCAAGCCGGCTCGCGCGGTGCCGAACATCTGCAGCGCCGCGTGCACCGCGACGGCTGCGGTGCTGCCGACTCCGAGCACGATCACCAGCCCGACCGGCACGTCACCGACGTCGAGGCCCGTCCCGTAGTACCAGCCGGCGGCCATCACCGTCAGGATCAGAATGATGTTCTCCACGGCCGGTGCTCCCGTGGCGAGCGCAAAGCGTCCGCGAGCCTGCTGAGCGGCCATGCCCAGGTGCAACAGGACGTACAGCAGAACCTGCGGTGCGACAAGCAGGACCAGCAACGTGGCAAGCCACAGGGCCCGAGACCGTTGCGCGGGGTCCGGGATACCGAAGGTCAGTGTCCAGGCCACCGCCGGGGCGAGGACCATCAGCAGCGCGACGACTCCGGCCGAGACGGCGAGCAGCCACCCGCTCACCCGGCCGAACACCTCCCTCGCCCGGGGCAGGCCTCCAGATCCCACAGCGCGGACCACACCCGGCACCAGCACCATCGCGAGCACCGGCCCCGCGATCAACGTGAACACCAGGTTCGGGACGACGTAACCGGCTTGGAAGGCGTTGGCGAAATAGGTGGGGCCCAGCACCGCGCCGATCACCACCACCCGGAGCAACCCGGTGGCCCTGCTGACCAGCGTCCAGCCGGCAACGGTCGCCGAGTTGCGCGCTGTGGTGGTGGGGGCCTCGTCCTCGAGTGCTGTCACCGGCAGGGCCACGGCCCGGCCCTCACGGCCTCGTCCGGCGCCGGGCACCCACCGCCACGACCCCGCCGGCTACCAGCAGCCCTACCAGCGCACCGGTCCCGGCCGCGATCAGCGGCTGAGGGCTCACCGGTTCAGGCAAACTGTAAGGCGCCGTCAGCAGCTGGGCATTCGGTCCTGACCTGCCGGTGAGGTTGATCTCATCGATCCGGGCCTGGATCGCCTTCTCCCGATCCACGGACGCGGTGAGCTGCGCCCGGGCATCGTTGAGGGCGGTCTGGGTGGTGGTTCCGGCCAACACCCCCGCCGTGAGCTGCTGTTCCTGCGTTTGGAGACGTGCGGTGTTCGCGCGCGCGTCCGCGAGCTGGGTGTCAAGGTTGCGGGTCACTCCCCTGGGCTGGCCGGCCAGCGCCAGGTACCCGTCCATGACAGCCTGCAGCGTCTGCCTCGCGGCTTCCTGGGTGTTCCCGCGGGCCTCGACCTGGATGACCTCGCTGGTCTGCAGGACCTTCACGCTGAGGTTCTCGTCCAGGTCCTTGAACGGCACCCCCTGCTTCTGCGCGATCGGGCCGAGCACGGCCCGGCTCTTCAGATACACCAGCTGGGTACTGAGGTTGCGATCCTGCCGCAGCGGGTCGCCACCCTGCTGATCCTGGCCGATGGGGTAGAGGATCTCCGCGCGCGCCCCGTAGGTCTTCGGCATCACCAGCGCGCTGACGAGCCCGGCAGCTGTGCCGACCAGGATAAGTATCAGCGCCACCATTACCAGGCGCGCCGTCACCCCGCCACCACCGCGAGGATCCGAGGCAGGCTCGGTCCGGCTCGCCGAACGCTGCGGCGGCACCACGTCGCCGGCAACCGCGGACGGATGCGGCTGCTCCGGGGACGTGGTCGAGTGTCCGTTGGACTCACTCGCCCCGTAGCGGAAGACGTTCTCAATGTTCGTCACAGCGCACCTCCGAGCACATCACAGATCCGGGCAACCTGCTCGACAGTCAGGATGGGAGACATCGGGACGGAAAGGATCCGACCAGCCGCAGCCTCTGCTACCGGTAACTTCTGAGCAGCGTGGAATGCGGCCATGGCCGGTTGCTGATGGCAGGGCACCGGGTAATGCACGCCCCACCCGATGCCGGCCGCGGTGAGCGCCTTTCCGACTTGGCGCCGGTCATCGACCTGGATAACCGCTAGGTGGTACACGGGTTCAGCGCCCGGCTGCACCGACACCGGTGTGCAACGCTGCGGCAGCATCTCCCGGTAGGCGACCATAGCCGCCGCGCGCCGGGAATTGTCGGCGTCCAACCGGGCCAGCTTGGCCGACAACAGCGCCGCCTGCAGCGTGTCGAGCCTGCTGTTGCGCCCGACGAGGTCGTGCAGGTGGCGATCGGCTGCCGACCGCCCATGGTTGGCAATACTGCGGATCTTCTCGGCCAACGCATGATCGCTGGTAACCACTGCACCACCGTCACCCAGGGCACCGAGGTTCTTGCCTGGATAGAAACTGAACCCGGCGGCGACACCTACGCTGCCAGCGGTGACCCCGCGGTGCCGGGCGCCGTGCGCTTGCGCAGCGTCTTCGATGAGGGCCACTCCGTGCGCGGCGGCAATCGCCGAGATCCGTTCGGGGTTCACCATCTGGCCGTACAGATGTACCGCAACGATCGCGGCCGTCGAGGAGTTGATCGCCGCTTCCACCGCGTCCGGGTCGATCAACAGGGTGTCGGGGCACACGTCCACGAACCGAGGACGGGCGCCGGTCGCACAGATCGCCTCGGCCGTGGCAATGAACGTGTTGGCCGGGACGATGACTTCGTCGCCGCGGCCGATGCCGAGGCCGGTGAGGATGAGTTCCAGCGCGTCGGTTCCATTGGCCACCCCGACACAGTCCAGCGTCGAGCAGTAGGTCGCGAACTCGCGCTCGAAACGCTCGACTTCAGGTCCGCCGATGTATCCACTGTGACCCAACACGGTCTTCCAAGCGAGCTCGAACTCCTCGCGCATCCCGTTGTTGACGCCCTGCAGGTCGAGAAAGGGGATACTGCCGGGAAGGCTGGGAGCAACACGGCTGGGGACACTGCGACCGGTCATGAGGCCACCCCCCGTGTGAACTTCGCTCGTGTGAACTCCGCCCCCGCCGGGTCGGCTCTGCCGGCGATGAATGCCGGGCGTCCGCTGGCCTCGGCGACATCGGTAGCGGCCAAAACCCGCACGATGTCCAACCCACGCTCGCCGGGTGTGTTCGGCTTGGCTCCGGTGCGAATGCACTCGATGAAGTGGCTGTCCTGGACCAGGAGCGGTTCGTTGAACTGCACAAATGGCGAGACGATGTCTCCGTTTCGATAGGAGACCGGCATGGCGTGCGATTCACCATGGTCGTCCAGATCCGTCGGATCGACGCCGATGTCGTAAACCCGGATACGCTCGTTGTCGGACATGTCATCGTAGACGGCCATCTTACGTTCGCCGACAACGGTGACCCGCCGAACTCTGCACGGGTCCAGCCAGCTGACGTGCACGAAAGCGTGGGTAGCCGCCTGCTCGAAGTCCAGTCGCAGGTAGGCCACGTCGGCGTGGCGGTGTCCGACATGCCGTTTGGCCCAGACACAGGTCGTCCTTGGAAACTCATCGAGCAGATACGAGACGATCGAGATGTCATGCGGGGCGAGGTCCCAGATGACGTTACAGTCGCGCTGGTACTTGCCCAGCGACAGCCTGGCGGCATCGATGTAGAGGATCCTGCCGAGCTCTCCGGAGTCGATGATCTCCTTGAGCTTCCAGACGGCTGCGTTGTACTCGAAGGTGTGGCCGGCCATCAGGTGCGCACCGTTCGTCGCCGCCGAGTCGACCATCTCTTGCGCGTCGTCGACCGTCGTGGCCATTGGCTTCTCCACCAGGGCGTGCCGCCCGTGGCGCAGCGCCTGCAGGGCGACCTCGGCATGCGTGGAAGGCGGGGTCGCGACGACCACCGCGTCCACCTGCTGCAGCACGTCATCAAGGCGGGATGCCGATGCCGCCGCCGGGTAACTTCGCCGCGCCTCCGCGATGCGCTCGGGATCCTGCTCGACGATGGTCACATGCACGCCCGGCATGCTGCTGAGCACCCGCATGTGTTTGGAGCCCCAA
>JBOHHF010000262.1:0-1917 GCA_050700495.1 Pseudonocardiaceae bacterium
TTGTCTGGGGTCCGGCGTCGAGGTAGGGCAGTGCGGCGTCGTCGGGATGGCGGTGGGGCATGGCTTCGGCTGGGATCTGGCCAAGCCGGCCGGCTTGGTAGTCCGCGATGGCCTGAGCGATCTCGTCCTCGGTGTTCATCACGAAGGGGCCGTAGTGTACGACCGGCTCACCGATCGGGTGCCCTCCGAGCAGGAGTACCTCCATGTTCGGGTGGTGGCCGTCCTGGGTGGTGTCTGCGGTGATCCGGAGAGTGTTGCCGGGTCCGAACGCGGCGAGCTGCCCGGTGTGGATGGGCCGGCGCTCGGCTCCGGCGTTGCCCCGCCCGGCCAGCACGTAGCCCAGCGCGTTGAAATCCACCGACCAGGGCAGCTCGAGCACCCCACCGGGGCTAACCGTGGCGTGGATCATGGTGATCGGGGTGAACGTCGAACCCGGCCCGGCGTGCCCGGCCACCTCCCCGGCGATCACCCGGATCAGTGCGCCACCGTCCGGGGAGGACAGCAGTCCTGCTTGCCGGCCGCGGATGTCCTGGTAGCGGGGCGGGATCCATTTGCTCGCCGCAGGCAGGTTCACCCACAGCTGGATGCCGTGGAACAACCCTCCAGAGACCACCAGCTGCTCCGGCGGGGCCTCGATGTGCAAGATCCCCGCCGCCGCGGTCATCCACTGGGTGTCGCCGTTGGTGATCCGCCCCCCGCCGCCATGGGAGTCCTGGTGATCGAAGATGCCGTCGATCATGTAGGTGACGGTCTCGAACCCGCGGTGTGGGTGCCAGGGGGTGCCTTTGGGCTCGCCTGGCGCGTAATCCACCTCACCCATCTGGTCCATGTGCACGAACGGATCGAGCTCGCGCATGCTGACCCCGGCGAACGCGCGCCGGACCGGGAAGCCCTCACCCTCCACACCGCGCGGCGCGGTCGTCACCGAGCGCACGGGCCGCTGGATGGCGGTGACCGGGTCCACCGCGGGGATGCGCGGCAAGGCGAGGATGTCGTTGACGGTCACAGCTGGCATGACTTACCTCCCACCGCGCCGGTGCTCGTCACTCCCGCTTCGGCGGGCAGCTTCGAGCGCCGCGGTTTGATCTGGTGAGTCTGGTCAGTATAACGATCCCGGTACGGGTTTGCCGGACTGGCTGAGCCGTCATATCTGACCTTCACCATCGACGGATCGAAATACAGCGCTAAATAGATGCCGGATAGCACCAGCACGATGAAGCTGTAGAGGGCGATTTCGCCCAGCAGGAACGACCTATGGGTGGGGAACACCTTGTTGATCTGTCGTCGCAGCCCCGCTGCCAAGTGCATCCGTTGATCCAGCTCAGCGGCTGCCTCGGCGGTTCGTGCCGTGATGCGCTTACCCATGATCGTCTCTCCCGCTACCTGCTTCTCCGCACGGAGAGCCCGAACTCCGGGCGCAGCGCCGGCTCCCGGACTTCGGTGGCGGACGGTGCGGCCGTGAATGGTTGAGCTCGGCGCAGGTGCTCGTCGAACCAGTCGATCGCGTGTACCATGGATTGGCTGAGATCAGCCTCAATGGAGAGGCCGCGCTCGTCGTAGGGCAGCAGTTCCAGGCGTTTCGGCTCGTGCGCGCGGGCATGGGCAGCGAATACCTCGTCGACGTCATGCACCAGGTCCTGCCGAGGAGGACGTGGCGGTTCTCCCCGGCCAGGAGGAACCACGACGGCGTGCGAGAGCACCCGCACACCGCGCCGAGTGGCTTGTGCGTGCTGGGAGGCTGCGACGGTTCGATCAGCGCGGTGGTGCTCACGCCCGCGAGTCTCGATCCACGCGGGCGCGCTCACATCAGGTGGAGTCCCGCGTTGGGTCCCGGGTCGCGCCGGCCGGTGTGCCTGGTCGGTCATCATGGGCCGGGTGTAGGCCTTCGAGGCGGGGAGATGGGGAGACAGGCCTTCG
>JBOHHF010000263.1:0-1197 GCA_050700495.1 Pseudonocardiaceae bacterium
GGTGTGAGCACTGATCCATTAGGTCGCTGTATTTCTCCTCCGTGCTGACCAACTGGGGAAAGGGGAGCATGAGTGTTGTTCGTTGGTAATGACTGGGCCGACGACCACCACGATGTGGAGCTGGTGGATGAGGCTGGCCGGCGGTTGGCTCGGCGGCGTCTGCCTGAGGGTGTCGAGGGTATGGCCGGATTCCATGCGTTGATCGCGCAACACCTGCCCGAGGATGGTGCGGCCACGGATGTGGTGATCGGTATTGAAACGGATCGGGGCCCGTGGGTGACGGCGTTGGTCGCTGCTGGCTATCAGGTGTATGCGATCAACCCGATGCAGGTGGCGCGGTACCGTGAACGCCATTCGACCTCGGGTGCTAAGTCGGATCGTGGCGATGCTCACGTCTGGGCTGAATTGGTTCGCTTGGACCGGGAGCATCACCGTCAGATCGCCGGTGATTCCGATCTCGCCGAGGCGATCAAGGTACTGGCACGCGGTCATCAGAATCTGGTCTGGACCCGCCAACGGCAAACGAACCAGCTCCGCTCGACGTTGCGCGAGTACTATCCGGCGGCGCTGGATGCCTTCGATGACCTGGCCGGACGCGATGCCCTCGCCGTCTTGGCGGTCGCGCCCACACCAGAACAAGGCCAGGCCCTGACCGTCGAGGCGATCAGTACGCTGCTGCGCGAGGCCGGCCGCAAGCGCTACCTCGACACACCTGCGAACAAGATCCACGCGGCGTTGCACACCGAACACTTACGCGCGCTTCCCGCGGTCGCTCAAGCATTCGGCGCGTCAACCCGGACGTTGGTGTCGATCATCAGCGAACTGGTAAAGCAAATCTCGATCCTCGCTGCCGAGGTGGAGGAAAATTTTGGCCGACACCGGGATGCTGAGATCTACCTGAGCCAACCCGGACTCGGAACGATCCTCGGCGCCCGGGCACTCGCGGAGTTCGGAGACGACGCCCACCGCTACGCTACGGCAAAAGCGCGCCGCAACTACGCCGGAACCTCCCCAGTCACCCGAGCCTCCGGCCCAAAGACCACCGTACTGGCCCGCTACGCCCGCAACCGACGCCTGGGCGACGCCTTGTTCCAGCACGCCTTCGCCGCGCTGAACGCCTCACCCGGAGCCCGCCGCTACTACGACACGATGCGAGCTCGCGGCATCGGCCATAACGACGCCCTACACCGCGTCGCC
>JBOHHF010000264.1:0-22895 GCA_050700495.1 Pseudonocardiaceae bacterium
GTCGAACAGTGTTCGACCGATGCCCGCTGACCGACCCACAGGCCGAAAGAGCTTTCACGAACCTCATCGTGAACCCCGGCCGGCCAGGATCATGCCTTGTAGATCATCACCCGGAATCTCCAGTAGCCGCCGTTGTCCCCGAGACCGGGATCGTTGACGTAGAACAACAGGCGCGCGGGAGTACTGCTGTTCCACTGGTTACAGCCAGCGAACTCGGTGGCCTGCCTTGGCGGGCCCACCCAACCTCCGGGATTGTTGTTGGTACGGAGGACAGCCGAGAACTCGAAGAGCCCAGGGAACGGCCAGCCCGCTGTCCGCGTCCGGATGTTGTTACCGTTCGGGCCATAGTTCTGGCCCCAGTGATCCACCCGTACCCGGTCCTGCCAGTACGGAATGAGTCTCAGCACGTCCCCACGCTGCAAAACATTGGGCGGGTTGGGCCCAGCCGGAAAACTTCCACCACCGTTGCCCAGCACGCTGATGACAGCTTCTTGCTGGGGGATCCTGCCGTCCTGGCAGTTCCGCATCGCGGACGCGGCGTCGGCCGCCGCGGGGCCCGCGGGGATGACAAGAGCTATCAGGGACAGCGCGGTGAGGACGAGGAGGCTTGCAACGCGCCCGCGCCGCCCCCCCTCTCGCCGCGGACCACCGCGCCACATTGGCATTGCTTGCCACACGTTACGTAACAGCATCGTCCAACTCCTCGAATATCTGACGGGCGGTGACCCCACTGAAGAGATCACCCAAACGAGTCAAATTCTGCTTTTTGTGACCGATTACGTCAGCCCGGTAACCTGTGTGGTGGATGGACGGGAACCTGGTTGGACGAGTGGGGGAACCTTGGTTGCCAGCCGGGCGTGGGCCCCAGAAGATCGAGTCACGGGCCGGAGGCGATACGTGACGACGGCGATAATCGGCACCGACACCAGCCGCCGCGAGCAACCCCCGCCGGTGGGCCGGCGACGGGTTGCCGCCGCGTGGTGCGGAGTAGTCGCACTGTCGTTCGCCGGTTGGGCGATGGCGGTCTCGTGGTCGGTATCCGGTCCAGTGTGGTGGGAAGAAACGTCCATGCGCCTGGTCGGTGTCTTCGTGATGGTCGCCGGCTTAGTGATGTGGATTCGCCGACCCACCCCACAGATAGGTCAGCTCGCTGTCCTGTGCGGCGCGGTCTATCACTTCCAGTATCTGCGGGCAGCAGACGGAGTCGTATTCGTCATCGGATTCTGTCTTGCTTATTTTTGGGTTGCCGTCGCAGTTCACCTCGCCCTCGCTTGGCCGACCGGAACGCTCGAGGGGCGAGTTGACCGGATCCTTGTGGTTTGCGCGTATCTGACCTCGGTGGCAACGCAGGTCATCCGGTACCTGGTTGATCAACCTCGCCCACCGTGGGCCGCGCACCTTCCGCAGGAGAACACTCTGTGGGCGGTGGTAGGCAGCGCCACTGCGGCTGCCATGGCAGTGCTGGCGATTGGGCTCATCATCCACCGCTGGATGGGGTCCACGCCGGTCAGGCGCAGGCCTGATGGTCCAGTGTGGATTGCGCTGGCAGTTGTGGTGGCGGCCAAGCTTGCCTCAGCGGTGGCGAGCATGGCGACGGCCCCGGTCGCCGTGCAGTCCGCCCTGAGTGCGCTGGTCTCGTCATCGGTCATCGTCCTGATTCCTGTGCTGTACCTGATTCGCTGGATGTACCGGAAGTTCGCGCACCAACGGGTGGTCGCGCTGCTGCTCGATCTCGAACGCAACCTGGAGCCCCTCGCTGACCCAGCCGCGTTGCAACAGGCGCTGAGTCGGACTCTCGGCGACCCGACACTCACCCTCGCCTATCCGCTGGACAGCGGCGGATACGTCGATATCCACGGCAAGCACGTCAACCTTGAGCCCGACGTTCCGGGCCGGTCGGTGACCCGTGTTCAGCGCAGAGGCCGGCTGGTCGCGGTCATCAAGCACGACATCGCCCTGCAAGAACAGCGCCAGACGACCGAGGCCGCAGTCGCGGCCACGGGGCTGGCAATGGAGAACGCTCGTCTGTACGCCACCATGCAGGAGCATCTCAAGCAGATCCGGGCGTCACGCCTTCGACTGGCCCAAACGGCATTCGACGAGCGTGAGCGCATTCAACGCGACCTGCACGACGACGCCCAGCAGCGGTTTTTCACCGTCCTGATGTTGCTGGACAAGTTAGATCGTCAGCTCGCCGAAGGCAGCGATGGCATACCTGTGGACGTGCCCGTCACGGTCCGGCGGGCCCAGACCGAGCTCACCGATGCCGTCCGGGCACTGCGCGAGCTTACCCAGGGCATCTACCCGGCCGTACTGATCGACCACGGGCTGGCCGCCGCCGTGGAGAATCTGGTCGATCGCGCCCCGCTGCCGGTCAGTACTACAGTGACGACCAGGCAGTGGCCCAAGCACGTGGAGATCACCGCGTATTTCGTGATCAGTGAAGCCCTGACCAACGTCTACAAGCACGCCAACGCCAGCCGGGCCACGGTACGCGTGCGCGACGAGAACCAGCAGCTGGTTGTGCAGATCACCGACGACGGCCAAGGCCGTGCGCATCTCGGCAGCGGATTCGGCCTCATCGGCCTTCGCCATCGGGTCGAAGCCGTGGGCGGACGTCTTGTCGTCCACAGTGAACCGGACAAGGGGACCACGCTCGTCGCGGTCCTGCCGAGGAGTACGTGATGAGAGTGGTGATCGTCGAGGACCAGGGATTCTATCTCGACCTGCTCGCCGACGGCCTGCGCGGGCGCGGCATCGATGTGGTCGGCCGCGCCGACAATCCAACGGAAGCCCTCTGCGTCATCGACGACACAGCACCCGACCTCGCGGTGCTGGACATCAGCCTGTCGCGGGCCCGGGGGCGGGTCCATGATGTCCAAGGTCTACGGATCGCTGAACTCGTGCGCGCCGACTACCCCGACGTCGGTCTGTTGATGCTGTCGGCCCACGTGGAACTCGCCTACGCACAACGGCTGCTCGACATGGAGGACGATCCTCGCGCGGTGGGTTACCTCGGCAAGGAGCACCTTGGCAACCTAGATGAGCTCATCGATGCTTTCCACCGGATCGTCCGGGGCGGGACCGTGATCGACTCCGAGATCGTCAACCAATTGATGTCCCGTCACCGGGTCAAGAACCCGCTGGAACTGCTCACCCCGTATCAGAGGCGAATCCTGGGTCTGGTCGCCGAAGGCTACTCCAATCTCGGTATCGCCCAACATCTCGGCTGCAAGATCAGTAATGTGGAACAACACCTGTCCACGATCTTCGATAAACTCGGCTTGTCACAGGCGGCCGGCCACGATCGCCGTCGCATGAACCTCCGGGTGCTGGCGACGCTGACCTTTCTGCGCAGCGCTGACCGGCCCGAAGCGATGGGCACATAGCTGGTCGCCAGCTACGGACTCCTGGGGCTCAACTGTTTGCGGTCCTCCTGGCGCAGGAAGCTCCACGCGAGCAGCTGGCGACCCAGCTGGTTGATGTTGTCGCGGCCGTTGATTCCGGTGACGCCGAGCTCCTGCAGCCTCTTGCACCACCTACCCACGCAGTCTTCGACGGCTTTCGCGGTGACCAACTCTTCGTGGGGCCGTACGGCGGAGGCATACTCGGCGGCTTCCCGATTGCCGACCGCGTCGCCGGGCTCGGGCAACGCCAGGAACTTGGCTGCGAGCAGCAACCGCTCGTGGTCGTTCGGCTCCCACAGCGGGCGGGTGCTGGGATCGTTGTGTCCAGGGGAATCCACCACCGGCGACCGGGGGTTGTTGATACTGACCGACAGCAGGTACCGGCCAGACGGCGCGCCGACTCTGATCTCCAAGCCGGGCGGGCTGACCGCCCAACGCGAGTGCGAGTCCGACGCAGTCCGCGGCGGCAGCGGGTTGGGCACCCCCCGCACGATCACGTCGAATGGGCGGCTGCCGCTGTCGTTGTAGACCACCCACAACCCGCCGCCGTACCGGATCGAGCCCACGTTACGGGAGATGTGTAGGTCAGGCCCGCCATTGACACTGTCATGACCGAACCGCAACGTACGGTCCCCACCTCGTCCGAAGGTGAAGGCCGGATTGCCTGGGCGCAGCACAGCCACCTCGCGGCCCTGAAAACGGACCGCCAGCCCACCCGACGGCTGCCGCGGATCCGCCATTGGCCCACGTTAAACGCCGCACTGCCGAGCTGACCACTCGAAGCGAGGGCAGCCCTCTAGCCACCGATGGCGGTGGGAGGTTCTACTGATCAGCACGCGGGGGTGGTGACGAACCGGAGATCGATAGTGCAGCCGAGCCAACAGTCCGTCGAGACCAGGCCAGTGCCGCCAGGTCAGGCCTCAGAGCGGGTTCGGCTCCATCGTCGCATCGAGGGGCTGATCGCGGACTGGGACACCACGCCCGGCAAACTCCGGTTAGCCCGGATCATCCTCGTGATCGGGGTGCTGCTCGCTGGCAGCGTCGGTTTCTACGCGGCGAATGCCCGTATGGACACCATGCGCGACATCGCCGAGCACCTCGAACCACTCAATGCCCATGTGACGACGCTGTACCGGTCACTAGCCGATGCCGACACCACGGTCGCGACCGGGTTCTTGTCCGGCCGTGTGGAGCCCCGCCACGTCCGAGCCCGCTACGACGGCGATGTGGATCTGGCGATGACCAGCTTGGCCCAGGCCAGCATCCAAGCTGGCAGAGAGTCGATCATCACTGACCAGATCATCAACATCACCAAGCAGCTGCCGGTCTACACCGGCCTGGTCGAGCAGGCTCGGGCGAACAATCGGCAGGGTCTGACGGTCGGAGTGGCCTACCTTCGGCTCGCCTCGGATCTGATGCAGAATCGGATCCTGCCCCAGGCTGCGGAGTTGCAACGACGGCAGGCCACCCGGCTCGATGACGCCTACCTGCGGGCCGGCTCGGTGCCGCTCGTCGCATTGGTGGCCGGCGGGATGAGTCTGGCCGTACTGATCTTGGCGCAGATCTTCCTGTTCCGGCGGACGCACCGGGTCGTCAACATCGGACTGGCCGCCGCGAGCACGGCGGTGCTGATCGGCCTGCTCTGGTGGACGGTGGCTACCGCAGCCTCGACCGGCCCGCTGACCCGATCGCACCAGCACAGTCAATCCGTGTCCGATGCGCTGGGGCCGGCTCAGATCACGGCGCTGCAAGCCCGCACCGTCGAGAGTCTCGGGCTGGCCCGGACCGGCACCACCACCGAAGCGGACTTCGACGCCCGGATGCAGTGGCTCGCGCGCAACGGCGGAGCACTGGATGCGGCCCGGGCGTTGACTACCGACCAGACAGGTCGAGACCTGGTGGATGCAGCGGCCAAAGAGGCGTTGAACTACTCCTCAGCCCACCAAAAGGTTCGCCAGCTGGACGACAGCGCGCAGTACGCCGAAGCGGTCAAAGCCGCCGTGAGTATCCAGGAAACCAGCGCCGCCACTGCGTTCGACCAGCTCGACAAGGCGCTCATCCGGGCCGTCGATCACGAACGCAGGGCGTTAGGCAGCGACATCGACCAAGCCCAGCGGCATCTGACCGGCTTGCCTACCGCCACCGGTGCGTTGGCACTCGCCGCCGCGATCGGAGTGGCCTTGGGCATCCGGCAACGGCTGGAGGAGTACCGATGAGTACCCGATTCGCGCTCGCCTGCGGTGTACTTACTGCCGTCGTCCTGGCTACCACTGCCTGCGTCCAGCCCTCGAACAAAGCGGCCGCACCTGTCCTTGTGCCGACGACACTCGCGCCTCAGGTGCCGACGTCACCTCCCGGGCCGGAACCCGCCACGCCGGAGTGCAATCCCCGGGCCAGCCTGCGCCCGTATGGTGCCCTACCCGAACCCGGCCGCATGCCCGCCGAGTCGACGATGGCCCGCATCGCGCAGCGGGGACATCTGATTGCCGGCGTCAACCAGGACATCCAGCAGATTGCCTTCCGGGACGAGAGCTTGCAGTTGCAGGGTTTCGACGTCGACGTGGTACGTGACATCGTCGAAGCGATCTTCGGCGACCGCGGACGGGTGGTGTTCCGGCAACTGAACGTCGCCGATCGGCTCAAAGTCGCGAAATCAGGCGAGATCGACCTGCTGGTCGCCACCACGACCATCACCTGCGAGCGCCGTGAAGAGGTGGAATTCAGCACTGGGTATCTCGAGACGGGGCAACGGGTGCTGGTGAACCGCGGCTCGGGCTTCACCGACCTGGCCAGCCTGGAGGGCCGCCCCGTCTGCGCGTCCCGCGGTTCGACGGGGGAGCAGAAGATTCAGGATGCCATCCCGAAGCTGATCCCGGTGAGCGTGTCCGCCACCACGGACTGCCTGGCCCTGCTGCAGCTCGGCAAGATCGACGCGGTATGCACCAACGATGTCGTGCTGGCCAGCTTGGCCGCGCAGGATTCCCGGACTGAGGTCGTCGGCCCGAACCTCACCGACGAGCCCTTCGGCGTGGCGATCCACAAGGACACTCCGGACCTGGTGCGGTTCGTCAACGCCGTGCTGGAGCGTCGCACTCAGGACGGGCGGTGGCGGGACAGCTACGCGCGCTGGCTGACGCTGCTGGGCCCACCGCCGTCACCACCGACACCACAATATCGGGACTGACCCCATGTGCGGACTACCAGGACGCGGTCAACTCGACCGCGACAGACCAGGACCCGACATGACGAACTGCCCGAAAGCCGGATGTGCCGCGCTGATCGGAGACGACGGTTACTGCACCCGTTGCGGAACCGCCGCCCTCCCACCAGCCACACCCCAACCCGCCATACCCCAATCAACCCCCCGGCCGGTGACCTCCCAGATCGTGACCAGCGGCCCACGCCGGGCCCGGTTGGTCAGACTGCCCGAGATGCCGGTTGGTGATGATCACATAGCGCCGGTACTCGATGACCCGCAGATGCCCGAACACAAGCGGTTCTGTCCGGATCCCGGATGCCGGCACGAGGTGGGCCGGGCCCGCAACGGCCGGGCCGGCCGGGTCGAGGGCTGCTGTGCGCGGTGTGGGACCAAGTTCTCCTTCCGGCCGCCGCTGCTGCCCAGCGTGCTCGTCGGCGACGGGCAGTTCAAGGTGGAGGGCGCGATCGCGCATGGCGGATTGGGCTGGGTGTACCGGGCCTGGGATTGCTGGGTCCCACGCTGGGTGGTGCTCAAGGGCCTGATCGACCCCGATGATCCGGACAACCGCCAGGTCGCGGTCGCCGAGCTGGCTGCGCTGGCCGATGCGAGCCACCCGAACATCGTCACCGTGCACACCGTGGTCCGGCATCCGCACCCGCTCACCGGCAAGCCTGTCGACTACATCGTGATGGAGTACCTCGGTGGCAAGTCACTCAAGCAGCTGTGCCAGGAGCGTCCAGACAGCGACCCCTGCCTTCCGGTGGATCAGGTCTGCGGGTTCGCGCTGGAGGTGCTGGCCGCCCTGGATCACCTGCACAGCAAGCGCGGTCTGTTGTACTGCGACCTGTCGGCGGACAATGTGATCCACTCCACGAGTGGGGTCAAGCTGATCGACCTGGGCGCGGTCCGCCGCATCGACGATTCGGACAGCCCGGTCTGGGGCAAAGCGGGCTACCAGGACCCGAAGATCGCGACACACGGCCCGTCGGTCGCGACCGACCTCTACACCGTCGGGCGGATGATGGCGGTGCTCAGCTTCCCGTTTCTCGGCTTCCAGGCCGACGCCCCGATCCCGGGCCCGTCCGAGGTGCCGCTGCTGGCTGCCCATCCCTCCTTCGCCGGACTGCTGCGCCGCGCAACCAACCCCGATCCGTTTCAGCGATTCACCTCCGCGGCGGACATGGCTGAGCAGCTTGAATGCGTACTTCGGGAGGTCCGCTCGGCGCAGGAGGATCTGCCCTTCCCCGCCGCCTCGACCCGCTTCGGGCCAGAGCTGCGGGTGGTGGGGGCCGATCCGGACACCTTTCCCACCACGGACCCGGTCGCCGCGGCGCTGGCTCTGCCCGACCCGCAGATCGACCCGGCGGACCCGCACGCCGGTCTGCTGGCCGCGATCAGCGCTGAGGGTCCTGATGAGACCGAGCGGGTACTGGCCGCGCTGCCCGACCCGTCGCTGGAGACGCGGCTGCGGGTGGTACGCGCCCGGATCGAGCTGCGCCATCCCGAAGCCGCAGTCGATCTCGTCGCGCTGGCTCTGAACCATCCGGGTGACTGGCGGGTGGA
The DNA here is from genome assembly GCA_050700495.1 of Pseudonocardiaceae bacterium. Lineage (GTDB taxonomy): Bacteria > Actinomycetota > Actinomycetes > Mycobacteriales > Pseudonocardiaceae. Next base: position 8,170 of record JBOHHF010000264.1, read on the forward strand.
GTGGTTGCATGGGATCAGGTCACTGGTCAGCGGCGACGTCGAACCCGCCCGGCAAGGATTCACCGCAGTGCTCGACGCCCTGCCAGGCGAGGCCGCGCCCAAACTCGCGCTGGCACTCTGCGCGGCTCGCGACGGTGCCGCCGAGACCGCTGCGCGCGGCTATGCGACCGTGTGGCAGACCGACCGGTCCTACGTGAGCGCCGCATTCGGACTCGCGCGGGCACGCTTCGCCCTCGGTGACCGCTCCGGGACAGCCGCCGCGCTGGAGACCGTGCCGGACGGCTCCCGCTACGCCGTCTCGGCCCGGCTGTGCGCGATCCTGACCCGGGCCCGCGGATGCGCAGCCGGGCAACCCCCGGTCGCCGACTTCTTCACCGCCGCCGAGCAGCTGGCCATCCTGGAACTCGACGACAAGCGGCGTCAGCTGGCCGTGGCGGAAGTGCTCGAGGCCGTGCTGGTCTGGGAACGCGCTGGCCGAGCGTGGCCGCACGGGGCGGCTATCCCCATCCCCGCAACCTTGCTCGGCCAGCGGCTCGACGAGCGCGGCGTGCGGGACCGCCTGGAGTCGGCCTACCGCGAGCTCGCCCGGCTGGCCCCCACCACGGCAGAGCGAATCACCTTCGTCGACAAGGCAAACGACCGCCGCAACCGGAGCTGGACGTGATGCGCATGGGCTGCCCGCACTGCGCCGAGCCGGTGGATACTCGGGACCGGTTCTGTGAGGAATGCGGCGCCCGAGTGGCGAATCAGCTACGGGACCGCGTCGAGGTCGACATCGGCGTTGCTGCGGGGATCAGCGATCGCGGCAGACGTCACCACCGCAACGAGGACGCCCTGGCACTGCGTGATCTGGACCTGGGTGATCTGGACCTGGGTGATCTCGACCTGGGCAGCCTCGACCGCGCAGCGGTCGCGGTCGTGTGCGACGGGATGTCATCGGCGGACCGTCCTGATGAGGCGTCCGAGACTGCCGCCGAGGTCGCCGCCGAGGCACTGGTGGCTGCGCTGCTCGCGGACCATGGCCCGGTTACCGCGACGCGGAACGCCATCCACGCCGCCGGCCAGGCGGTCGCCAGACTGGCTGGCTCCGAAACGACCACCCGAGACGCCCCGGCCTGCACGCTCGTGTCCGCTGTCCTCACGGGCGGGGCGGTCACGGTGGGCTGGGTCGGTGACAGCCGGGCGTACTGGATACCGCGGGTCCGGACCGAATCGGCACCGCCGACAAGATTGACCGAGGACGATTCGTGGCTGGCCGGGGTACTGGCGGCCGGAACCCTGACTCCCGCCGAAGCGGCCGCCGACCGGCGCGCCCACGCCATCACCGCCTGGCTGGGCCGAGACGCCACCCCGCTCGACCCACACGTCATCACCTTCACACCAGAAGGACCGGGCGTTGTCATCGTCTGCACCGACGGGCTGTGGAACTACCTCGACCACGTCGACGCGATCGCCGCGGCGATTCCGGCGCAGGCACTCGAAGCACCGCTGGACGCGGCGCGCCGGCTCGTTGAGATCGCTCTGAACAGCGGCGGTCACGACAACATCACGGTCGCGGTGCTCCCGTTCGTCACTCCCCCCTTCGGCACCCCCTAGGAGAACTGTCATGATCCCGACACCTCAGTTCCGTGGCGCCGTGCACCAGAATCTCTACCTTGCCGAAGGAGCCTGCGAGGTGCACGCCGTCATCACCGTCGACACCGAGGGGGACGGTGCCGCGCGGGCTGGGGCTAGGGCTGCGGCGAACACCTGGTCGCCGCAGGCGGCGGAAGTCCTCATCCTGGACTTCTCAGCCTCGATGAGCTTTCCACCCGAGAAGATCATCAAAGCGAAGGAGGCCGCGTGTGTCGCCATCGACGAGCTGCGCGACGGGGTGGAGTTCGCGCTGATCTCCGGATCCTACGGGGCCCGGATGCTCTGGCCGGCCGAGCCGAAGCTGGTCATCGCCGACCCGTGGGCCCGCGCCGAAGCCAAGGATGCGCTGCGCCGCGTGGACACCGCAGGCGGCACCACCATCGGCGCCTGGCTACGGCTGGCTGATCAGCTGCTCAGCGAGCGCCCGCAGGCGATCCGGCACGCCATCCTGCTGACCGATGGCCGCAACGAACACGAGCTGCCCGAACAGCTGCAGGCCGCGCTGCGCGACTGTGCGGGGCAGTTCAGCTGCGACTGCCGGGGAGTGGGCACCGACTGGTCGGTTGCCGAGCTGCGGGCAGTCTCGTCCGCGCTGCACGGCACGGTGGACCTGATCGTCGAACCGGCCGGACTGGCCGAGGATTTCCGGACGATGATGGCCGGATCAATGCGCAAGACGGTCGGCGGCGTCGGGCTGCGGTTGTGGACGCCGGCCGGCGCCACCGTCAGGTTCGTCAAGCAGACCGCGCCGACGCTGGTGGACCTCAGCACCCACCGGGTCGACTCGGGCCCGCAGACCGGCGACTACCCGACCGGATCGTGGGGGGCCGAGAGCCGCGACTATCACGTCTGTGTCAAGGTCGAGCCCGGCAGGGTCGGGGAGGAGAAGCTGGCCTGCCGGGTAACCTTCGTGCACGGCAGTGGCGCTACTGGCACCGAGCAACCGCTCGAGCAGACCTTCAGCCATACCGAACCGGACGGCGCTACGATTCGCTTCTCTAGCGCGCGGGTCCGCGCGTTGTGGACCAGCGACCTCGCACAGGCCACCGTGATCAACGACAAGGTTGCCGTGGTCACCGGCAAGGCCGAGCTCGCCAAGGCGGTCCAAGACGGGCTGGCGGCGCACCAGCGTGGCGAGCCCGACCAGGCCGTCGATCACCTCGGTCGCGCGCGCGAGCTCGCCGAGCAGGTCGAGGACACCAACCTGCTGGCCCGGCTCGACCAGCTTTACGATCCGGACACCGGCACCTTCCGGCTGAACACGATGAGTGACCAGGACGAGATGCGCCTGGACGTGGAGTCGACGAAGACCACGCTGCTGAGCCGCTAGGGTTGAGCCCGCGATGACCTGCGGCGTCGAGTCCTGCCCGCGCTGCCGCGAGCCCCGGATCGGACCGTTTTGTGAGCAGTGCGGCCACTCGTATTACATCCCGGAGCCATGTGCGCCAGCGTCACCAGAGACTGGGCCACCCGCGACGTCATCGTGGTCTGTTGTCTGGTCTGTTGTCATAGCCCCGGATCGAGGCTACTTCGAGGCCGGCGGTGAGCACGCCCACCACTTCACTTTCCCCGCTTCGAGCTCACCGCGTCGCGTCGAGCTGGCTGGTGCCTCGGTGCGTATCGGCAGGCGCAGCATCTCGCGGGGGATCGCGCCGGAGATCGATCTGGCCTTCCCGCCGGTCGATCCGGGGGTGTCCCGCGAGCACGCTCGGCTGCTCGCCCAGCCCGACGGTTCCTGGGTACTGGTCGATGACGGCTCCACGAACGGCACATATCTCAACGGCGACACCAAGCGGCTTCCGGCCAAGGCGCCGGTCCCACTGGCCGACGGTGACCGGGTGCACCTGGGTGTCTGGACCACGATCACGCTGCACCGGGACTCGTCAGTGCACGGGGATTCGTGACTGCGCAGGCCAGCTCTTGCCCGGCGGGCTATCGGCAGGTATAGATATGCGAATGCGGCGCGCCATGCTCGAACCGTTCTGGCCGAGCCGGCGCATGGACGCCTTCGATCAGTTCTGTAGCTAGGCCGCGTCGGCGCCTGGCCTCCCCCGCCCTGCGCGGCCGCTTTCCGGTGCTCTTGTCAATTCCCGCACACCAGGAGAGTCCGTGTCCGTTACCGATGAACTGCTCGCCAACAACTCCCGTTACACCGAGACCTTCTCCGGGCAGCTGCCGCTGCCACCCGCCAAAGGCGTCGCCGTTGTGGCCTGCATGGACGCCCGCCTGGACATCTACCGGATCCTGGGCCTGAACGAGGGCGAGGCACACGTCATCCGCAACGCCGGCGGCGTGATCACCGATGACGAGATCCGCTCGCTGGCGATCAGCCAGCGGCTGCTCGGCACCCGGGAGATCATCCTCATCCACCACACCGACTGCGGGATGCTCACCTTCAGCGACGAGCAGTTCAAGAAGTCCATCCAGGACGACACCGGGATCAAGCCGGCGTGGTCGGCCGAGGCCTTCCCGGACCTCGACGAGGATGTCCGGCAGTCCATCGCCCGGATCAAGGCCAGCCCCTTCGTGCCGAACAAGGACTCGATCCGTGGCTTCGTCTTCGACGTCGCCACCGGCAAGCTCAACGAGGTCGGCTAGCCGGTTGGTGGCTCCTCACGGACTCCCAACCGGGGTTATCGGGGTGCAGGTCAGGGGGCCGATACCCGCTCTGACCAGCGAGTATCCCGCTCATCGCTTGCCAACCTCTCACACTGTTTGGCGACGTCCCGTGCCCCGAATGTGCCCCAACGGAGATCATCCAATCCCGCCGGGAGAGAAGTCCGGTCGGGGCTCCCGCGACGTCGCGTAATCCGCCGCGACATCTTGACAGGCAGGATCAGCCACCCGGTCCCCGGAGTCACCACCAGCGGCACCGAAACGGCCCCCGGCCCCCGGCAAGCTGGGGGGGCCGGGGGCCGTTTCGGGTGTTCCGTCGATCGCGATCAGTCGAACTCGCCGCTGCGGACTCCGGCGGTGAACGCGGCCCACTCGGTCACGGTGAACCTCAGGACGGCGCCGGTCGGGTTCTTGCTATCCCGCACGGCACGGCCGCTGTCGAGGGCGGCCACCTCGACGCAACTGTTCATAGCACCGCTGTAGCTAGACTTGCTCCACCTCAGATGATGCATGGGTTCCTCACTCTGCTCGCTGAGCCATCTCCGTGATCAGGGCCAGGCTCTCGTCGTCACCGAGGGCCTGGCTGCGGAGTTCGCCGTGCAGATCACTCAGCAATCGCACGACGTCTTGATCGTCCACCAGGTGACCTCCTACTGCGTACTCCTGGTATGCAGCGCTCACTGCCACGCCTGGGGCGAAATCCAGCAAGATGAACGAGCCGGACATGCTGCCGTGCAGTCCGACCCGGAACGGCAGCACTCGCAAACTCACGTTGGGCAGCGCAGCATTGGACACCAGGCGCCGCAGCTGTTCGGGTCCTATGTCGGACTGAGCAGCAGCGCGGACTAGGGCAGCCTCGGAGATCACCGCCGAGAACTCCAGCGGTTCGGCGTCTACCAGGCGCTTCTGGCGTTGCATTCGGACGGCCACTCGACGCTCGATCTCGGCGGCAGATGGCGACTGGGGACTGACGACATGCACCTTCTTGGCATAGTCGGGCGTCTGCAACAGCGCGGGGATCAGCTCCAGCTCGACGACCCGTTCTCTGGTCGCGTCGCCCTCAAGGCCCACCAGATCAGCGAGGTAGTCGGGGAGCTTGTAGGTGGACCACCAGCCGCGCTTGGTGCCCTCCCGGCGCAGCTCTTCGAGAGCGGCTGCCGTCTGGTCATCGGCGCCATAGAGTCGGAGCAGGGATTCGAGGTCTGGCTTGCGTGGTGCGGTGCGGCCCGTCTCCATCTGGCTGATGCCCGACCGCGAACGATCAAGGTGCGACGCGGCCGCGTCCATGCTGATCTTCGCTGCTTCGCGTAGCTGCCGCAGCGCTGCACCCAGCTGCTTACGTCGCACGGTCGGCCCCAGCTCTGACGTCATGGGCGCATCGTAGCCACGCGTGAAAATTTCCGTGCTGACGTCTGGACATGGCCAGACGATACCGTTTACCGTCAGCTTCGCACGACAATATCTGTCGTCTGTTGTGCACGTCGCTCACCTGTCCGGTTGCTACTTCGGACGACCGCCGCAGGTGGGCGGCACCTGCTGCCCCGGGGCGCGGTTCGCTCGCTTGAGGTTCTCCGCTCAGGGGTCGGCCGTCCGGCCTGGTACTTGCCCTCCCAGCGGGCCGGACGGGGCACTAAAGGGCGTCAGCACGGGCTGGCGTCCAGCCGCCCGGCCTGCTGCCTTGGGGGCCGGGCCGGGCGGCGCACCGAAGGGGGACGGCGAGCGATGAAGGCGGGAACTCGCGTGACCGACATACCTGACCAGCGCCCTGAACGTGACCAGCAACACTCCGAGCGTGTCCGGCTGTACGCGCAGGCCCACCGGATCAGCACCGGCGCCGGGTGCGTGCTGCTGGTGATCCAAACGGGTGACGGGTGGGCGATTCACGGCCTGGACCTACCGGGGGAGGCGGCCCACGTGACCAGCGACCCCGGGGCCGGGACGGGGGTCCAGGTGTCCGACGACTCGATGTTGCTGCTGGCCCGGTCGATCGTGGACAGGTTGGGCCGGTGAGCGCGTCGTGGGGGTTGCCGGTCGGCACGCGGGTGGTGCGTGACCACCGGCCGCCCGGTGCGCGTCCTCGGTTCGGGACGGTGATGCCCTATGAGCCGGAGCACTCCCGGGGCTGTTTTCCGGTGCGTTTCGGTGACGGGATCTGGGAGACGTGCGGTCTCTCCGATGTCACCGTCGTGGCCACCGTGGCCACCACCATCACCACGGTGAGGGCAGCCGGGTGACCGCTGTCATCGGCGGCATGCGCTGGGAGACCGGACCAGCGGTGCTGGCGCGGGTCGCGTTCGCGCTGCGGGTGCACGGCTCCACGTTCGGTAGGGCCTGCCGCCGGGCTGGGCCTGGTGATCCGCCCGTGGACCTGAGGTTGCCGCCCCGTGCCGATCCCCCCGACCCGGGTTGCTGACATGGGCAAGGGCAAGCACCGGAGACCGCGCGGTGCCGGGCACGAACTGGTCGACCCGCGTCGCCTGTTCCGGTGGGTGGACGTGCGCACCAACACCACGCACCTGCTGACCCCCGATGCCGCTGCGGCGGGTCGCCTCCGCGCGGGTCGCTACGTCGCGCTGTGCGGGGCGGACGTGCTGCCCGCAAGCCTCACCGAGCCGGGGCGGTGTGGGGTGTGCCAGCCGTGCACCGCCGCGGTTGTGCTGATTCCCGCTCAACGATCAAGGACACCTCGATGACGTGGTATCAGCCGACCCCCGACAGCCACGCGCACCGAGGCATGGTGCACCGGGGACAGGTCAGCACTGCCTGCAACGCCACCTTCGTCATGACGTTCCGTTCCCGCAGGCTGGACGACGACCCACCCGATCACCAGGTCTGCCCGCGCTGCGACCTGTCCCCGCAGGAGCGCCACGACCGAGCGGCACTGGTCGCGGTCCGGGCGGGTGACATCACCAAACAGGGTGACCGGTACGTCCACCGCCTGGTAGCGCTTCGCGCTGCCTCCCCGATGGACGCCGCCCTGCTGAGGCTGGCGGCCGGGGGCAAGGTCACCGCCGAGAATCAGCGGGGAGTGGTGGCGGTGCGTACCACCGACGCCGGGGACGCCCGGTACGAGCTGCTGGACCAGCGCCTACGCAACGCGGCGGCGGCCGGGTTCCAGCCCTGAGATCCGGCCGGGTCGCCGAGGTCGAGCCACCATCCCCGTGCAGGCTCCCCGCGACCCAGCCGGTCCCCACAGAGATCGGAAAGGCTCGTGATGACACTCGCACTCACCGACCGAGACGACGACGGCGCCTGCCCCGGCTGCGACACCACCAGCGGCGTGCAGCTCACCAGCAGCACCTCACCAGCGGTGCAGTCCGGGTCGTGCACGGTGTGCGGCACTAGCTGGGCCGTCACCTGCGTCAATCCGCACCTCGCTTATTTCGAGCGGCTCGCTGCCACGGTCGAGGAGATAGGCAGACAGCGCTGGATTCTCCGGCAGGTCGTGCAGCTCGCACACGACCTGCCGGAGCTGACCGACGTGGAGCTACGGGACCGGCTGCTGGCGCTGGCTGAGCGTGCGGTACCGCCGGTGAGCAGGTCCCGGTGACCACTTGACCCCGACCGTGTTGGTCAGGCGCTGGTGGACAGGATCACCCACGGGAACACGCGGCCAGTCCCCGCGGTCTGTTTCAGCGTCGCCTTGAAGTGACCGGCTACCAAGGCGGGGATCGAGTCGCTGAGTTTCTGGTCGGGGGGGATCGGCCCGTACACGGTCGGGCCCGTACATCAGGCGTTCGGTGTCGGTGGTGCGTGCTGTCGCGTACACCCGCAGCTCAACGACATCCCCAGCAACCATGTTGGCGAGGTCGACTCGTTGGACGTACATTCCGGGGTCGGTGACGGTGGCGAGGGTGTGTTCGGTGCCGATGGTCGCGGTGTGACTGCCACCGGCGACCTCCTCGACCTCGACTCCGCCCACCGGGATCAGTTCCAGCGACACGATCGACCACTGCTGACCGGTGGGTGACGTCTCACCCAGCTCTTTGCCGCCGGTCGCACCCGCATCCACATGCCACCCCACATCGACCGCGCCGAAACCCGCGCTATTCGCGTGGTGGGCTTCGGCGAACGCACCCGCATCGGTGGTCCGGTAAACGCTGGGCACTGGACCTGTCCAGGCGATCCACCAGCGCCATGACGAGACGGCTGCCGGCCTTGGTGGTGGTGATGGTGGATGACGGGAGCGACGCGGTCGCGTTGCTGTCGGACTTGGTCGCGCCGGTGGCAGCGACCCCGGCGAACCGCACCACCAGGAAACCCCACGCCGCGGCGTTGTTGGGGCTGACACCGACGCTCATCGTGAACGTTTGAGTGGACGTGGCGGTCGCTTTCCACACGATCACACTGTTGAGATTCGCCAAGTTCACGCCGGACAAGCTGACGAACTCGTAGGTCAATCCGCCGCCGGTCGGTGTCTGCGGTATCTGCGCCGAGTCGCTACTACTGGCGACCACGAGAATGACATCACCGGCCATCGGGGAGCTGCTCGGGCTGCGGGTCGCTGATGTCGACTTCCTGCGCCGCACCGTGCGTATCGAGCACCAATCCCATGCCGTGACCCGGGATCTGGTGCCGCCCAAGACCGACAGCTCGCGACGGACCATCCCCCTGCCCGCGATGGTCGCTGACGTGCTGGCCGCGCACCTGGCCCGGTACCCGACCGGCCGAGACATCGAGTGCACCTGCACACCGGAGGTGAAGTGCTCCCGTGCCGTGTCCGGTTTGCTGTTCCATTCCGCCGCGGGCACCGCGTTGGACCAAGACTACTACGGCGGGCGCAGGGTGTTCGGCAAGGCGGTCGAGGCGGCGGGGTTACCGGCCGGCACGACCAGCCATGACCTGCGCCACCACTTCGCCAGCGTCCTACTCGCCGCGGGTGAGTCGGTGGTGGCCGTCGCTGAGTGGCTGGGCCACGACAACGCGACGCTGGTACTGACCACCTACGGGCACCTGATGGCGGGCAGTGAGGACCGGATGCGCAGGGCAGTCGACGGCGCTTACGCTGATTCTTGTGCCCCCACGGTGCCCCAGAGATCAGCGATCACGCCGTGACCAGCGCAAAGGACCCTCAGTTGGTGGTCCGTGAAAAACCACCAACCCCCGTATGGGACGTCTCGTTATGAGCAATTCTCTGGGGGCTGGTGGTCCTTTTCTCGTCAGCCACCAACCGCGGCGACCACCCGGGACGGGGAGGGCCTGCCGAGCATTCCGGCCAGCCACACGCTGGTCTGCACCAGGGCGTCGAGGTCGACCCCGTGCTCGATACCCAGCCCGTCCAGCATCCAGACCAGGTCTTCGGTAGCCAGGTTGCCGGTGGCCGACTCGACGTAGGGACAGCCACCCAGCCCACCGGCCGACGCGTCCACGCAGGTCACCCCGGCATATAAGGCAGCCAGGGTGTTGGCCAGCGCCTGGCCGTAGGTGTCGTGGAAGTGCACCGCGAGCGCACCAGTCCCCACGCCGGTGCGGGCGAACCCGGCCAGCAGTTCGATGACGTGGCCAGGGGTGGCCACCCCGATGGTGTCGCCCAGCGAGAGCTGGTCACAGCCCAGATCCAGCAGCCTGCACCCGACGTCGACGACCTGGGCCACCGCCACGGCGCCCTCCCACGGGTCCCCGAAGCACATCGAGACGTACCCGCGCACGCCGAGACCCTCGGCCGCAGCTCGGCGCAGCACCGGGGAGAACATCGCGAACTGCTCGTCGAGGCCTCGGTTGAGGTTGCGCCGGGCGAAGCTCTCGGTGGCCGAGGCGAAGACCGCGATCTCGGTGACGCCTGCTGCCAAGGCCCGATCCAGCCCCCGCTCATTGGGCACCAGCACGGGGTAACGCACCCCGTCGCGACGCACGAGCAGCCCGAGCAGCTCCGCGGCATCGGCCAGCTGCGGCACCCAGCGCGGGTGCCCGAAGCTGGTCGCCTCCAGGATTCCCAGGCCGGCCTCGGCCAGCCGATCCAGGAACTCGGCCTTGACCTCGACTCCGACCACCGCGGACTCGTTCTGCAGGCCGTCGCGCGCCCCGACCTCCCAGATCGTCACCCGCTGCGGCAGCCCGTCACCAGGGTGGCGGTCAGGCAGGCAGGCCTCCCTGGCACTCATCTCGCCGATGGTCCGGGGTTCATGTCCCTGGGGTTCATGTCCCTGGGGTTCATGTCGTAGTAGAGCAGCGAATGCACCCGCTCTACCTGGGGAATGTCATCGAATTCCAGCGGCTCATCGGAGGCCGACTCGATGATCAGCGTGCCGCAGCCCATGATCCGCTCGATGACGTTATGTCGAAACTGCACGCTGTTGATCCGGCCGATGGGGATGTCGATACCGCTGCGGGTCAGTATTCCCTCGCGGACCAGTACCCGCCTGGTGGTGAGCACGAAATGCGTGGTGCGCCAGCGCAGCAGCGGCACCACGGTCAACCACGTCACGCCGATCCCGCCGAGCGCACCCAGCGCGATCCACCCGTAGAGTTCCCAGGACTGCCCCGCGATCACCGCGACGAGGAAGCCACACAGCCCCGCGATGACCAGGAAGAAGATCACTGGCAGCAGCAGCATCTTCCAGTGCGGGTGCTTGTGGATCACCACCCGCTCGTCGTCCATGAGCAGGTCTTCCGGGTAGGGCACGGCTCCTCCTCATCCGCCGCTGGGACCAGCATGGCCACCGGCGCGATCACGGTACCGCTGTACGGGTACCGATGCCGGGGCAGAGAGGTCTCCCTAGGATCCCGGGAACGTTGAGCACGCGGGAGGAGATCCATAATGCCCAACCCGATTCCCGATCTTGCTGAAATCGGCCCGAACCAGGTGGATCATGGACTGAGTGGGTGGACCGAGCAGCTACCGCGGAAGACCCAGGCCTATCGAAGTCTGCAACATCAGATCTCCCAGCTCGTCGTGACCGAGACCTCGGCCGACGGCACAGTTCAGGTGAGCGTGGACTCACGCGGCGTGCCCACCGAGTTGATCCTCACCGACCGCGCCCAAGGGGTGGACCCGGCCCGGTTGTCCGCAGAATTGATGTCCTGCTTGCGGCGGGCTCACAACACGCTTGCCGGCCGGGTCAGCAACCTCGTAACCAGTTCGGCCCCAAACAGTGGTGACGATGACGATCCGAGCGTGTCTTCCCTCCTTTGCTGACGTCAGCCGCGGCCCTAGCCCGGCTGAGCGGGCCGAACATGAGTCACGTCACCAGCTGACAGTACGCGCCGCTGCCCCCCGGACAGCACCACCAGCCGGCCCTCGGTGTCCAGGTCCACCGCGGCGCCAGTGAGCATGGACTGCCCCGGCAACTCCACCTGGACCTGCTCGCCCAAGGTCACGCAACGTTGCCGGTAGGCCTGCCGCAGACCCGTGGTGACCGGATCACCCTGGTGTTCGCACCACATCCGCACGTCACTGTCCAGGGCCCGCAGCAGGCTTCGAAGCAGCGGGTCGCGGTCGGTACAGGTGGCCTGCTCGATGGCCAACGAGGTCGCCTCGGGCACCGGCAGCTCGTCGGGTCGCAACGTCACGTTGAGCCCGATGCCCACGACCACAGCGGGGCTGTTGGTCGGCGATGAGGGCACCACCTCGGCGAGGATCCCGGCCGCCTTGCGCCGGCCGGTGCCCAGCAGCAGATCGTTGGGCCATTTCAGCGCAGCGGGTAGCTCGCCCAGCGTGCTGACGGTCCGGCACAGTGCCACTCCCACCAGCAGCGGTAGCCAGCCCCAGCGGACCTGCGGCACCTCGGTGGGCCGCAGCAAAACCGACAGCACCAGCCCCGACCGGGCCGGGGCGACCCAGCTACGCGCGGCCCGGCCCCGGCCCGCGGTCTGGCGCTCGGCGACCAGCACGGTGCGATCCGGCGCCCCTTGTCGGGCCGCAGCGGTCAGCGCGGAGTTCGTGGAAGGCACAGTCACCGCTACGGTCAGCGCCGCATACGGTCCGTCCGGCCGCACCAGGGCTCGGCGCAGCGCGCCCTCGTGCAGGGGGGGTCGCTGGAGATCAGACCACACGATCCGCGAACACTACCGGGTACTGCGACAGTGATGACTAGGGTCGGCAGCCATGAGCAGCGCCACCGAGCCGGCCAGCCCAGTCCCAGTCCACCTCAGCCCGGGTGACCAGCCGGATATCCACACCACTGCGGGGAGGCTCGCCGACCTGCTGCGCCGCAATGACGAGGCGGTGCACGCCGGGTCGGCCCGCGCCGTGGCGCGACAGCACGCCAGGGGACGACGAACCGCCCGAGAGCGGATCGACCTACTGCTGGACCCTGGATCGTTCATCGAGCTCGACGAGCTGGCTCGGCACCGCTGTACCAACTTCGGCCAGCAGAACAACCGGCCCTACGGCGACGGCGTGGTCACCGGCTACGGCACCGTCGACGGTCGCCCGGTGGGTGTGTTCAGCCAGGACGCCACCGTCTTCGGTGGCAGCCTCGGTGAGGTGTACGGCGAGAAGATCGTCAAGGTGATGGACCTGGCGATGCGGACCGGTTGCCCGATCGTCGGGATCAACGAGGGCGGCGGCGCCCGGATCCAGGAGGGCGTCGTCTCGCTGGCGCTATACGGCGAGATCTTCCTCCGTAATACCCACGCGTCCGGGGTGATCCCGCAGATTTCACTGATCATGGGTTCGTGCGCGGGCGGGCACGTCTACTCCCCGGCGCTGACCGACTTCACGGTGATGGTCGATCAGACGTCGAACATGTTCATCACCGGTCCGGACGTGATCAAGACGGTGACCGGTGAGGAGGTCGGCTTCGAGGAACTCGGCGGCGGGCGGACGCACAACACCAAGTCGGGCAACGCGCACTATCTCGGCACGGACGAGGACGACGCACTGTCCTACGTCAAGGAACTGCTGTCGTTTCTGCCGTCGAACAACCTGTCCGAACCGCCGGTGTTCGACGCGCCTGATCTGTCCCACGGGCCGGTGACCGACACCCTCACCAGCGCCGACCGGGAGCTGGACACCCTGATCCCCGACTCGGCGAAGGCGCCCTACGACATCCATGATGTGATCACTCGCGTTGTCGACGACGGGGAGTTCTTGGAGGTGCACGAGCTGTTCGCGCCGAACATCGTCGTCGGCTTCGGTCGGGTCGAGGGCCGCAGCGTCGGCATCGTGGCCAATCAACCCACGGCGCTGGCGGGTTGCCTGGACATCGACGCCGCCGAGAAGGCCGCCCGGTTCGTCCGGACCTGCGACGCGTTCAACGTCCCGCTGCTCACCTTCGTCGACGTGCCCGGTTTCCTGCCCGGCACTGGACAGGAGTGGCGCGGCATCATCCGGCGCGGCGCCAAACTGATCTACGCCTATGCCGAGGCCACCGTGCCGAAAGTGACGGTGATCACCCGCAAAGCCTACGGCGGCGCCTATGACGTGATGGGCTCCAAGCACCTCGGCGCGGATATCAACCTGGCCTGGCCGTCGGCTCAGATCGCGGTGATGGGAGCATCCGGCGCGGCGAACATCGTGTACCGCAAGGAGCTCGCCGCCGCCGCTGATCAGGGAGAGCCGTTACGGGCCCGGCGGCAACAGGAGTACGAGGACGCCCTGCTCAACCCCTACGTTGCCGCCGACCGAGGCTACGTCGACTCGGTGATCCCACCCAGCCACACCCGGTCCTACGTGGCCCGTTCGCTGCGGATGCTCAAAGACAAACGCCAGACCCTGCCACCCAAGAAGCATGGGAACATCCCCCTGTGAGTGTGAAACAGTGTTATGGGGCCCAATGCCACTCCCGAGCGCAGCAGGAGGAGATCGCTGCGCTGATTGCGGTGGTCGCTGCGCTGGCAAGTGCTCAGTGCGTCGAGCCGGCACCGCACAACGTCTGGGCTGACCCCGGGCACCGGCTACGTAGCCCCCTGCATCCCGGACCCGATGGCTGGCACAGTTCGGCACTACCGCGCCGCGCCCGGTAGATCAGGTCACTGTATGTCGACGTCAGGCAGCTCGCGGCGCAGCCGGACACGTTCGGCATAATCTGCGTCGGTCAGCTGGCGGATCGCTACTCTGCTTTGCCGTGCGTCTGGTGCTCGCGTCGGCCTCCCGCGCCCGGCTCGCCCTCCTGCGCGCCGCCGGGGTCGACCCCGTGGTGCGGGTGTCTGGAGTGGACGAGGACACGCTGGCCGGCACACTGCCCGACGCCTCCCCAACGGAGCTGGTCACCGCGCTGGCGTCGGCCAAGGCCGAAGCTGTAGCCGCGGACGTCGCCGAAGAGCACCCGGACGCGGTGATCGTCGGGTGCGACTCGATGCTGCACATCGGTGGGGAGCTGACCGGCAAGCCCGGCAGCGCCCACATCGCCCTGCAACGCTGGCAGGCGATGGCGGGCGGCACCGGTGAGCTGCTCACCGGGCACGCCGTGGTGCGCTTGGATGGCGGTGCCGTCATCGCGACCGTCAGCGGCGCGGAGACAACCCTGATCCGCTTCAGTATCCCGTCTGCGGAAGAGATCGCGGTCTATGTCGCCACCGGGGAACCGTTGCAG